>NZ_JAELTJ010000625.1 GCF_016428805.1 Achromobacter sp. ASV32
TTGCTTAGTAGTACAGACAGCCGCCGCCGCCGCCCGCATCGCAGCATCACCACTCGATCAACAAATCATCCACGGCCGACACAGACTCTGGCCAGGCTTCTTTGCGGCCTGCGCATGGGCTTCCCAAGATACGCGGTACTTTATCTTACAAAAGGCTCCAACCACTTGCGTCTTTTACGACGACTGTTGCTGGAAACCTCGTTGTCTTTGTTGCATTGGACGCCAGCCCAGGCCTCCCAAGCCACGCACCGTGCTCCTCACTCAACCTTAAACCGCCGCCACGATTCTTTTTTCGCTTGTAGACCTGCAAAGTCTCATCGCCCAGGTTAGCCGCTAATACCGCCATAACCAATGACGGTACGCCTCACGCCGTCATGGATCCCTTCTCGCCAGTCCACCAGCCTGACGAGGGTTACTCTGAGG
>NZ_JAELTJ010000626.1 GCF_016428805.1 Achromobacter sp. ASV32
ACCCCCTATCTCCACACAACCGCATCGTCGTCGGCAGCGTCAGATGTGTATAAGAGACAGTTATACGACTACTGCTCCATGTCTGCGGGCGGCGCACTAGATGCTGCCCGCAAGCTCTGCACCAAGCAATCTGATATTGCGATTGCCTGGGGTGGCGGTTTGCACCATGCAAAAAAGGCAGAGGCATCAGGGTTCTGCTACATTAACGATATTGTTGTCGCAATTCTGCAGCTACTACGATACTACCCACGCGTCCTCTACATTGACATTGACGTGCACCACGGCGACGGTGTGGAAGAAGCCTTCTTCTCAACAGACCGCGTCATGACAGTATCCTTCCACAAGTATGATCCCAACAACTTCTTCCCCGGCACAGGCGCTCTGGACGATAACGGTCCCAAGAGCGAGCATAACCCTGGCGC
>NZ_JAELTJ010000627.1 GCF_016428805.1 Achromobacter sp. ASV32
GTTTACAAGGCTATTCACATAATGTGAATGTCCAGATTCTGGCGATCCAACAGGCTGCGGAAGGTGATAGAATTTCTTAATAGCTCTCGACACTCGAGCGCAAGCCATTCGATCAACGTCTGCGCCAATCACGTAGTGGCCCTTTTGGTGAAAAAGTCGTGCAATGCTAAGACCTTTTGACATGGAGACGCCGGTAACGAGAATTCTCTTCCGTTGTCTGGGGCTCTCTGTACGCCATGATTTTGCTGATAGACGATTGTAAAGTGAAATTAACAAGATGACGGCCAATGTAGCCGGCAAGGTCGCCATGCTTAGGCAAAGAAGAGCCACGTTTTTGAAGACATGATGAAAGCTAGAGGAGAGCATATTGGCTGCCAAAACCGGTGTCTTGCAAATTGAATGCAAATTTCTTGTCTCCAGCT
>NZ_JAELTJ010000628.1 GCF_016428805.1 Achromobacter sp. ASV32
GTTAGAGGGCCAAAGCTAGATTATGATCGGCTCGAGAGCATACATGCTGCAACCAATGGCAGGGTAAACCTCGTACTCCATGGCGCGAACGAGTTCAAGGAAGAGCATTTCAAGAATTGCATTGCCAGAGGTATTGTCAAGTGCAATATAAATGACGCCATGAACTCGCACTATACCAGGGTGCAGCGAGAAAAAGCAGGCAAGATACCATTGACAGCAGTTATTGAAGAGGGAACGAACCAGATGCAAAAGGCTGTTGAGGAGCTCATTCAATGGGTTGGGTCGGCGAATAAGGCTGAAATATAGCTATATACGTCTTGGCTTTGGAAATAGCACGGACGATGCTTCACATATTAAACGGGGATGCTGATGTGCAATCTGTAACTGACTTGGTATCGAGACTTGCTTCTGTTGTGCTTCTG
>NZ_JAELTJ010000629.1 GCF_016428805.1 Achromobacter sp. ASV32
ATCTTCCTCATCGCCTTCAGCAAGCCAGTCATCCAACGTCTTGGTTCCTAACCCTTCACCATTGGATTTGCTCGGCGCCGCCCTAACCGCTTCGTCGAGTTTCTCGCCGGCAGGGGTAACAGTCCTGTCCGTCTCATATCGTGAAGAGCCACCACCGCCCTCTTGCTCGCGGAGCTTGGGATCGGGCTCGTTCCCAGCCTCAACCCAGTCTGGTAATGGCTCATAACCGCTGAGGCCATGCAATCCACCACCTCCTTCGAGCACCAGCGTCGAAGATCCCAGCAAGAATCCCCTTCTTGACTCTGAAGGGCTAGGCGCCTGCGGTGCTGGCTTTGGTGCCAGGAGCATCAGCGTCGCGAGCTGAGGCACTGCCAGCAGTGCTCGGTACATTCTGGCACGGTCCCGCAAATCGTATGACGTAT
>NZ_JAELTJ010000630.1 GCF_016428805.1 Achromobacter sp. ASV32
AGTAGATTCAGCCCGGTTTGGAAACTTCAAGTCTATGGATTTAAAACCTTCTTTGTCTGTCGAGTTTTATGCAAGCTGCTTATCTTGAAGACGGCCACGTTCATGTTGTTGTTTCTGGAATACAATGTGTCCTGCTGCCGCCGCCAGCAGGTCCGACTCTGGCTTCAAGTCCAGGAATAACTCTTTGAGCTCACCACCAAGCTCAGGACATGATGAAGCGCATCGCTTTGCAAAGGACCGCAACGGCAGTCTTGTACCGAGGAAGAGGAGATGGGCACCGAAGAACAGGACAGGGTGCCTAACATGCCGGTATATTCACCTCCCTGTTCTTGCACTGCATCGACTAACTCCTTGGATTTAGAGCTCGTCATCTCAAATGCGACGAAGCAAAGCCAATCTGCTCCCGCTGCTCTCTTGCCGGC
>NZ_JAELTJ010000631.1 GCF_016428805.1 Achromobacter sp. ASV32
CTTTTTTCTAACACGTCACCAGCGCCCCCTTGGAGATCAGAACGCTTTTTCCGGCCGTCATAGTCGCCAATTGACAATAAGCACTGCGAGTTTTGTTGGCTGATGAGACATGCAACTACGAATCTAATAGCAGACCAGGTTTTTACACTCGAGAGTAACAATCTCAACCATGCTGTCGCGAAGGGTAATTGCAACCGCTGCGCGGATGGCGCCTCTTTGCCGGCGCCAGAACCGTGGCCATAACCCATTGGCTACGTTTCCTAGCATGCTGCAAATACGCAGCTATGCGGACAAAGTCGTGCAGGTGCCGCAGATGGCAGAGTCTATTTCTGAGGGAACCTTGAAACAATTCACCAAGTCTATTGGCGATTTCGTTGAGCAAGACGAGGAAATTGCCACAATTGAGACCGACAAGGTATGGC
>NZ_JAELTJ010000632.1 GCF_016428805.1 Achromobacter sp. ASV32
GGTGTATATTGCACGCTAGTGTTATCCGGCATCTACCTTATCAATTTTGGTACCGTTTTCTTCCAGGAGGCTGGGTTACCAACTGACGAGGCGTTCAATATGAGCGTAGGCTTTTTGGGTGAGTTATCGTCGTTTGTCCTTTGTGGAGTGGTCTAGGAGCACAAGTTAATCTTGACAGCTGTTGGTTTTGTCGGAGTATTGGTGTCTTGGGGGTGTATGGTTAGGATTGGTCGCCGGCCGTTATTTGTTATCGGTCTTGCGATACTTGCCCTGTTGCAGTTTATTATTGGTGTGCTAGATTGCATCCCTGGGCGACCCAGGGGCGCAATATGGGCCGAGTCTGTGCTTATGCTTGTCTGGAACTTTTTCTACGACATCTCCATTGGCCCTATTTGCTTTGTTCTCTTGTCAGAGTGCTCGGC
>NZ_JAELTJ010000633.1 GCF_016428805.1 Achromobacter sp. ASV32
GTATGCAACCGCATCAAAACTCTTGCTACCAAGGACGCTATCAGGAACGTTCCTTCTGGCACAACAAGAGATGTCGTGTTCAATGGAAATCCCAGCGGCTAAGAAATAACGTTCTAACATTGGCCTATGTATGTTCAGACCTGAGCTGGCTACATAGCAGTTTCACTGCGAGATATGGGTGAGAAATGGCGATATCGTATACAACGTATAGTCTGTATAATACACTCGCCATTACGAGCGGTCAAATGTAATTCTACCGCTACGTTAGCTAACACATATCATATGGAAGGACTCTTCTGTTTTGCTCAGTATAAGCGCTGTCTCTTATACACATCTGACGCTGCCGACGACGATGCGGTTGTGGGGGTGTGGGGGGGGGGGGGGGGGGGGGGGGGGGGGGGGGGGGGGGGGGGGGGGGGGG
>NZ_JAELTJ010000634.1 GCF_016428805.1 Achromobacter sp. ASV32
GTTTGTGATGGTCTGCGCCGAGCAGCACAAAGTCGGCGTTCGGGTCGTCAAAACCCCCAAAAACGGAAACCGCCCTGCTAAATATAAAGCATATTTGTGCCGCTTCAGCCCTGCCATAGCTTGATAAGAGTTTTCCCAGTGCATGCAGTCCTTGTATGTCGTCCTTGCTTCTGTTGCTCAAAACCAAGGAAACAGTCTCCCTCCATTTGTCAAGTCCTTCCATAGCATCACGACCCGAACCCGCCGGGACTTCGGTTGACATGAGCTGCATTCCGGCCCTGGCATGAACAGGAACAAGCTCATCAACACAATCATCAAAGTTGCCAGACAGAACTTTATAGAAGGCTCCAAGAGACTCGTTGCTGTGGCCAGGGTAATTGACCTCCTTACGCACAAATTCTTGTGCGACGCGCTTGTAGAG
>NZ_JAELTJ010000064.1 GCF_016428805.1 Achromobacter sp. ASV32
TTTGTGCCCAGGAATACGGCGCTTCCCGCCAAGGGCTTCTTGAGCCCGCGCACGCAGACCGCGTATCTGCCGCCCGATCAGATGGCCGCGGAAAACGCCCGCCAGGCCTCGGCATTGGACCAGGCCCGTGCGGCGGCCGACTTGCCCAGCGGGGCCGAGGCCAAGGACAAGGCGCTGCAGGATCTGTCGGCAACGTTGCCGGCGCAAATGGCTGCGACGCCGATGCCCGGCGTGTCGCCCATGCAGGCGGGGTTGGGCGGCGCGATCGGCATGGGCATCGTCCAGGCCATGATCGCCGCGGACGACGGAGACATCGCATTCCTGTCATCCCAGCCTGTTGGCAACGCGCTGCGCGAAGCCATCGAGTTCATCGATGGGCCGGCAGGGATGCCTGTGACGTCGGCACAGTAGGCGTCCGAGGCAGCTTCACTGCCAGGCCCTGGGGGCGCTTTGCCGTGATTCGCGGTCGTTCCGACCGCGGCAGCGTCGCGGCGCGGAGCGCCTAGCGGTTCTTCTTGCCGGCCTTGTCGACCTGTTGTTCCAGCGCGTGAATCCGCTGCCGCAACGCATCGGCTTCCTGGCGATAGTCGCTGACATCGTTGTAGACGCACAGAATGCGCCCTTGCGCGTCATCGGCCTGGTCGCGCTGCAACGCGGCATGCACGCGGACCCAGGTATAGCTGCCGTCCTGGCGGCGCAGCCGCTTTTCCATCACGCTTTCGGTGATCTCGCCCTTGAGCAGACGGGATAGGGTCTGCAGGTTGGCGGGCAGGTCGTCGGGGTGCGTGAGCGCCTGGAAGGTCTGCCCCGAAAGTTCCGCCGCGTCGTACCCGAGCAGGGCGCACAAGGGCGGGTTGACTCGCAGCCAGCGGCCATCCAGGTCCAGCCAGGCCATGGCCACGCCGGCCTGTTCGAAGAAGGTGCGAAAGCGCTCTTCGCTGCGGCGCAGTTTTTCTTCGGCCAGCTTGCGGTCGGTGCTTTCCATGCTGATGCCGATCATCTTCACCAGCCGTCCGGCACTGTCGCGCAGTGATGCGCCGCGCGACGTGATCCACCGGACCGCACCATCGCGTTGGATGATCCGGAAGTCGTATTCGTAGCTGCTGCCGTCTTCCATGCATTTGCGGTAGATGCGCTGCAACGCTTCAACGTCCTCGGGCACGACGTGGATCCAGAAGTCCTCGTTGCGGCGTACCGGCCAGCCGTAGACGTCCTCGACGTTCGCGGAATAGGACACCGCGTCGGTCAGCCAATTCCATTCCCAGGTCACGATACGGGCGTTTTCCTGCGCCAGTTTCATGCGGGCTTCGTTTTCCATGATCTCGGCCGTGTAGCGGCGGCGCACTTCCGTCATGGGGAGTTCGACGACTTCGGTCTGCTGGACGTCGCGCAGGGCTTCTTCACCGTAGCGCAGCCAGATCCAATTGACGTCCAGCATCTGTGCCAGCTTGCGCAGGTTGCCGTAGTCGATTTCGCCGCCACGGGTCCATTTATGCACGGCCGTGCGCGAGACGTTCAAAGCGTTGGCGACGGACTGCAAGGAGAGTTTGCGGTGTTCTAATAATTCTTTGAGGTGAAGTGCGAAGCTGTTTTCCGTCATGACTCTGCTGTCCCCGGCCAGCGGTCAGTATAGCTGAGGGTCCCATAATGCAGCGTCTTCTATTGACAGTGAAAATGCTATGCGCTAGCAGCTGATAAAGGCATTTCAAGTACATGGTGTTGGCGTCTTTACGCATTCAGAATATAGGCAGCGGGTATTCGACAATCAGGCGAAATTGGTTGGACGACGCGCCCGAGGTGCCTTGCGTCATGCGGTGCATGGCATAGCGCAGACGCATCGACAGATTGCGCGCGCTGCCAGACTGCACCACATAGCGCAGGTCGATATCGCTTTCCCAGTGCTTTTCGTTGGCGGCATAAAAGGCATAGGGGCTGCCAGGGGCGAGATGGTTGCCGTTGGCGCCGGAACCGCGCACGTAGCGCATCTGCACACTGGCGCCGGGCAGGCGGGCGCCACCGAGTTTGCCCAGGTCCAGCGCGTAGAAAAATCCCCACGACTTTTCCCGCGGGCCATTGAAGTCGGCGAGCTGCGACGAGTTCGGCAGGAATATCGAGTCGTGATACGTGCCGGGCCCCATGCCCAGGTAATCCATCGGTTGGTCGCCATGCACCTGTTGCCGCGCCACCTTGAAGGTATGGGCGCCAGCGGTGTAGGACAGCGCCAGGCCCCAGGCGGTGACGTCAATGTCGCCAGCGCGCTTGGCGCCGCTATCCAGGGAGCGGTAGGCCGACAGGTCCAGGTTCAACGCATTCCCGCCCGGCATGACCAAGGTATGGCCGGCCGCGAGGTAGAGCTGTTTCCAGATATCCCGGAATTCGCTGCCATAGGCGGTCAGCCGGGTGGCTTCGTCCAGGTCGTGGCGACCGCCCAGGAACACCACCTGGTCCGTGCTGACGCCGGCATATGACGCATAGAAGCGGCCATCGTGGCTGACCTGGTTGAAGTCGCGCGCTCGGGTCATGCGGCCCGCTTCCAGGAACAGGTCCGGGCGCGGTTGGCTGGTCAACCACAGGCCCGTGGCCGACGCGGGCAAAAGCCTGGTATCGGCTGGCGCGAAAACCGGGTTGTAAGGCCGCAGGTTGTTGCCGTAGCGCAGTTCGCTGGCATAGCCCTTGAGCTTGACCGCCCCCTCGGCGGTGCTGGACTCGTCATGCACGCCGCCCCTGCCATCAGGCACCAGCACGCCGGCCCGGCCCTGGTATTCGCGGCGGCCGCCCAGGTTGACGATGCCATAGGCGTTCAGGTCCAGGCCCAGCCCCAGGGGCCCGGGCGTATAGCCTGAGCGAAATGCCAGCCGCAGCCCCTGTCCCCACTCGCGGTTGTCGGGCTGGCCCTGTTTGCGATCGTGGTTCCAGTAGAGATTGCGCAGCAGCAGGTCCAGGTGCGAATCCTGGACAAGGCCGGCAGCGACGTCCGGTGCCGCCGGCGACGTGTGCGGCCAGGCAGGCGCGGCCAGGAAGGCGGCACCCACGAGCAACATGCAGATCGGCTGTTTCATCATTGTTCACTTTGGCTGGGCAAGACGGGGCCCCCGCCGCTTGCCGGTCGGCAAGCGGGCGTGTTGACAAGGGGGGGAGGAGCCTGGTTTACAGGTCGAGCACGAGGCGGTCGCCGCGTGCTCTCGATACGCAGATCATCATGGTTTGTTGCGCGGCTTTTTCTTCGTCACTGAGATACTGGTCGAAGTGCTCGGCCTGCCCCGCCAGGATGCGTGTCTCGCAGGTGCCGCACACGCCTTCGCGGCAGAGGCATTCAACGTCGGCGGCGTTGGATTTTTCGATCGCCTGCAGGATGCTGGCGCCGGCTTCGACCCGCAGCTCGGTGCCCGAGCGGGCCAACACGACGGTAAACGCACCGCCGGCTGCCGGCGTGGCGGCGAACTGCTCCCAGTGAACGCGGCCGGGCGCAACGCCGGCCGCGTTGGCCGCGCAGATGACGGCATCGATCAGCGGCTTGGGACCGCATACATAGAGATGGTCGGGTTCGCGCAGGTCTTGTGCCAGGCGGACGAGATCCAGCTTTTCGCCTTGGCTGTCGACGTGGAAATGCACATGGGCGGCGTACGGACTGGCGAGCAGGTCATCGCGGAACGCGGCATGCTCCGGCGCGCGATAGGCGTAGTGCAGCTCATAGCTTGCCGCGCGGCGGTGCAGCTCGGGAAGCTGGGCCAGGAACGGCGTAATGCCGATGCCGCCGGCCACCATGATGTGGCGCCCCGGGCTGTCATGCAGCGCGAAGAGGTTGTTGGGCGCGGTGATGACCAGTTCGCTGCCTGGGCGCACCTGCTCGTGCATGAATGCCGAGCCGCCGCGCGACTGTTCTTCCAATCGCACCCCGATCTGGTAGCGACGGGTGTCGGCCGGGTCGCTCATCAGCGAATAGGCGTTGCTGTACCGGTTTCCCCGGGCATCGCACATCTGCACAATGACGTGGCTGCCGCCGCTGAAAGGCGGCAACGGTGTGCCATCCAGGCGTTCGAGGGTAAAGCGCTTGACCCGCGCGCTGGCTTGTTCGACACCCGTGACACGAACGTCGATTTTCTCGTGGGATTTAGTCATACGTCATCTCTGCGCAAGCCTTAGACGGCCTGGCATACATATTTCATTTCCAGGTAGTCTTCGATGCCATGACGCGACCCTTCGCGGCCCAGCCCCGATTGCTTGACGCCGCCGAACGGCGCGACTTCGTTCGAGATCATTCCGGTGTTGATGCCGACCATGCCGTACTCGAGCTGCTCGGCCACCCGCCATACGCGGCGGGCATCGCGGGTATAGAAGTACGCGGCCAGACCGAACTCGGTATCGTTGGCTTGCCGGATGACATCCTGCTCGTCCTGGAAGCGCACCAGCGGCGCCACGGGGCCGAAGATTTCTTCACGCAGCACCCGCATGCCCGGCCGTACATCCGCCAGCACGGTGGGCGCCATGAAGGTGCCGCCCAGCGCATGCGGTTCGCCGCCCGCCAGCACGCGCGCGCCCTGGGCGCGAGCGTCGTCGATCAGCGCCCGCACCTGGGTCAGGGCCTTGGGCGTGATCAAGGGGCCGATCTGGCTATCGGCTTGGTCGCCAGGGCCGACGCGCAGCGTGGCGGCCTGGGCGGCAAAGCGGGTGGCGAACGCTTCGTACACGGCGTCTTGCACGTAGATGCGATTGACGCAGACGCAGGTCTGGCCGGCATTGCGGTACTTGGCGGCGATGGCGCCTTCCACCGCTTCGTCCAGGTCGGCGTCGTCGAAGACAATGAATGGCGCGTTGCCGCCCAGTTCCAGCGACATTTTCTTGATGGTGGGCGCGCATTGCGCCATCAGCAGCCTGCCGACCGCCGTGGACCCGGTGAAGCTGAGCTTGCGCACGTCGGGATGGCGGGTCAGTTCGCCGCCGATGGCGATGGCGTTGCCGGTGACGACGTTGAAAACGCCGTCGGGCACGCCCGCCTGGATGGCCAATTCGACCAGCGCCAGCGCGGAAAAAGGGGTTTCGTTGGCGGGCTTGAGCACCAGGGTGCAGCCGGCGGCGAGGGCGGGTGCGACTTTGCGGGTGATCATCGCGGCGGGGAAATTCCAAGGCGTGATCGCTGCGCAGACGCCGATGCCTTGGCGCATCACCATCAGGCGGCGATCAGCCCGCGGGGCCGGGATCAGTTCACCGTAGACGCGCTTGCCTTCTTCGGCGAACCATTCCAGGAAGGATGCGGCGTAGCGGATTTCGCCCAGCGCCTCGGCCAGCGGCTTGCCCTGTTCCCGGGTCATCAGGCGAGCCAGTTCGTTTTCGTGCCGGATCATCAGCTCGAACCAGCGGCGCAGGATCTGCGAGCGCTCTTGCGCCGGACGGGCGCGCCAGGCCGGCAGCGCGGTGTGGGCGGCGGCGATGGCGCGCCGGGTTTCGGCTTCGCCCATGTCGGGCACATGGCCGATGGTCTGGCCGGTGGCGGGGTCGGAAACCGTGACGGTGCCGTGGTCGTCGGCGTCGCACCAGCGGCCGGCAAGAAAGGCCTGCTGGTGAAACAGGGTAGGTTCGGTCGAGAGCATGGGAGTCCTGGGCGGTAAGGGAAGTGGCGTGCCCGGGCGGCACGCCGCCGCGGGCACGCGAACAGGTCAGTCGCGGTCCTGGTGCGCTTGGGCCACGAGGTGGTGGAAGTGCGCAATGCCGTGTTCGCTCTGGCCGCTGCGTTCGCGGTCGACCATGATCCGGCCGCGCCCGCGATAGCCCCGCGATTTCAGACCCTTCTGCACGCTTTCCACCAGGCGCAGGTCTTCGGGGCGGAACACATTGCGGTACCACTCGATCAGGGACTTCTGCTCGTCCGTCAGTTCCTTGTTCAAGAAGTAGATGTCGTAGTGCTGCAGGGTGATGCCGGCGCTGGCCGGGAATTCGTAGATGACGGTCATGAAGTTGCCTCCCGGCGGCACGTTGAACATGGTGCACGGCCACGCCCAGAAGCCAGAGAAGGAAGGATCCTTGACGCTGTCGTCGAACTGGAACGACTTCGGCGAAGACTTGGCGATGCCGAACTGCAGGCTCCAGTTGCCGTGCATGGTGTGCGTGTACTGGCCGACGTCGACCGAGTCGGCGAAACCCGGATGGGCCGGCGCGCAGTGGTAGCACTCCATGTAGTTGTCGACGATGCTCTTCCAGTTGGCGGGCGTTTCGGTGACGAAGCGCGCGGCCAGGTGCAGGTCCTTGATGACCGGGCAGGCCTGGTTCAGGCGGTCTTGCAGGCCGGGCAGCTGCGTTTCGACGCTGCCGGCCTCGGCGTTCATGTTGATGAAGATGAAGCCGGCGTATTCCTCGACGCGTAGTCCGACCAGGCTGGAGTTGGCCTTGTCGAAGTCGATGACGTTGTCGCAGTTGCGGGCGTGGGCCAGATCGCCGTCGAGCTTGAAGGTCCAGGCGTGGTAGGGGCAGGTGATGACGTTCTTGGCCTTGCCATCGCCTTGCAGCAGTTGGTGGCCGCGATGGGGGCAGACGTTGAAGAAGGCGCGCAGGGCACCGTCTCGGCCACGCACGACGATGATGCTTTCGCCGATGACATCGCGAGTGATGTAGGCGTTGTTTTCGGCGACTTCACTGCAGTGGCCGACACAGATCCAGCTATTGGCGAAGATCTTCTCTTTTTCGTATTCGTAGATGGCGTCGCTGGTGTAGTAGCTGGCGGGAATGGTGTGGGCGACGTCGGCATTGGCGCAGAAGTCGGCGGGCAGGCGTTCGAGGGTGTTGGTGCTGGGGTTCATGAAGGGCTCCAAAGGTTCAGGGGCGGTGGATCGGGAGTCAGTTTCTGGTGGCGGGAACGGCGCCCGGCGGGGTGGGCGCGGCGGCAGCCATGGCGTCCGCGGATTCGGTATCGGCCAAGCGCCGCGCTTGTTCTTCGATGTGCTGCGCGGACATGGCGCCATAGTCCTGCGACAACCAGCGGAACAGGCCGAACAGCATGATTCCCAGTACCAGCAGGAACGGGATGGTGGTCAGGACAACGGCCGTTTTCATGGTGTTCAGGGAGACGTGCGCGAACAACATGGCCAGGGGCAGCAGCGCCAGCATCACGCACCAGAACAGTCGCAGGGTGGGGCTGGGGTCTTGCCCTTCTTTGAGGTTGCGGGTGCTGGTGGCCGCGACGGCGTAGCCCACCGCGTCCATGTGGGAGGCGCAGAACACGGCCATGATGAAGAGGAACGCGGCCAGGAACACGCCGCCCCAGGGCAGGCTGGTCAACAGGGTGACCACGGCGGTTTCACCGCTGTGTTCGGCCAACAGGTGGGGCACGTCGACCGCCTGGGTCAGGTACTGGTGCATGCTGAAGCTTTCGAGCGCGCCGAAGAAGAACCAGCAGCCCGCGCTGCCGCCCAGCACCAGGGCGGCGATGACTTCCTTCATTTTGCGGCCGCGCGACACCCGGGTGACGAACATGGCGACGCCCGGCGCATAGGAAATCCACCACAGCCAATAGAACACGGTCCAGCTGCGCGTGAATTCGCCATCGCCGGAAGGATCGGTGAACAGACTCATGCGCACCCAGTTCTGGATCATGAGACCCAGGCCGTTGGTGATGTTGTTGATCGTGAACTGGGTGGGGCCGACGACGAGCACGACGGCGGAATAGGCGAGGGCACCGATACACACGATCTTGCTCAGGCGCTGCATGCCGCCGTCGATGCCTACGTACGAGCTGAGCGAGAACACCACCGAGATGACGGCAATGATGATGAACTGGGTGGTGAAGGTATCGGGCATGCCCGTCAGCGCGGACAGGCCCCGGGTCAGTGTCGAGGCGGTCAGCGCCAGCGATACCGTCAGGGCGCCGAACATGGTGAAGACAAATATCAGGTCCACGAGGCGGCCGACCCAGCCGTTGGCGCGCAGGCCAGTGACAGCCTCGACGATGGAGGCCATGCCCAAGCCGCTTTTCTTGCGGACATGGAAGTGATAGGCCAGGGCGAGCGACGCGATGGCATAGAGCGCCCAGGCGCTGATGCCCCAATGGAAAAAGGAGTAGCTGATGCTGTACTCCAGCGCGGCGCGCGACCCCGCCGCCAGATGCAGCCCGGGGGTCTGGTAGTAATAGGCCCATTCCATGACGCCCCAGTACAGGGTGGACGAGCCCATGCCGGCACAGATGAACATGAATACCCAGGTAGCGGTGGCGTATTCCGGCTTGCCGCTGCCCAGCCGGATGTTGCCGTACTTGCTGAAGGCGAGATAGGCCGCGGCCAGTGCGGCGGCAAAGACGAACACCAGGACGAGGGTGCCGAAGGCACGCGTTGAAAACTCGAACAACGTGCTGGCGAACGCTTCGGCGGCAGCGGGGAAGGCGGCCAGGCCGATGACGGGAAGCGCGACAGCAACCAGGCTGGCTGCGATCAGGAATAGGTCTGGCTTGGGGCGGTGCATGGTTGTCTCCTGCTCCAGGGCGCTGTCGACGGGCTTCGGACCTGTCGCGGCGCTGTTGTTAACTTATGGTTTACGTATAACCATAGATTAACTCGAAAGCCAGCCTTGTCCGAGCTAGGGAAAATCCCAGGCAGCCGGTTTCGGCTTCGGTGCAGGGGGGCAGCAGATAGCGGGCCGCTAGGGCGACGGCCGCTGCAAGGCGGTTTTCAGGGGAGGTAAATCTCGGACCAACGCCCGTCGTGAGCGGTTTGATCCGGCGCGGCGGCGGCATGCCGCCAGCGTTCAGGACCCGCTGCGGCGGTACAGCGCCAAGGTGCCGGCCAGGCCGATCATCAACGTGCCGCAGATGCGGTTCAGCCAGCGCAGGCCAGACCCCTGGAAGGCGCGCACCAACTGCGCGCCCAGGGTGGCGTAGGCCAGCATGGTCAGCAGGTTCATCAGGGCCAGCACGCAGGCGACGGTCAGGTACTGCGGCAGCAGGGGGGCCTGGGTGTCGATGAATTGGGGCAGGAAGGCCGACATGAACAGCAGCAACTTCGGGTTGGTGACCGCCACCACGAAGCTGCGCAGGCCCAGCTTCAGGCCGGTGGGTCGGACGGCATCCGGCGAGGCGGCGGGCATGACAAGCGCCGAGTCGGACCGCAGCATCTTCCAGCCCAGGTAGGCCAGATAGGCCGCGCCTGCCCATTTGAGGGTATGGAAGGCGACTTCGGAGGCGGCCAGCACCACGCCCAGCCCGGATGCCACCGCCCCCACCAGGATCAGATCCGCCATGATGGCGCCGCCCATGCCCCAGCAGGCGGTGCGTACGCCGTGGCGCGAGCCGTTGCTCATGGCGAGCAGAACCGTCGGGCCCGGCGTGACGATGGCGACGGCCGAGGCCAGGATGAACAGCAGCAGCGTGGCGGTGGACATGGCGGGCTCCGTGGCGAGCGGCCAGTGTGACGCGGGTGGCAGGGTTCTGTCCAGCGCGCGGGACCGCCTGGTTGCCAGCCGGCGGGGCGGTCCAACCAGAGCCCGCGCCGGGGCGGCGGGCCGCGCCGGGCTACCATAGCGGTCTTATCGACTGATTTCCTGCCATGTCCACCCGTTCCGACACTCCCCATCTTGCCCCGCCGCTTTCGTCCGTCCTGCTTTCCACTGCCGGGGTGGTCGAGGAAGTCCTGGACGGCCGGTCGCTGACCGAAGCGCTTGCCGATATCGATTCGGGCTTGCGGCCCGCCACCCAGGCGGTGTCGTTCCACGCGATGCGCTATCTGGGCTGGGCCGACGCGGTCGGCCGTGAACTGGTGCAGCGCTATCCCAACGTGCTGTTCGAATCCCTGTTGCTGGTGTCGCTGACGCTGCTCAAGGCCGAAGGCGACGCCGCGGCCGCCATGCCGGGCATGCCGGTGTATGCGCCGCACACGGTGGTGGACCAGGCGGTGACCGCGGCTTCCAATACCCGCAGTCTGACCTCCTTCAAGGGCTTGCTCAACGCCTGCCTGCGCCGTTTCCTGCGTGAGCGGGCGGCGCTGGACGCCGCGGTGGCCGGCAGCCCGGAAGCCCAGTGGAACCATCCCGGCTGGTGGGTCAAGCAATTGCGCGTGGCTTACCCGCAGCAATGGCAGGAGATCCTGCAGTCGGCCAACGTCCCTGCGCCGTTGACGCTGCGCGTGAATCGCCGCCGCGCCAGCCGCGAGCAGGTGCTGGCCGCCTTCCAGGCCGCCGGCCTGACGGCCGAACCCGTGGGGGTGGCCGGCCTAGTGCTGGCTTCGCCCAGGCCCGTGGCCCAATTGCCCGGCTTCGCCGAGGGCTGGTGGTCGGTGCAGGATGCCGGCGCGCAGTTAGCCGCCGAGCTGCTGGCGCCGGCCGACGGCATGCGGGTGCTGGACGCCTGCTCGGCGCCGGGCGGCAAGACCGCCCATCTGCTGGAGCTGGCGGATATCGACCTGCTGGCGCTGGACGCCGACGCCGACCGCCTGGTGCGGGTCGGCCAGAACCTGGATCGCCTGGGCCTGTCGGGCGACCGCGTGCGGTTGCAGGCGGCGGACGCCGCCGACCTGGACGCCTGGTGGGACGGCAAACCCTTCGATGCGGTGCTGGCGGACGTGCCCTGCACGGCCTCGGGCATCGTGCGGCGCCATCCGGACATCCGCTGGCTGCGACGCGAAAACGACGTGCGCCGCACGGCCACGCTGCAGGCCCGGATCCTGGACGCGCTCTGGTCCACCGTGGCACCCGGCGGCCGCCTGCTCTATGTGACTTGCTCGGTGTTCCCGATCGAGGGCGCGCGCCAGGCGCTGGAATTCCTGCAGCGCCATCCCGACGCCCAGCGCCTGCAAGCCCCGGGCCAATTGCTGCCAGTTGCTGTCGATGCAACACCCGCGGACCAACACGACGGGTTTTTCTACGCCTTGTTTGCCAAGGCGTCGTGAATCGCCAAGAATAGGGGCATGACAGGGGTTTCGGTGTCGTATGTCCATCATTTCACGCGTATTTCTGGGGTTGTTGTTCGTATCTGCCTTGCTTTCGTTTGCGCCGGTCGGCCAGGCGCACGCGGCCGAACCGAAAGTCGTGCGCGTCGAACCCGTGGTGCGCGGCGACAAGCTTGAAATCGATGCCGATATCCAATTCGAGCTGAACCAGCAACTGCGAGACGCCGCCCAGCGCGGCGTGCCGCTGTATTTCACCGCCGACGTCACCATTACCCGCGAGCGCTGGTGGTGGTTCAATAAATCCCTGGTCGATACCTCGCGCACCTGGCGGGTGATCTATAACGCCTTGACCCGACAATGGCGGGCCGGGGTGGGCGAACTGTCCTTCCCGGTGGCCTCGCTGGACGACGCCATGAGCGTCATCCGCCATGTCCGCAACTGGCCGGTCGCCGACGCCGACGATTTCGACGAGGGCGTGGTCTATGGCGGCCAATTGCGACTGCGGCTGGATACCTCGCTGCTGCCGCGGCCATTCCAGGTCAATGCCCTGAACAGCAGTTCGTGGGCCCAGGGTACGCCCTGGACCGACTTCTCGTTCTCGCTGGGCGACAAGGAGAAAGACCCCTCATGAGGCTGTTGCTTCGGCTGGCCCTGATGGTCGGCGCCGTAAGCGGCCTGGCATTGCTGGGTTTGCTGGCGTGGTCCACCGGCAATGCCTCGCGCTTTGCCCGCTATTACGACATCCTGCTGGTGCTGAACGGCATCTTCGCTCTGGCGCTGTTTGTCTGGGTGGTGGCGCTGACGGTGCGGCTGGCGCGGCAGATCCGGCGCCGGCAGTTCGGCGCCCGGCTGACGGCCCGCTTTTCGCTGGCGTTCGCCCTGATCGGTGTGGTGCCCGGTGCCTTGATCTATACGGTCTCGGTGCAGTTCATGTCGCGCTCGATCGAGTCCTGGTTCAACGTGCGGGTCGACACCGCGCTGGAGGCCGGCCTGAACCTGGGGCGGGCCGCGCTCGATTCCCTGCTGGCCGATCTGGACGCGCGGGCGCGCTCCATGGCGGCGGAGCTGAACCGCAATTCGGACACCGGCGTGGCGCTGGCGCTGACCCGCCTGCGCGAAGCCAACGGCGTGCAGGAAGCCATGGTGTTCACCGGCAGCGGCCGCATGGTGGCGTTCTCGACCAACCAATACGGCCAGTTGCTGCCCGCCATGCCGCCCTCGACCGTGATGAATCAGTTGCGCTTGTCGCGTGGTTATTCAGCGGCCGAGGCCGATGATCCGGTCAAGCCGGGCATGGACAGCGGGCTGCACCTGCGGGTCGTGATTCCCCTGACCGGCCCGGACCGCTACGACAATCTGCTGGGCGCCGCGTCTGAGCCGCGCTGGCTGCAACTGCTGCAGCCGGTGCCCGAGCAGATCGCGCACAACGCCAACCTGGTGCAGCAGGGCTTTCGGGACTACCAGGAACTGGCCTTGTCGCGGCTGGGCCTGCGCAAGCTGTACGGCATCACGCTGACGCTGGCGCTGCTGCTGGCGGCGTTTGGCGCCATCGCCGTGGCGCTGTCGCTGTCCAAGCGGCTGGTGCGCCCGTTGCTCAGCCTGGCGGGCGGTACCCAGGCCGTGGGCGTGGGCGACTACCGTCCGCTGCCCGAACCGCCCGAGCGCGATGAAGTGGGCCAGCTCACCCGGTCCTTCAACGCCATGACGCGCCAGCTCGACGAGGCCCGCCGCATGGTCGAAAGCAACCGCCAGCAGCTCGAGCGTTCCAACGTCTACCTGGAAAGCGTGCTTTCCAACCTGTCTTCCGGGGTGCTGGTGTTTGACGAGTCGTTCCGCGTCACGACCGTCAACCAGGGCGCCCAGACCATCTTGCAGGCCGATCTGCGGTCCGTGATCGGGCGGCCGCTGGAAACCGTGGACGGCATGCTCGAATTTGCGAACATCGTTCGGCAGGCCTTTTCCACCCATGCGGCCGTCGGATCCGAGCGCCAGCACTGGCAGCAGCAGTTCGAGATTGCGCCCAAGCAGGGCGATACGCCCAATGGGCAGCAGCCGCTGACGCTGCTGGCGCGTGGCACCCATTTGCGGGTGGACGGGCGCGGCAACGGCTATCTGGTCGTGTTCGACGACATCACCGAGGTCATTTCGGCCAACCGGACGGTCGCCTGGGGCGAGGTGGCGCGCCGCCTCGCCCACGAAATCAAGAACCCCCTGACGCCCATTCAGCTGTCCGCCGAACGCCTGGCCATGAAGCTGGAAGGCAAGCTGCAGCCCGCCGAGGCCCAGATCGTCGAGCGGTCGACCAATACCATCGTCAACCAGGTGGCCTCGCTCAAGCAGATGGTGGACGACTTCCGCGAGTACGCCCGCACGCCGCCGGCGGTGATGCAGCGCATCGACTTCAATGCGCTGGTGGCCGACGTGCTGTCGCTGTATGGCTGGGACCCCGAGGGCGGGGCGCCCGCCCGCCTGGCCGGCAAGGCGCTGAACCTGGACGTCAACCTGGGCGCGGACTTGCCGGCCATCGAAGGCGACCCGACCCAATTGCGCCAGGTGATCCACAACCTGCTGTCCAATGCCCGCGACGCCATCGCCGAGAAGGGAGGCGAGGGCCGGGTCAGCGTCACGACGCAGCTGATGCGCAGCGAACAGCCCGATCGCGCGGACCAGCAGGCCCTGCGGTTCACGGTCGCCGACACCGGCCCGGGCTTCCCGCCTCAGGTCATGCAGCGCGCCTTCGAGCCGTACGTAACCACCAAGTCTCACGGGACTGGGTTAGGATTGGCAATCGTACGCAAGATTGTGGAAGAGCATGGCGGTCGGATCGACCTTGCGAACCGCAAGGAAGGGGGCGCGCGGATTTCCATCTTGTTGACCCGGCTCGCACCCGGGGCCGATACTATGGACGCGACCGCGCAAGAAAAGGATAATGCGGCTACGCAATAGGTGGATGCTTTATGGCCAGAATTCTGGTGGTTGACGACGAAGTCGGTATTCGCGAGCTTTTGTCGGAAATCCTTTACGACGAAGGACACACGGTCGAATTGGCCGAAAACGCAGCGCAAGCGCGCGCCGCGCGCCTTCGCATGCGTCCCGATCTGGTGTTGCTGGACATCTGGATGCCCGACACCGATGGCGTGAGCCTGCTCAAGGAATGGGGCTCGCAAGGCCTGCTGGACATGCCGGTCATCATGATGAGCGGCCACGCCACCATCGATACCGCGGTCGAAGCCACGCGCATCGGCGCCATGGACTTCCTGGAAAAACCCATTACGCTGCAGCGTCTGCTCAAGACCGTGGCCGCGGGCCTGGCCCGGGGGCGCGCGCCGCACCCGGCGCCCGCTGCGGCGCCGGCCGCCAGCAGCGCCACCGTGGCCCTCGAAGACGAACTCGACCCGCCGGTGCTTTCCACCGCGCCGGCCAACGAGGTCCCGGTCACCGCCAACGGCCAGTTGGGCAGCATTTCGCTGGATCAGCCGCTGCGTGAGGCGCGCGACGAGTTCGAACGCATCTACTTCGAATACCACCTGGTCCGCGAAAGCCACAGCATGACGCGCGTGTCCGAGCGCACCGGCCTGGAGCGCACGCACCTTTACCGCAAGCTCAAGCAATTGGGCATCGAATCCGCCCGTAAGCGGGGCGCATGAAGATCCTGATCATGGGCGCTGGTCGCGTAGGCACCAGCGTGGCCGAGAACCTGGTGTCCGAGCAGAACGACATCACGGTCATCGACTCGGACCCGGCCCAGCTTCAGTACCTGCAAGAACACTTCGACCTGCGGGTCGTCCATGGCGACGGCTCGCAGGTGTCCGTGCTGGAAGCGGCCGGCGCCGCCGATACCGACCTGCTGATCGCCTGCGCCGCCTCCGACGCGGCCAACATGGTGGCCTGCAAGATCGCGCGCCAGCTGTTCAACATTCCGCGCCGCATCGCCCGCATCCGCTCGGCTGAATTCCCCGAGCATCCCGAGCTGATGAGCGAAGAGGGCTTCTGCATCGACGCCATCATCAGTCCCGAACGCAGTGTCACCACCTATCTGCACAGCCTGATCGAATTCCCCGAGGCGCTGCAGGTGGTGGAGTTTGCCGAGGGCCGCGTCAGCGTCGTGACCGTCAGGGTGGGGCATGGCAGTCCGATGGCGCACCACTCCGTGGACAAGCTGCGCGAGGTCTGGCCCGATGTGACCGCGCGCGTGATCGACGTGCTGCGCGGCGGCCGGCCGCTGCGGGCCGGGGCCGGCACGGTCATCGCGCCGGGTGACGAGGTGGTGCTGGTGGTGGACACGCGCCACGCCCGGCGCGCCGTGCGGCAGCTGCGCGAAGCCGAAAAGGCCGTGCGCCGCGTGATGATCGCGGGCGGCGGCAACATCGGCCTGCGGCTGGCGCGCGTGCTGGCCGAGGAAAACTACAGCGTGCGCATCATCGAGCGCGATCTCAAACGCTGCGAATACCTGGCGACCCAGTTGCCCGACAGCGTACTGGTGCTGCACGGCAGCGGCACCGACGAGGCCCTGCTCGAACGCGAAAACATCGAAGACATGGATACCTGGCTGGCCCTGACCAGCGACGACGAAGACAACATCATGTCGTCGTTGCTGGCCAAGCGGCTGGGCGCGCGCAAGGTGATCGCGCTGATCAACCGCCAGGCCTATGGTGAATTGATGCAGGGCAGCCATATCGACATCGCCGTGTCGCCTTCGCAGGCCACCATGAGCGAACTGCTGCGCCACGTGCGGCGGGGCGACGTGGCGGCCGTGCACCGCCTGCGTCAGGGCGTGGCCGAGGCGCTGGAGGCCATCGCGCACGGTGACCGCTCCACCTCCAAGGTCGTGGGGCGCCCCGTGGGAGACATCAGCCTGCCCAAGGGGGCCAGCATCGGCGCCCTGGTGCGCGGAGACGAAATCATCCTGCCCGACGCCGATACCGTGATCGAAACCGACGACCACGTCATCGTTTTTGTGCCTTCCCGCAAGCAGATGCCGCGCGTGGAAAAGCTGTTCCAAGTGTCGGCGTCGTTCTTCTGATGGACACGCGCACGCCTCCGTCCGGCGGGTCGAGGGCGGCCGGATAACTACCATGAAGCGCGTCCTGGCCACCCTTCATATCCTGGGCCTGACCATGGTGATGTTCGCCCTCACCATGCTCATTCCGCTGGTGGTCGCCTATTGGGGCGGCGACGCGGCGCGCGGCGCCTTCCTGCATGGCTTCCTGATCTCCATTGGCATCGGCGCCGTCCTGGCCGCCACGACGCGGCGCGCGCGCAGCGAGCTGCGGCCCCGCGACGGGTTCGTACTGGTGTCGGCGGTGTGGGCCGGCCTGCCGCTGTTGGCCGCCATCCCGCTGCTGATCTATTTCCACCGGGCCGGCCTGCCGCTGTCGTTCACCGGGGCCTATTTCGAGGCGATGTCGGGGCTGACCACCACCGGCGCCACCGTGCTGACCAATCTGGACGCGTTGCCCCCTTCGATCAACCTGTGGCGCGCAACCCTGGTCTGGGTGGGCGGCATGGGCATCCTGGTGTTGGCGGTGGCGATTCTGCCGTTGCTGGGGGTGGGCGGCCACCAGGTGGTACGGGCCGAGACGCCGGGCCCGATGAAGGACGAACGCCTGACGCCGCGCATCGCCAGCACGGCCAAGGCCCTGTACGCGGTGTACTTCGCCTTTTCGATCCTGTGCCTGTTGTCGTACCGGGCGGTCGGCCTGTCGTGGTTCGAGGCCTGGTGCCACATGGCCACCACCATGGGTCTGGGCGGGTTTTCCACCTGGGACGACGGTTTTGCGCACTTCGACTCGGTGGCCGTTGAAATCGTCGCCATGGTGTTCATGCTGATCGCCGGTATCAACTTCGCCACGCACTTCAATGCCTTTCGCCAGCGCAGCCCGCGGGCCTACCTGCGCTGCCCCGAGGCCATCCCCTACCTGGTGGTGGTGCTGGGCGTGGGCCTGGTGATTTCGGTGTTCCTGTACCTCAAGGGCGTCTATCAGGAACCCCTGGAAGCGTTGCGCTACGGCATGTGCAATACGATTTCCATGGCCACCACCACAGGCTATGCCAATACCGACTTCGCCCAGTGGCCGCTGTTTGCGCCGCTGACCATGCTGCTGCTGTCGGGCTTTGCCACGTCGGCGGGCTCGACCGGCGGCGGCATCAAGATGATCCGGGCAATCCTGCTGGTCAAACAGGCGCGCAACGAGTTGGTAACAATGTTGCATCCCCACGCGATCAGCCCGGTCCGGATCAACGGCCGCGCGGTCGAATCCCGGACCATGTCGTCGGTGCTGGCCTTTATGCTGTTCTATGGCCTGTCCATCGCCGTCTTCACCAGCCTGCTGCTCCTGTCCGGCCTGGACCCGATCACGGCATTCTCGGCCGTTTTCGCCAGCGTCAACAACACCGGTCCTGGCCTGGGCCCGGTCGGCCCCATGGGCAATTTCGCGGTGCTGTCGGACTTCCAGATCTGGGTCTGCACCTTCGCGATGCTGATCGGGCGGTTGGAGCTTCTGACGGTCCTGGTGCTCTTCACGCCCATTTTCTGGCGCAAGTAGGGCCTCCCCCGCAGCGCACGCGCGGCGTATGCTGCTTGCCGCCAGGGGCTTGCCCGGCCTTGGGTAACCCGGTGGCGGAGTGGCTGTCGCCGCATGCATTTCATATAGGGATAACCCGAATCAGGGTTATCCCACCCGGCGTCAAAACCCTCATCCAGACTGCGATTTCGGGCTTCATCGGCCGGGAAGCCCCACCATTTCTAGGTTGTGAGCGCTTGCTCACTTTGCCTTAGAGGGCAAAACCGATTGCTTCGCGATGTTGCACACAAATGTCACGATTTTCAATCGTTTTGCCACAAACATGCGGCTATTATGCGTTCACAAGCCGCCGTCTAGCGCCCCCCGGGAAGTTACCGGGCTTCAAGGTCGAACGGCGCACCCCCTCATCACACATTCGAAGGAGTCCGAGATGGAACAGATCCCGTTCATTTCGTCGGCCCCCAACACCCTGGGCATCGAACTCGAGCTGCAACTGATCGACCCCCGCAGTTTTGACCTTACCGCTGCATCAGACGAACTGCTGGCCCAAATGGCCAACCACCCCATCGCCGATCGCGTCAAACCGGAAATCACGCGGTCCATGATCGAACTGAATTCCTCGGTGCACGAGCACCCCATGGGCCTGCTGGCCGAAATGCGCGAGATGCGCGACGCCCTGGTTGACGCGGCCGATGCCGTCGGTGTTTCGGTGGCGGGCGGTGGCGCCCATCCCTTCATGCGCTGGCAAGAGCGCTCCATCTCCGATACGCCGCGCTTCCAATACCTGGCTGAAATGTATGGTTACTTGGCGCGTCAATTTACGGTGTTCGGCCAGCACATTCACCTGGGCGTGAAAAGCGGTGACGACGCGATCAAGCTGCTGCGCCGTCTGTCGCCCTTTGTGCCGCACTTCATTGCGTTGTCGGCCTCGTCGCCTTACTGCGAAGGCGTCGATACGCTGTTCTCCTGCTCGCGCCTGAACGCGGTCAACAGTTTCCCTCTGGCCGGCCACATGCCGCCCGAGGTCAAGGACTGGTACCAGTTCGAGGCCCACCTGTCGCAACTGCGTGCCTACGGCCTGGCAGAGAGCATCAAGGACCTGTACTGGGACATCCGTCCCAAGCCCGAATTCGGCACCGTGGAAATCCGCGTGTGCGACACGCCGCTGACGGTGGAGCGCGCCTGCCAGATCGCCGCATTCGCCCAGGCGTTGTCCGTGCTGCTGATGCGCGAGGACGACCCCAGCGACAAGGCCTGGCTGTCCTACCGCAGCAACCACTTCCAGGCCTGCCGCTTCGGCCTGCAGGGCAGTTATGTCACGCCCGACGGCCAGCGTACCCGCCTGATCGACCATCTGCGTGCGCTGTTCCAGCGGCTGATGCCGGTGGCCGAAGAGCTGGGCACGGGCGACATGATCGCCGCGCTGCGCGACGAAGCCATGCGCAGCGGCAACGATGCGCGTTGGCTGCGCAGCCAGTTCCATCGCCTGCGCGACCTGCCACTGGTGGTGGAATCGATGTCGCACGCCTGGCGTGGCGAGGCGCCGCCGGCCGCCGCGCCGGCCGAACCCACCGCGGTGTTGCGGCGGCGCATCCGGGCCAACTCCGAACCCATGCAGCCGCTATCGGCGGCGGAACCGGGGGTGACGGTGCCTTTGCCGGAACGGCTGCACTGAGAAAAAAGGCTGCCAGTACGGCAGCCTTTTTTTACGGCGTCATTCAGGGCGTGCCGCGTTGGCGGCCGCCGATGGCGCTGACCGACAGCCGGGTTTCTCCGGCGCTGCCGCGATGTGATGCCGCGCGCCAAGCATGGCCATAGGCCACTTCGATGCTCAGGGCGATGACGCCATCCGGACGGCGTTGGGCTTCCAGCGCCGCGCACAGGCGATCGCGCCAGGCACGTCCGACCAGGCTGCCGCGGCGCCCTTCGGCGGGATTGCCGCCCAGGGCGCGCACGTCCTGCAACAGTTTTTCCGGGCTGCGGTAGGTCAGGGTCAGGATTTCCTGGTCCATCACGGGGTCCGCAAAGCCGTTTTCCACCAGCAGGTCGCCGAAATCGTGCATGTCCACGAACGCCGGCGTGGCGGTGCGCAGGCCGGCGTCGTCCAGCGCCTGGCGCAGTTCGCGCAGCGTGGCCGGCCCCAGACAGGAGAACATCGCCAGACCGCCCACCTTCAGGATGCGGCGCCATTCGGCCAGGACAGCGTGGGGCTCCCGGTGCCAGTGCATGGCCAGGTTCGACCACACCAGTTCGAGCGATTCGGGCGCCAGGCCGGTTGCGGCCAGGTCGGCATTGACGAATTCGGTAGTCGGGCCGCGGCGGGCAAGCTTGCCGATCCAGGCGGACAGCCCGCCCGGCGTGTGGCGCTTGCGGGCGATACCCAGCAGTGCCTCGCAGTTATCCAGCCCGGTGTAGGCAGCGTCGGCATAGCGTTCGCGCAGCAGGGCCAGGTTGTCGCCGGCGCCGCAGCCTGCGTCCAGCAAGGCCTGCGGATGCACCCGGATGTATTGCAGCCGGCCAAGCATGCGGCGGGCGACCTCGCCATACAGGAACTGGGCGTCGGACAGATCGCCGCGGCGGGCGAACTGCCGCGGCACGTCGGCGGCGACGAGAGGAAGCGAGGGCGGGGTGGCGGGTGCGGGCAGAGACATTTCGGTCGCGCTCGGGCCGGGGGGCACGGGCGGATCATGATTTCATTGGGGAATGACAGACATTATTGCGCATCCGGGCGGTGGCCGCCGATTGTCCCTACTGGCCATGGGGCGGGGGCTGCTCGCTCAGGTGCCTTGCGATTGCCCGCTGTGCGGAGCGCGGGTGCGGGGGGCCCGGTTATGCCAGGGGTGCGAGGCGGACGTGGCGAGTGATCCTTCCACCGCGCGCTGCCCTGGCTGCGCGCTGCGATTGGGTCTGGCCGCGCCGCATTGCGCCGCCTGTCTGGGGACGCCGTGGGCGTTTGCGCGGACCATCGCGGCGTTTGACTACGCGCCTCCGGCCGATACGCTGATCCGCCAGCTCAAGACGCAGTTGCGGCTCAGCGCGGCGCCGGTGCTGGCGCGTCTGCTGGCGCAGGCGGTGTGGCGGCAAGGCGCAACGCCGCCAGACATGCTGTTGATTCCGGTGCCGTCCAGCCGGGCGTCGCTGCGCCGCCGTGGCATGAACCCGGCGGCCGAGATCGCGCGGGGTCTGGCGGCGCAGTTGGCGTTGCCTCTGACGTGCAGGGCGCTTGGACGGCGGCGCGACACGGCCAGGCAGACGGCGCTGGGGCGGCAGGCCCGGTTGCGTGGGGCGGCGGGGGTGTTTTATGGCCGGCAGGATCTCTCGGGACGGCATGTGGGGCTGGTGGACGATGTCATGACCACCGGCAGCACGGCGCAGGCTGCCGCCAGGGCGTTGCTGGCGGCGGGCGCGGCCAGCGTGACGGTGCTGGTGGCGGCGCGCACGCCTCAGGTTCTCTAGCGCAAATCGGCGACAATCCCGCTATGAGCGGTCCGCGTTGGCCGCAAGTCCTTCAACGTTTTTCGGCCACATCGCATGTTCCACGTCATCCTCGTCTGTCCCGAGATCCCACCCAATACGGGCAATGCCATCCGCTTGTGCGCCAATACCGGCGCGCAGCTGCATCTGGTGCGCCCGCTGGGGTTCGAACTGGACGATGCCCGCATGCGGCGGGCGGGGTTGGACTATCACGAGTGGCAGCCGGTGCGGGTGCACGATACCTTGCAAGAGGCGCTGGCCGATACCGGGGCGGCGCCGTCGCACATCTACGCATTGACCACGCAGGCGCAGCGTAGCGTGGGGGATATCCGGTTCGAGCCGGGGGATGTGTTTGTGTTCGGACGGGAGACCGCCGGGTTGTCCGAGGAACATCAGGCGATGTTCGCGCCGCAGCAGCGGTTGCGGTTGCCTATGCGGGCGGGGCAGCGGAGCTTGAATCTTTCCAATGCGGTGGCGGTTACGGTGTTTGAGGCTTGGAGGCAGCAGGGGTACGAGGGGGGGGTTTAAGTTCTGGCGGATTTATTGGGGTTTCTGGGTTCTTTTGGGCGTTGTGGTTCTTGAGCCGCGCGTGACGGGGCAGGCGGGTGAGGGCGGGGCTACGATTGCGGTCCGGAGCCTTCGCTCCGGACTGCCCCTTCCTCATCGTCGTTGTCGCCTTCGGCGACTGCCTTCCGATTCCCTCGGGCGCATCTACACGCCCCGCCCTCACCCGCCTGCCCCGTCACGCGCTCTTGATGTGCCTTACTGGCGGGGGCTGGGACGAGTGGTGTGCTTGGCGTGTTGGCCAGCGGCGGTGGGGATATGGAGGAGTTTGCGGGGCCCGCCTCGTGCCGGCCGCGCGGGCGGCCTTGCTCGGCTTACGCGGTGTCTTGCGGGTGCCGATGCCGCTGCGCGCTATTGGGGGGGGCGGGTGATCGCGCGCAGAGGGCTCGTCAGTTTCTTCCTTAATCCAGCGACAGGTTCAGTTTTTGGATGACCTGGTCCCAGCGGGCCTTTTCGTCCTGGATGCGGACGGTCAGGGCTTCGGGGGTGGAGGGGGCGGGGGTGAAGTATTGCAGGGCCATCTGCTTGCGGACCGCGTCGCTGTTGATGATGCGGGTCAGTTCGCTGTTCAGGCGTTCGATGATCGGCATCGGGGTTTCGGCGGGGGCCAGGACGGCGTTCCAGGAGATGGCTTCGAAGTCGGGGTAGCCCTGCGAGGCCATGGTGGGGATGCCGGGCAGGGTGTCGCTGGGTTGCAGGCTGGTGACGGCCAGGACTTTGACTTTGCCGTCGCGGGTCTGGGGGATGGCGATGGCAGGAACCATGAAGCCGGCCTGGATGTCGCCGCCGATGATGGCGCTGATGACCTGCGGGAAACCGGCGTAGGGGATGTGCGCCATGTCGATGCCGGCGCGTTCCTTGAACATTTCCATGGCCAGGTGGGCCGAGCTGCCGGGGCCGACGGAGCCGTAGTTCAGCGAGCTGCCGTGCTCCTTGACCATCTTGACGAAGTCCTGGAGGTTGTTGACGTTGCTCAGGTTGCCGGGCACGGCCAGCACGTTGGGGCTGGTGCCGACCAGTGTCACGGGCGCCAGGTCGTGCAGGGGGTCGTAGCCCAGCGTTTTCTTGTAGAGCGTCGGGGCGGTGACCAGCGGGCCGTTGATGGTGTAGAGCAGCGTGTAGCCGTCAGGCTTGGCCTGCGCCACGATGCGGGTGCCGATGTTGCCGCCGGCGCCGGGCTTGTTGTCGATGACGATGGGTTGTCCCAACGCCTGCGCCAGCGGTTCGGAGATCGTGCGCGCCAGGATGTCAGGCGACGAGCCGGGCGGAAAGGGCACCACCAGGTGGATGGGGCGCTCGGGCCAATCGGCGTGGGCGGCGGCGGGCAGAATGGCCGCCAGGCTCAGGCAAAGGCCGCGCAGCAGGGGGCCGACCCGGAATTTGCGGGTTTGCGTCATGAAAGGTGTCTCCTGGGGTGTCGTGCGTCGTGTTGTTCTTGGGGCAGGGATGGGGGCCTGGCGGCGCGCGGGAGTTCAGCCGCCGCCGTCGCTTTGTTCGTCGCGGGCATCACGGGCCAGCAGGGCGGATACGGCGGTCATGGGGGCGACGCCGTCGAACAGCACGGCGCAGACGGCCTCGGTGATCGGCAATTCGACGTGGACGGCGCGGGCACGCTCCAACGCGGCCCGGGCGCAGCGCACGCCTTCGGCGGTGATGCCGCTGGCAAGGATGTCGGCCACTTTGCGGCCGGCGCCGATTTCCAGGCCGACACGGCGGTTGCGCGACAGGTCGCCGGTGGCGGTCAGGACCAGGTCGCCCAGGCCGGTCAGGCCGGCGAAGGTCTCGGCCTGCGCGCCGAGCGCGACGCCGAAGCGGGTCATTTCAGCCAGGCCGCGCGTAATGAGCGCGGCGCGGGCATTGGTGCCCAGGGCCAGGCCGTCGCCGATGCCGCAGGCGACGGCGATGACGTTCTTGAGGGCGCCGCCCACTTCCACGCCGACCAGGTCGCTGCTGGCGTAGACGCGCAGCGCGGCGCCATGGAAGGCTCGGGTGGTGGTGGCGCGCAGGGCCGCGTTGTCGCTGGCCACGGTCAGGGCAACGGGCAGTCCTTGGGCGACCTCGCGGGCGAAGGACGGGCCGGACAGGGCGCCGCCAATGGCGCCGGGCAGGGCTTCGCGGACGATTTCGTGGGGCAGCCTGGCCGTGTCGGCTTCAAAGCCCTTGCACGTCCAGACGATAGGGGTGTCTTGCAGGCCCAGGGCGGGCAGGCGGTGCGCGAGTTCGGCACACGTGGCGGCCAGGCCAGCCATCGGTACGCCCAGCACGATCAGCGGTGTGGTGCCGTCTTGCGCGAGGCTGCGCAGCGTGGCGTCCAGATCGGACGTGATCTCCAGCGCCTGCGGCAGGGCGATGTTGGGCAGATAGCGCGCGTTTTCGCGGCGGGCGGCCATATCGGCGGCCTGGGCCGGGTCGCGTGCCCAGAGTACGGTGGGGTGGCGGCGGCTTGCGGCCGCCGCCAGCGCGGTGCCCCAGCTGCCCGCGCCCAGGACGGCGACGCGTAGGCTGGACGGAATGGGCTGGCTCATGGGGCGCCGCGGCGTGCCTTATTGGCGGGTGGCGCTGGCGGGCAGGATGATGCCCGAGTCGCTGCCAGTGCCGTTGGCGCTGCTTTGCTGCTGCTGCAGTTCGGCCAGGCGTTGTTCGTACAGGGCCTGGAAGTTGACTTCGGTCAGGTGCAGCGGCGGCATCGAGGTGCGGGTGATCGCATCGGCGATGTTGGCGCGCAGGTACGGGTACAGCATCGTCGGGCAAACAATGCCCAGCAGCGGATCGAGCTGCTCTTCGGGGATGTTGGACGCTTCGAAGATGCCGGCCTGGGTGCCTTCGACCAGGTACACGACCTTGTCGTTGACGCGGGTGGTGACGGTAACCGTGACCGTGGTTTCGAACACGGTTTCGGCCAGGCGCTGGCCGCCCACGGTGATGCTCACTTCAACCTGGGGCGCTTCTTGCTCCAGGAAGACGTGAGGCGCATTCGGCATTTCCAGCGAAAGGTCTTTCAGGTAGACGCGTTGCAGATTGAACGAGGGCGCGTCGTTGCCGCCTTCTTGCTGGGTGTTTTGGTCTTGATCAGCCATGAGTGTTTCCGTTGGTGGGAGAGGGCAAAAAGGGGCGATGAGCCGAAGGAGCGCCTAGCCGTTGAGCAAGGGGGCGAGGCCACCCGAGCGATCCAGGGCCATCAGGTCGTCGCAACCGCCGACATGCGTATCGCCAATGAAGATCTGCGGTACGGTGCGGCGGCCGGTGCGTTCGATCATGAGATCGCGCTGGCCGGGTTCGCGGTCGATCTGGATGATTTCCAGGTCGGTCACGCCGCGTTGCTCCAGCAACGCCTTGGCGCGGGCGCAATAAGGACAATAGTCCTTGCTGTACATGACAACTTTATTCATAGGCGCTCCAGGCGGATTCTATCGGTTAGGTGGGGGCGCGGTGCGCCGGTTCAACCCTTCTGGGTGACCGGCAGGTTGGCTGCCAGCCAGGCGCGCATGCCGCCTTCGAGCGGCACCACGTCGGCGAAACCCTGGGTGCGCAGCTTGGCGGCGGCGCGGGCCGAATCGCGGCCATTGTCGCAAACCACGACCAGCGGCTTGTTCTTGGGCAGCGAGGTGGCCTTTTGCTCCAGATCGGCGGCCGGCAGGCTGCGGGCCTGGGCGATGTGGCCGGCCTGGAACTGTTCGGCCGGACGCACGTCGACCCACACGGCCTGGCGCTGATTGACCATCTGGATGGCTTCCGTGGTGCTCACGGCCGAGCCGGTGCGGCCCTTGCGCAGGGCGGGAATGGCCAGCATGACGCCGGAAACGACCGTTACGGCGACAATGAAGATGTTGTTTTTATCGAGCAAGAATTGCAGAAGGTCCACGGGGCATCCTGAAGTGCGGCGTCTAGCCTGGTAAAGGCGAACCCTGAAGCGCCACGCCGGGAAATCGACGGGTGCGCCGGGGCAAAATCAAGGGCAAAATCGCTCAATTATAAAATGAGCGCAGTTCCTCACTTTAACCCGCGTTACAAGCGTGCCAAACCATGCATAAACTCGTTCTGATGCGCCACGGCGAAAGCCAGTGGAATCTGGAAAACCGTTTCACCGGCTGGACTGACGTCGACCTGACCGACACGGGCCGCGAACAGGCCCGCAAGGCGGGCGAATTGCTCAAGAAAGAAGGCTACACCTTCGACCTGGCCTATTCGTCCGTGCTCAAGCGGGCCATCCGCACCCTGTGGATCGCCCTGGACGCCATGGATGCCATGTACACCCCGGTGGGCGTGACCTGGCGCCTGAACGAGCGTCACTACGGCGCCCTGCAGGGTCTGAACAAGGCCGAGACGGCCGCCAAGTACGGCGACGAGCAGGTGCTGATCTGGCGCCGCGCCTACGCGATCGCGCCCAATCCGCTGTCGCTGGACGACGAGCGCCACCCCCGTTTCGACAGCCGCTACGCCAAGATCCCGGCCGACCAGTTGCCGGCCACCGAGTGCCTGAAAGACACCGTGGAACGCGTGCTGCCCTTCTGGAACGACTCCATCGCCCCGGCCATCCGCGCCGGCCGCAAGGTGCTGATCGCCGCCCACGGCAACAGTCTGCGCGCCCTGATCAAGCACCTGGACAACGTGTCGGACGACGACATCGTCAATCTGAACATCCCCACCGGCCAACCGCTGGTGTATGAACTGGATGATGACCTGCGTCCCATCCGCCACTATTATCTGGGCGATGCCGCCGAGATCGAGGCGGCCATGGCCGCGGTCGCGGCCCAAGGCAAGGCTAAGAAGGACTGATATCCATGGTGCGCATGGCGGGGTTGTTGTTGGCGGTCATGCTGGCCGGCGGAGCGCAGTCGGCGTACGCCGCGCCCAATGACCTCGCCGGTCGCCAGTCCGAGGCTGAGAAGCAGCAGGCTCAATTGCGCGATCGCATCGAGAACCTGCAAAAAGATATCGATACGCGCGAGGCGGCCCGCAAGGAAGCCGCCGACGCGCTGAAGCAGTCCGAATCCGCGATTTCCAAGATCAATCTGCGTCTGAAGGAACTGGCTGACGCCAACCGCCAGGCCACGGCAGACCTGTCCGGCCTGGAAAAGCAGATCACCGCGCAACAGGCCGTGCTGGCCAAGCGCCGCGTGGAACTGGCCGACCAGTTGCGCACCCAGTACACCAGCGGCCTGTCGCCTTGGACGGCGCTGCTGTCGGGCGACGATCCCCAGGTGCTGGGCCGCAACCTCGGCTATCTCGACTATGTGTCGCAGGCGCGCGCCCGCGCCGTCGAGGCGCTGCGGGCCGACATCGATCGCCTGGCGGCCCTGCAGGGCCGCGCCGACGCCCGCCGCGCCGAGATCGAAAAGGGCGTGGCCGAGACCTCCGAACAAAAGGCCGCGCTGGTCGTTCAGCAAAAATCCCGTGCCACGCTGCTGGCGCAGCTGGAAGGGCAGATTGCCGCCCAACGCGCCGAAGCCAACAAGCTGGGGCGCGACGACCAGCGCCTGTCGCGCCTGATCACCGATCTGGACGCGGCTATCGTCAAGCAGGCCGAAGAGGCTCGCAAGGCGGAAGAAGCGCGGCGCCGCGCCGAAGAAGTCCGCCGGGCCGAGGAAGCCCGGCGCGCCGAAGAGGCGCGCAAAAAGGCTGAAGCCGACCGCCGCGCGGAAGAGGCCCGCAAGAAGGCGGAGGCCGATCGCAAGGCCGCCGCGGATAGCGCCACGGCCGACAACGCCCGCCGAGACCGCAACGCACGCGAGGCCCGTGAAGCCGCCGAGGCGCGCGAACAGGTCGAGGCTGCGTCGCGCCAGGCCCGCGGCCCGGTCGCCGTGGCCGATCCCGATGCGGCTGGCTTGCGGCCAGCTGAACAACGCCACCCGCGCCTGACCGGCCCGGCCGAGGCGCCGCCCCCGGTAAAACCCGCGGATCCCCCTAAAAAGGCGGAACCCATTGAAGAAGAAGCCGCTCCAACCCGTACGGCTTCAACCCAGCCGACCCAGCGCGCCGCGCCCGTGGGCGGCGGCAATGGCCTGCGCCATGGCCTGGCCGCGCCGGTGCGCGGACAGGTGCAGGGCCGGTTCGGGGTCGATCGCCCGGATGGCGGTGTCTGGCGTGGCGTGGTGCTGCGCGCGGCCGAGGGCACGCCCGTCAAGGTGGTGGCCCCCGGCACGGTGGTTTACGCCGATTGGCTGCGCGGTTTCGGTAACCTCATCATTGTGGATCATGGGCAGCAATATCTGACCGTCTATGCTTACAACCAAAGTCTGCTCAAACGGGTGGGCGATTCCGTCGCGGCGGGGGATACTATTGCTACGGTAGGGGCTACCGGCGGCCAAGTGGAATCCGGCCTATACTTTGAAATTCGCCATCGTGGCGCTCCTGTGGATCCGGCCCAGTGGCTGGCCCAGTAAAGCCCAACCCTCATCGGCGAAAACAAATTCGGGAAGTGTGCATGAGCACTCGTAAGTTTCGCGGTTTCGGTCTGATTGCCATCGGTGCGGTGGCAGGTGTCTTGCTCAGCGTGGGCGTGACGGCTGTCGCCCAGCGCGGCAGCCCATTGCCGCTGGACGAGCTCAGGCAGCTGAGCAACGTCTTTGCCGCCATCAAGAACAACTACGTCGAGTCCGTCGACGACAAGACCCTGATCGACAATGCCATCTCCGGCATGGTCTCGAACCTGGATCCGCACTCTGCCTACCTGGATGCCGACGCGTTCCGCGAAATGCAGACGGCCACCCAGGGTGAATTCGGCGGCCTGGGCATCGAGGTCGGTGCGGAAGACGGCTTCGTCAAGGTCATCTCGCCCATCGAAGACACGCCGGCCGCCCGCGCCGGCGTCATGGCAGGCGATCTCATCATCAAGATCGACGACACGCCCACCAAGGGTATGACGCTGAACGACGCCGTCAAGCTCATGCGCGGCGCGCCCAAGTCGCCCATCACGCTGACCATCATGCGCGCCGACCGGCCCCAGCCGATCGTGCTCAAGATCGTGCGCGACATCATCAAGGTGCGCAGCGTGCGCAGCAAGATGCTGGATAACGGCGTGGCCTACGTGCGTATCGCCCAATTCCAGGAAAAGACCGGTGTCGATCTGGCCAAGCAACTCAAGGACCTCGGCGCCAAGGAAGCCCCCAAGGGCCTGGTGCTGGACCTGCGCAACGACCCGGGCGGCCTCTTGACCAGCGCCATCGGCGTGTCCGGCGCGTTCCTGCCGTCCGATGCCCTGGTGGTCTCGACCGACGGCCGCACGCCCGATGCCCGCCACAAGTACCTGGCGACGCCGTCGGAATACGCCCGCGGTGAAAGCAACTACCTGTCGGGCCTGCCCGCCTGGACCAAGACCGTGCCGATGGTGGTGCTGGTCAACGTCGGTTCGGCATCGGCCTCTGAAATCGTCGCCGGCGCGCTGCAGGACCACAAGCGTGCCAAGGTGCTGGGCAACCGCACCTTCGGCAAGGGCTCGGTGCAGGTGATCCTGCCGCTGTCGGAAACCACTGCGGTCAAGCTCACCACGTCGCGTTACTTCACGCCCAGCGGCCGTTCGATCCAGGCGACGGGTATCGAACCCGACTACGTCGTGGCCGACACCGCCGACGGCGACCTGTTCCGCCTGCCGCGCGAAGCCGACCTGCAACGCCACCTGTCCAACCCGGGCACGTCCAACGAAGTGAAGTCCAACTCGGACCAGGACAACGTTGATGTGCCGACCAAGGTGTTCGAATTCGGCGGTAAGGACGACTTCCAACTGCAGCAGGCGCTGAACCTGCTGGCCGGCAAGCCGGTGCAGAAGGGTTCGGCCCGGGCGCAAGCCAAGGCCGACGCCAAGCCCGGCACGGGCGGCGCCCAGCGCATGAAGATCACGCCGACCGGAGTCGAGCCCAACAAGGACAAATGAACGACGAGCAACTGCTGCGCTACGCCCGCCATATCCTGCTCGACGAGCTGGGCATAGAAGGGCAGGAAAAGCTGCTGGCGGCGCGTGTGCTTATCGTCGGGGCAGGCGGACTGGGTTCGCCTGCCGCGCTTTATCTGGCTACGGCCGGTGTGGGCGACATCACGCTGGCCGATGACGACGTCGTCGAGCTCAGCAACCTGCAACGCCAGATTCTCCATACCACCGCCAGCGTGGGGCGCGCCAAGGCCGAGTCCGGCCGCGACATGCTGGCGGCGTTCAATCCCCAGACCCGCGTGCACGCCCGCATCGAGCGGCTGCAGGGCCAGGCCTTGTCCGACGCCGTCGCGCAGGCCGATCTGGTATTGGACTGCACCGACAACTTCACCACCCGCCACGCAATCAACCGCGCCTGTGTGCAGCATCGCAAGCCGCTGGTGTCGGGCGCCGCCATCCGCTTTGACGGCCAGGTCAGCGTGTACGACCTGCGTGATGACAACGCGCCGTGCTATCACTGCCTGTTTCCCGAAGCCGACGACGTCGAAGAAGCGAACTGCGCCACCATGGGCGTGTTCGCGCCGGTGGTGGGCATCATCGGCAGCATGCAGGCCGCCGAGGCCCTGAAGCTGCTGGCCGGTGTGGGCGAAAGCCTGTCGGGCCGCCTGCTGTGGCTGGACGTGCGCACGATGCAGTGGCGCAGCGTCAATGTGCAGCGCGATCCCGAATGCGCGGTTTGCGGCCACCGCGGCCATTGATGCCACAAGCGGAGAGGGGGCTATTTGTCCCCCCTAAAATCACGACAGTATTGCCCTTGCGGCCAATATTAAAGGCTTGAAATACCTGCTATAACGCCAGCCAGCCTATCGCATAAGGACAGGCAGCTTTGGACGTGACGGTGTGGACACAGGATTGAGCTTCAGCCTGCCCAAGTGGCGGCTGACCCGTTGGTTGACGGATTCCGGGCAAGATACCCCCGCGGATATCCGCGCCGCGTTGATCGCCAGCCTGTTCGGCACCTTGCCCATCTTCGCCGGCGGCGTCATCAATACCTTGATGATCTCGGGCGTGGTGGCATGGCGGCGCCCCGAGCCGCTCTACATTTCGTGGCTGGTCCTGGAAATCGCGCTGGCGCTGGTACGCGTCACCATTCTGCGCTCGGCCCTGCGCAACGCCGCCCGTGGCGGCAATACCCATACCGACATCTATATCGTGCTGGCCCTGTTCTGGGCGTTCAGCGTGGGCTACGGTGTCTTCATCACCTTCCTCAATCACGACTGGCTGGCCGCAACCCTGGCCGGGGTGTCCTGCGGCGCAATGGCCGGCGGCATCTGCTTTCGCAACTACGGCGCGCCGCGGCTGGTGGCGGCGATGATCTTCCTGAGCCTGGGCCCCATGTGTCTGGGGGCCTTGTTCGCCGGTGAAGTCGTCACCGCGATCGTCTTCATCCAGATCCCGTTCTATCTGGTCAGCATGAGCATTGCCTCGCAACGGTTGCGGCGCATCCTGGTGTCCACCATGCTGGCCGAACGCGAGAATGAGCGCCGCGCCAGCCTGGACGCGCTGACCGGCCTGGCCAACCGCAGCGGGCTGGAGGCCGCGCTGGAACGCATCTGCACCAGCGCCCGCGAGCACGACAGTGCCGCCGCGCTGTTCTACATGGACATGGATGACTTCAAGATCATCAACGATACCCATGGCCACGCAGCCGGCGATCATGTGCTCAAGACCATCGCGCAGCGCATGCGGGCGATGCTGCGGGTGGATGACATCGCCGCCCGCATCGGCGGCGATGAATTCATTGTGCTGGCCACCGGTATCGATGCCACGGCCGCCCTGCGCCTTGGCAACCACCTGCTGCGCGATGCGACCCAGCCGATCACGCTGGCCGATGGCACGCGCGTCAGCGTGGGCCTGTCGATTGGCATTTCCATCATCTCGGGCGCCAACCGCAAGGCTCAGGCCGTGCTGGATTCGGCTGACGCGGCGCTGTACCGCGCCAAGGCGCGGGGTGGGCGCCGCTGCGCCGTTGCGGGCGCGCCGGATCTTGAGGACGCCGAAGCCAGCGACGCCGCCGCCGCTGCCTGAGAGGTAGCCGGTATGGGGACGTGGCGCTCCGCGGCCACGCGATGGCGGTGCCGCCAGCCACCAATAGGTCGCCCAGGTCTATTCAAAGTTATCAGATAACCTGAAAAGTCTGCGATATACTGGCGGCATCATGCTGACCAAAAGCCTCACCCTGACCGAACAGGTCGCCCGACAGATCGCCAGCGACATCGCCCAAGGTGCCTACCCCGTGGGCGCCAAGCTGCCGCCTGGCCGGATACTGGCCGAGCAATACGGCGTCAGCGCTGCGGTCATTCGCGAGGTCACCGAACGCCTGCGCGCGCAGGGCCTGATCCAGAGCCGCCAGGGCTCGGGCAGCGTGGTGCTGTCGCGCACCGGAGCCCAGGGTTTCC
>NZ_JAELTJ010000635.1 GCF_016428805.1 Achromobacter sp. ASV32
GACTATGGCCGAGAAGGTGTTTGAGTAAAGGATGTAAGGGCAATGCCGGAGAAGTCCTCTGGCAAGAAGAGATGAGCGTTTTGGCGTCTAATGTAACTCTGATAGAAAGCAGAAAATATAAACTGCGCATTCTTCATATAATAGAACAAATGTTCCATTTTATTTGCTGCATTGGTGCTATCAAAGAGCATCGCTCTATTGGCAACTGGCAGCACATCTGAATCTTGTTCCGTTATACACCGGTCATTTTTTGGGCAATATAGCAGAAACAAACGATTGAAAATTATAGTAAATGTTTGACAAGTCGCGGCCCTGGATTCATCAAGTATCCATCTGTGGGGAGGCTCACGGCTGCCTGGCTTACATGTGCTGTTGTTCACGCCAACGCTAACTTCGACTCGTAGGAGCCGTAGTAGAGGGT
>NZ_JAELTJ010000636.1 GCF_016428805.1 Achromobacter sp. ASV32
GAAGAAGATTCCGGTAACCCCAAGAGGGGCAATCTGTTCAGCCAGGTGGACAGGCAGAGAGCCCAAGACGTGACGTATGGCAAGTGTTAAACGTGTGTAATAGCAGGGTCGGCCTTTTTTCGAATGCAGACACCAAGAAGCTACGGCACAGGGCGAAGCTTTCTTGGGGTTGGAACTTTAGCCCAGGGCAGTTCTAGGTCCTGCAGTTGAGCTATCCGGCACTGGTGTAGGGTCAGAGCCAGGTTGCTTTGGAGTGAGGAAACAAACGAATGTGCTCGAATGTCCTGTAGCAGAAGAGACTGCAGCACGAGTGTATACCTCGTAGTGTAAGGGGACCGGGGCAGCAGGCTGGTCAAACTCGGAGCAGCATGTGGCCAGTGCAGAGGCAGCGAGAGCGTTCGAGTCGGCGAGGTCGTAGGAT
>NZ_JAELTJ010000637.1 GCF_016428805.1 Achromobacter sp. ASV32
GTGGCTGGCCCTGGTGCCGAAGCCACTGCCGCCATGTTGTGCATTTGCTGCTCAGTGCTGTGACGATGCAAGTTGGGGCGACGCTATCGGGGTCTGGGAGACAAAGGAACAGAAGCTCGCAATAGCAGCAGCTGTTGGAGCTACCGGCTCGAGAAGAAGAATCGAATGGCGTGCAACGCTGCAGCTTCTGTGGTTCAGTGGCGTTGGGGAACAGAGGCTTGAACGTCGTACATGCAGTTATCAACTTAAGCTGCAGCTGGCGGCGCCGTCTCCTGAATGGCTACTCTTTGGTGACGAGACAGCCAGCGTTATCCGCAAGGCAATTCGCCGACAGACCCATGCGAATAGAAAGTTGGTGAAGAAAAGAATATGCTCGGCTTTTGCAGTTGCTCGACAAGTCTGTGGCACACAAGGGGAGAAG
>NZ_JAELTJ010000638.1 GCF_016428805.1 Achromobacter sp. ASV32
ATGCAGTACACATTTATTAAATGGCTCTTTCTATGAGATGTCCTACAGAAAGTTGTTGTCGTGCCGCATAACAAGATAAGCGTCATTCTGCTAGTTTCGTTGAACTCGTCGACTATCCGGTTCCTCTGCGAACAGGTCGTCGAGTTAGTCATAAAAGACGGGGGATGTGATGCAAAACCAATCACTTAGACAGCGCACTTGGTAGACTAGGACTTGATACGACTGATGAGTTGACAAAACAAGGAGTTTGAAAAAATCATGGTTTGAAGACGGTTACACTTGTTTGAAGAATTTTGTTAGACAGGTTTCATCTTTTGACGTTCCAAATTAAATTGTCAAAGACCGCCGGAAGGTGCTGCTGCATTATGCAAACCTGTGGCGCTGCCTTATACAACTAATGCATCGGACGACGTGACAATGT
>NZ_JAELTJ010000639.1 GCF_016428805.1 Achromobacter sp. ASV32
GCCATATACTGCTCCCAACGCCGCCCGCGTCTAAATCATTGATGTACCTTTGTACAACGCAAAACTCCAAACCCTGCCTCTGTTTCTTAATACAAATAATCTTCATCCTGAGACTTGAGTCGTCTTTTCTTGGTTGCCTGTCTTATCCTCAAATATGCCGCCAGTGTTGCTCTCGCTGCTGTGGCTTCCCTCAACTTCCGACCCTCTCCTGGCGCTCTTGGCCTTTATAAATGGCCAGCGACCAGTAGACTCACGGAAGCGCATAATGATGAAGCAGGCCATGACAAAGATCCAGTAGACATTTTACGAAATGACGGATCCATACGTGGCTGAATTTGTCCAGCCAAAGATGGCGTTGAGGATGCCCCAGGCTTCGCTGCCGCTTGCTTCGGGCGCGCAGCACTAATACCCAAGTTAGAAT
>NZ_JAELTJ010000640.1 GCF_016428805.1 Achromobacter sp. ASV32
GTGGAGGTCGTAGCCCAGCCACTTCCTCCTCTGAACCTCCTCAACAGAGAGTCCAGGATAGCCGTATGTCAGGGGGAGGAAAAAGTACCATCCTCCAGCAAGCACCGTGCAAATGACTCCACATGCGATCCATACGCCCGCCAGGCTCTGGCCAACAAGGCGCTCGCGTGCAGTCAAATGCTTCTTGGCGCGACCTTCTCCAACTTGGTCCTCTCTAGCGGCACCGGTCGTGAAGATGAACTCAATGAGAGAGCCTGCAACGAGACTGGATGCAAGATGAGCAGGGAGATAATGATGCAAGAAAAGCTGACGGCCCATCAGGTAGAATGGGAAGTAGTGCGTAGCCCATGCAAGCCAGAAGAACCCAGTCGAGTTGTAGAGCTTGGAGCTGTCTCTTATACACATCTCCGAGCCCACGAG
>NZ_JAELTJ010000641.1 GCF_016428805.1 Achromobacter sp. ASV32
GTGTATAGGCTTTTTTCTTCAATACCCTCAGCAATGGTTCGTATGTAAATAACTCCCAAGTGAACAGCAGCTTTGGCGGGGTTTCAATCATTTAGCACATGCAACAACCCTCAGCCATAGCATGGCATCTGCTACTACAGTCTTCATGTAGGTACTAGACACGGCTTTAAGCGCCAATGCCGGGCGGCTTTAGGCAGGTCAGCACGCCCCAACTCGGCATGGCCTAGGCACAAGTCCGCCTCGTGCAGGCACCAGCCCACAAAAATTGGTCAGCCGCAGCTGACAATCGTCAGCGCTGTTGAAGCCGCAGCCAGGGCCCTTTTTTGCGACGACCGCGCGGCGGCAAAACGCCCACCAAACACGCCGATCACCACCCAAGAAAGCACTTCCTGCGACATGCCGATCTCGCCCAGCCAGCCT
>NZ_JAELTJ010000642.1 GCF_016428805.1 Achromobacter sp. ASV32
TTGTACGATACTTCACGTCCACGCGCGGCCAATGGCTAAGGCATGAAGCCAGACTGGTTGTGCGCTACACGCTCGCTTTCTGGGGTCTTGCCGCTGCAGTATTGGTGATTTCCTTTGCCGTAAACGAAGAGCTCGTTGAGCGAAAGTTTGCGACACCTCACGAATGGAGTTTTCTGACGAGAAAATACCTGCGAGACGCAAATTCGTTCAAAGACCCGAGGAATGGACAGATCGACTGGACCAAAGCTGTTGAGCTTGCTCGCGCAACCATCAGCCGCTTGGAAGGCTCCAAAGATGGAGGTGCAGATATTTTGAACTTGAAGGAGTTTGTTGACTTAACGGATGAGCAATCTGGCGAGTTTACACCATGCGATGTATCTGCAAAATCCGAAGAGTGGAGGCGAGGTTACTACGAAGCAG
>NZ_JAELTJ010000643.1 GCF_016428805.1 Achromobacter sp. ASV32
GTATCGAGCTGTTGGCGAAAGGTATTCGTCAGTCCTACGGAAAGTACCGTTCTATCGTTATGCAACCGATTATGGACAGGCTGAAGGAGAAGAAAGCTTCGGTTTCGGATGCCCTCGGTGCTGCGCTAGATGCGGTATTTGCTGCAACCAGCCTTTCGGAATGCCTCGAAGACATCACTACCTACCTGGGTAACAAGAATCCCCAGGTCAAGGAGGGAACGATGAAATTCCTCATTCGCTGCCTGTGTACAACAAGAGATGTTCCTAGTAAGCCGGAAATCAGTTCCATTTGCGAGTCTGGCAAAAAGCTTCTTGCAGAGTCCAGCCCTGTCTTGCGAGACGGTGGTGCTGAGATTTTGGGCACAGTGATGAAGATCATTGGCGAGCGGGCAATGACGCCGCTAATGGAAGGGTTGGACG
>NZ_JAELTJ010000644.1 GCF_016428805.1 Achromobacter sp. ASV32
GGTGTACACATCTGGCTTCCAATCCCCATACCCTCCTATAGCGTCCTAACATTTTTGGTGCAGGCAATTTGCTGCGGAATATGCGCCGGCTTATGTTGCTTCGAATGCTGCGAATGTTGCTGTTAATACGTCCTGTCGCCGAATCGGACTCTGCAAAAGGCTTGTCGTTGCCACAGCGGTGAATATGGTCAAAATAGAATGCTCAAAATATCGAAGAGACATGTCTCGATACAACATAGCTCTGTCTAAGTTGTCGCGTGTTGTTTCATTCAGGAGTGTCGCGAACCTGCAAGCTTGCAGTACGCGCAGCGACCCGACATTGCAGTGGCGTAGTTGGCCGTTTTAAATAATCTGCCTGGTATAATTCTGTCTTGTCTTTTAGAGCGTAATTTGATAATCGTCCGCGTCAATACTACACAG
>NZ_JAELTJ010000065.1 GCF_016428805.1 Achromobacter sp. ASV32
GGATGATTTCCAGATCGCGGCCGGGCCGGTGGATCTGGCGCGAGCCGGACACGTAGGTGCCATGCGGCAACAACGCCCGTTCGGACAGAAAGCCCAGGCTTTGCAGCCATTCGGGCGGACTCATGCCGTGTTGCTCGAGCACCAGGTCATATTCCAGGCGCGATTGGCAGCAATGCAGCCGGATGGGCAAGTCACGATCGCGCGCGATCGCCGCGGATGCACGCAGCAGGTCGGGCGTGCAGGTTTCGATGCGGTCCGGCGACAGCATGGCGCGCACTCGTCCATCGTGCAGGCCGTCGATGTCGTCGCAGAATGCCACCGCCTGCGCCAGCCCCGCCTGGCCGCGCGCCTCGTCGTAGTGGCAGCGGATATTGCCCTGTCCGTCCACGTAGGTATGGCCGCTGCGGTAGGCCGGGCCCAGGTAGACACGCAAGCCCAGTTCGCCGGCCGCCTGAGCCGCCGAGAGGAATTCCTCGCGGGTTTCGCCCCACACCCGGTAGAACAGCGATGCGATCGGCAGCGCCGTGGTGATGCCGTTGCGGATCAGCTGGGCAAAGGCATAGCGCTTCTGGAAGGCCAGCTCGCCCGGGGTGTACATCTCGTACGGCCCCTGCTTCATATAGGTGTCGGGCCAGATGCGGCCCTTGCGCCAGGCCGGCGAATTATCGAAACCCAGGATGGTGGTGTCCAGGTCCGACAGCGCGTCCAGATCGACGAACCCCGGCCCGATCAACGCCCGGCCGTAATCGTGGCGGCGCGCGACCGGGCCTGGATAGCGATGGCCCACATAGACAATACGGTCGCCCTGGAACACGACTTCGCCATTCTCGTACAGGCAATGGCGGCCGTTCTCGTGGCCTACCACCCAGCGGGCGGTCAACAGCGTCAGGTCATCGCGGGCGGCCATTATGGCGCCTCCACCAGCGCCCGGCCATCGCGCGCCACCACCTGGCCGCGCTTGACCACCAGCTTGCGTACCGGGCGCGAGACGATGGCCTCGGCCACCGTTTCGGCGTCGACCAGCACGAAGTCGGCGTGGCAGCCTGGCGCCAGGCCGTAGTCGGCCAAGTCCATCACGCGGGCGTTGCCGTAGGTGGCCACGTGCAGGGCCAGCGCCAGCTCGTCGTCGCGGCGGAAATTGTTGCGCAGGCCCACCAGCATGGTGCGCTCGAGCATGTCGGGCTTGCCGTAAGGGCCCCAGGTGTCGCGCATGCCGTCATTGCCGGTACAGACGACCACGCCGGCTGCATGCAGCCGCGCCACGTTCGGCACCGGCCGCGAGGCCGAGCCGGTGGTCATGATGTGCACGCCGGCTTCCAGCAGGCCGTCGACCAGCCCCTGCACCGCCTGCGCGTCGGGCATGCCCAGGCAGAACGAATGCGACAGCGTCACCTTGCCCTGCATGCCCAGCGCCAGCACGCGGTCGATGGTCATCTGCATCGAGAACGCGCCCAGTTCGCCGGCCTCGTGCAGATGGATGTCTATCGGCTTGCCGTGCTTGTCGGCCAGACCGAAGATGGCGTCCAGGTGGCCCTTGGGATCGCGGTCCATGCCCGCCGGATCCAGTCCGCCAACCACGTCCGCGCCCATGCGCAGGGCCTGCTCCATGAGTTCCAGCGTGCCCGGACGGATCAGCAACCCGCTTTGTGGAAAGGCCACGATCTGCACATCGATCTGGTCGCGGTATTGGTCACGGGCGCGCATCACCCCCTCGATGGCCGCCACGCCGATATCGGTATCCACGTCGACGTGGCTGCGGATGTGGCTGGTACCGTCGGCCACCGACATCACGATCTGGCGGGCCGACTGGCGATACGGATCGATGCCCAGGCGCCGCTTTTCCAGGCGTTCATTGTCGATCTTGTCGATCAGGCGCGGGCCCACTTCGTTGCGGTACCAGGGCATGCCGTACATCGTCTTGTCCAGATGGGCATGCGCATCGATCAGGCCGGGCAGCAGGATGGCGCCGCCGCCGTCCACCCGCGGCACGCTGTCGGGCACCGGCCCGTCGACGGCCGCGAAGCGCCCATCGCGCACCAACACCGAGGCGCGCTCGCCGCCTGCCGGGCGGACATCGGTATACAAGGTTGCGTTTTGCATGGTTCTTGTGGGTCTATATCAGTTGCCGCGCTCAGCGCAGGCGGGGATTCAAAGCATCGCGCAGCCAGTCGCCCAGCAGGTTCACCACCAGCACGATCAGGCTCAGGTACAGGGCCGGAAAGACCACTACCCACCATTGGCCCGAAAACAGGAACTGGTTGCCCAGCCGGATCAGGGTGCCCAGCGACGGCTCGGTCGGCGGCATGCCCACGCCCAGAAAACTCAGCGTCGCCTCGATCAGGATTGCCAGGCCCAGGTTGAGGGTGGCGGTCACCATGACGGGGGTCAGCGTGTTGGGCAGGATATGGGTCAGCATGATGCGCAGCGAACTGACGCGGATCAGCCGGGCGGCCTGCACGTATTCCTTGCCGCGCTCGACCAGCGCCGAGGCGCGCACGGTGCGGGCGTACTGCACCCAGTTGGTCATGGAGATCGCCAGGATCAGGATCACCGACGACAGCGTTTCGCGCATGCCGGGCGGCAGCAGTTGCCGGAACACTGCGGTCACCAGGATCGCGACCAGAATGGTGGGAATGCTGAGCAGCGTATCGCCGACCCGCATCAGCGCGTTGTCGACCCAGCCGCCGAAATACCCCGCCGCCAGCCCGACCAACAGACCGATTGCCAACGACAGCACCACGGTCGCCAGCCCGATCACCAGCGACATGCGCGAGCCATACAGGATTGCCGACCAGACATCGCGCCCCTGGGTGTCGGTGCCCAGCAGGAACTGGGCCTCGCCCCCGGCGACCCAGCGCGGCGGCAATTCGGCGTTCAACAGATCCAGCTGCGCCAGGTCGTAGGGATTCTGCGGCGCGATCAGCGGCGCGAACACGGCCAGCACCACCACCACCAGCAGCACGAGGCCCGCGCCCATCGCCACGTAATCCTGCCGCAGGCTCCACCACAGGTCGCTTTGCAGCATCCGCGCGAGCCGGCCGCGGCCCTGGCCGGAAAACGGTTTAGTGAGCATTGGCGCCTCCTTTGACGTGCTGGCTGCGCAGGCGCGGATCGACCACGCCGTACATCATGTCCACCAGCGTGTTCAACACCACGAAAATGAAGGACACGATCACCAGGTAGGCGGCCATGACGGGAATATCCACGAACATGACCGATTGGATGAACAGCAGACCCATGCCGGGCCACTGGAACACGGTCTCGGTGATCAGCGCGAAGGCGATCAGATTGCCAATCTGCATGCCGGTCACGGTGATGACCGGCATCAGGCAGTTGCGTAGCGCCAGCCGGAAGTGCACCACCCGGTCGGGCAGGCCGCGGGCGCGGGCGAACTTGATGAATTCGGTACGCAGCGTTTCCAGCATTTCGGCCCGCACCAGCCGCATGATCAGCGTGATCTGGAACAGCGCCAGCGTGATGGACGGCAGCACCAGCGCGGCGCGGCCCGACGGCGTCAACAGGCCCGTCGTCCAGCCGCCGATCCGGACCGTGTCGCCGCGGCCAAAGCCCGGCAGCCAGCCCAACTGCACCGAGAAGATCAGGATCAGCATGATGCCCACCACGAAGCTGGGCAATGAAATACCCAGGATGGACACGAACTGCAGCGCCTGCGCCAGCCGCGACTTGCGGTAGATGGCGGTCAGCACGCCCAGCGGCACCCCCACCACCAGCGACAGCAAGGTGGCCATCATGACCAGCTCGAAGGTGGCCGGAAATCGCTCGGCGACCAGCGCGAACACGTCCTGCTGGTTGCGGTACGAAATGCCGAACTCGCCATGCGCGGCGTTGGCCACGAAATGCACGAACTGCATGCCCACGGACGCATTCAGGCCCAGGCGTTCGCGCAACTCGTCGCGCTGGGTCTGCGAGGCCTGCTCGTTGAGCATCATGTCGACGGGGTCGCCGACGAAACGGAAAATCACGAACGCCAGCAACGCCACCGCCAGCATCACGCCGACCGCGTTGAAGACCCGTCTAACTATGAACGCCAGCATGTGCGCCCCCTTCCTGTCAGCCCCAGAGCCGACCGCGGCTGCGGCCGGGCCGTCCTTACTTCATGCGCACGGTCCACAGGCGCGCCTTGTTGTCGGGCATCTGCAGCACATCGCCGACATTGGCGCCCACCGCCCAGGCCATGGGCTGCTGGTGCAGCGGCAGGAAACGCACGTCGTCATGCAGGGTCTGCAGAATGTCGGCCATCATCTGTACGCGCTTGGGCCGGTCCATTTCGGCGGCCGCGGCGTCAATGCGCGCATCCAGCCCGGCATCGCCCCACTGCCCCCAGTTGAAGACGCCATTGGGACCGGTGCGGCTGTGCATCACCTGCAGCAGGATCGACAGGGCATCGATCTGCGGTTCGTTGGCCCAGCCGTGGATCGTGATGTCGAACTCGCCGCGCGAGCGCTTGGGGTTCTGCAGCGACCGCGGCCCGCTGGCCAGCGTAGCCTTCACGCCGATCCGTGCCCACATCGAGGCGGCGGCCTGGCAGAGTTCTTCTTCATTGACGAACATGTCGTTCGAGCACAGCAGCGACAGCGAGAAGCCGTCGGGATAGCCGGCGTCGGCCAATAGCTTCTTGGCGCGAGCGGCATCGAACGGCAGGCGTTCTTCCTGCCTGGCCTCGTAGCCCGGGATCGACGGCGCCACCAGCGCGCCGGTGGTGCGCGACAGGCCGCGCATCACGCGCTTTTGCAGCAGGTCGGGCGACAGCGCCATGTACAGCGCCTGGCGCACCCGCAGGTCTTTCAGCGGATTCCTGTCGGTGATGTTGGAGCCCACCAGCTTGTCGCCCAGGTTGAAGCCGAAATACAGCGTGCGCAGCTCGGTGGCGGCCAGCACTTTGACGTTGGGCGCGGCGCGCAGGCGGTCCAGATCCTGCAGCGGCGCGTTTTCCGTGAAATTGATGTCGCCCGACAGCAGCGCCGCCACGCGGGTCGGCGCCGAGGCGATCGGCGTGAATTCGATGCGGTCCAGGTTGTGGCGCGGCTTGTCCCACCAATCGGGGTTGACCACCAGCACGGTGCGGGTGTCGGGCCGGTACGATTCCACCTTGAACGGGCCGGTGCCGTTGGCGTTGTGCGTCGCGTAGCCTTCGATTTTCTTGGCCGCGTCCGTGGGCTTCAGGCTGTTGTTATCCACCAGCCACTGGCGGTTGAAGATGAAAATGTTGGTCAGGTCATTGAGCATCAGCGGGTATGGATGCGTCATTTCAATGTCGACGGTGTAGTCGTCGACCTTGCGTACCGCCTTGAATGCCGGCAGGTTGCCTTTGAGCGGCGAGGCATCGTCGGACACCCGCGTCATGGACGCCACCACGTCGTCGGCCGAGAACGGCGCGCCGTTATGGAATTTGACGCCGCGGCGCAGATGAAAGCGCAGCACGGTGGGCGACGGCGATTCCCAGGACTCGGCCAGCGCCGGCGTGATGTTGAACTTGTCGTCGTAGCGGATCAGCGCTTCGTAGACGTGGTTCAGGAAAGCCAGGTTGAAGGTGCTGCCGTAGGAATACGGATCCAGCGAATCCAGATCACGGGCGGCGCCCCACTTCAAAGTGTTGGCGGCGGATGCGCCCGTGATGGCCGATAGCGCGATCACGGCCCCGGCGGTCCACTTCAGCAGCGTCTTCATGGCGGAAATTCTCCCTTGCATATGGGGTTGGGTACTTCTGCGGGACTTCTAGGCTTACGAATGGGCCGTGGCGGCGGCTCAGCGGCCGGCGGCCTGGCGCTGGGCGCGGTCAAGCGTGGCCAGCGCCAGCACCTGCGCCAGGGCGGCGCGGTAGGAATCGATGACGGGTACGGGCGGCAGGCGCGGCAGGCTGGGCAGGAATCCCGCCAACGCGGCGCCGGCCACGATCACCACGTCGGCGCCCAGGGCGGCGGCGTCATCCAGGGCCTGGCCCACGGCGGCAATGGTGTCTGGCGAGCGCGTCACGTAGTCCAGCGCGTTGCCCGGCAAGGCCAGCACGCCCGCGCAACGCGAGTCCAGGCCCAACTGGCGGATCTGCTCGCGCAGCATGCCGGGCCACAAGCGGCCGACAGTGACAATGGCGTAGCGGTCGCCGCGCTGCATGGCGGTCATGATGGCGGCTTCGGCCATGCCGGCCACAGGCACGCCCAGGCGCTCGCGCACCGCGCCGATGCCAGGCTCGCCGAAACAGGCAAGCAGACAGGCATCGAACGGCGTGCCGGCGGCCTCGGCCAGGGCAGCTTCGCGTTCCACGATTTCCAGCACAGCGTGCGCGGCCACCGTGGCTTGCGCCCGGCTGGCGATATAGGCGGGGCCGAACGGCGCCGTCACGGCATGGACCTGGGCCGCATCGCCGAAAAAGGCGCGGGCCTGTCCGGCTAGGCTGGCGGTGAGTGCATCGGTGGTGTTGCCGTTGACCACCAGCAGGCGGCAAGGCGTGGCGGCGACGCTTTCGACAAGCATGGCGGCGGATGCTGCGGACATGAATCAAACCCCTGGAGATTTTGTATACAAAAAATTATTCCGTGAGCCATTCAACTGGCTGATTTTGTATAAATTTTTGTATACGATTTATGCCGACAATGTACGCCATTGAACGCTTGCTTCAAGCTATCGCTAACCCTTACCCCCCGATGTAGTATGCTGTTTCACACTTAGAAAATGCGCGCCGGCATGGCTTGCCGCAGCGTTTCCGCCCCAAAAGAACGCGCATGCCTCGGAGATCACACCACGATGACGTCCCCCTTGCCGCCGGCAACCGGACCTGCCCGGAAAGACGTAAACCGCACTGAAATCGTATACACAAGTTTGCGGCAAGCGATCATCGAACAAGCCCTGCTGCCGGGAGACAAGCTGCCCGAGGACGTCATCGGCGAGCGCTTCGGCGTCAGCCGCACCATCGTCCGGGGGGTGCTGACGCGCCTGTTCAGCGAAGGCCTGGTCGAGCTGCGCCCCAACCGCGGCGCGGCGGTGGCCCGCCCCAGCCTGGAAGAAGCGCACGACATCTTCGAGGCGCGCCGCTGCCTGGAACGCGACGTGGCCCGCCGGCTGGTGCAGCATGTCACCGACGCCGGGCTGGCACGCCTGGAGCAGCACGTGGCCCAGGAAGAGGCCGCCCGCTCGCGCAACAGCGTCAACGAGTCGATCCGCCTGTCCGGCGAATTCCACATCCTGATGGCCGAGCTGTCGGGCAACGCGGTCTATGCCCGCTACGTCAATGAAATCGTGTCGCGCTGCTCATTGATCCTGGCGCTTTATGGCCGGCCGCATTCGAGCGAATGCGCCGTCAGCGAGCACCGCGAGATCGTCGCGGGCCTGCGCGCGCGCGACGAGTCGCACGTGCTGCATCTGCTTGAGCACCACCTGGAGTCCGTCACCGCCCGCGCGCTGCTCAGCCCGGATGGCTCCGCCGTGCGGGACCTGCGCACGATCCTGGACCGTTACGGCACGTAGGGGGCGGCCCGCCCCGGGTCTGGGGGCGTATAGGAAGCACCTGAATAAGAAAAGCGCCCTGTCGGGGCGCTTTTGGCTTCAGTGCGCTAGATTTCGCGCTCTTCCGTCTTGAGGTGGTTGTCGCGGGCGAAATCCACCACGAACTTATACGCCAGCGGTTCGAGGTCGCGCAAGCGCAGGTCGACCACGATGCCGCGCACCCCGTCGATGACGACGGGCAGCACATAAGGCGAATAGGTGAGGTGGTTACCCGCACAGCCGGCGGGCCGGAACTGTGCCATTACGCCGGCGAGCCGTTCCGCCCAATCGCTGGGGCGAAAGCGGCTACCGCTTTCGGTAACGCCATGAATTACGAATTGTCTGACGCGAGTTGCCATGGATTCTTCACTACGGAACGCCCTTCACGAAAGCCGGATCTTCGGCGTGATCAAACATGCGCCCCGCGCCGCGAATTGTATATGATTGATCCTTTGGGGCGATTTGCCCAGGGAAAATGCCCAGGAGGACCCCCGATGAGCTCGCCTCTGGCCAATATCTACACCCGGCTACCGGTCGCGTTCACGCACGGTCAGGGCGTCTGGCTCTGGGATGCCCAGGGCCGCAAATACCTGGACGCGCTGGCCGGCATCGGCGTTTCCTGCCTGGGCCACGCCCATCCCAAGCTGGTTGCCGCCATCAGCGAGCAGGCCGCCCGCGTCATCCATACCTCGAATATCTACGAAGTGCCCCAGCAGGCCGCCCTGGCCGCCCGCCTGGCCGCGCTTTCCGGCATGCAGGAAGTGGCGTTCAACAATAGCGGCTCCGAGGCCAACGAGGCTGCCATCAAGCTGGCGCGCTACTACGCCTACCAGCGCGGCAACCGGCACGCCCACATCATCACGATGGATTCGTCCTGGCACGGGCGCACCCTGGCCACCCTGGCGGCCACCGGCAGCGACAAGGCGCGCAAGGGCTTCGAGCCCCTGCCCTCCGGCTTCATCCAGGTGCCCTACAACAACGCCGACGCGATCCGCGCCGCCGGCGAGGCCGAACCCCGCGTCGCGGCGGTGCTGCTCGAAGTGCTGCAGGGCGAAGGCGGCATCCGGCCGTCCGACATCGCCTTCCTGCAGGACGTACGGCGCCTGTGCACCGAGCGCGGCTGGCTGCTGATGATCGACGAAGTCCAGTCCGGTATCGGCCGCACCGGCAAGTGGTTCGCCCATCAGTGGGCGGACATCGTGCCGGACGTCATGACCCTGGCCAAGGGCCTGGCCGGCGGCGTGCCCATCGGCGCGATGCTGGCCGCGGGCCCGGCCGCCGGCGTCTTCACGCCTGGCAGCCACGGCACCACCTTTGGCGGCGGTCCGCTGGTCTGCGCGGCCGGGCTGGCGGTGCTGGCGGCGCTGGAATCCGAACACCTGCTGGACAACGCCCACCAGGTCGGCCACCACCTGAAAGACCGGCTGGCCGCCGAGCTGGCCGGCACCCCGGGCGTGACCGACGTCCGAGGCCGCGGCCTGATGCTGGGCATCGAACTGGCCCGCCCTTGCGGCGTGCTGGTCAGCCGCGCCCTGCAGGCGGGCCTGCTCATCAATGTCACCCGCGACCGGGTGGTGCGCCTGCTACCGCCCCTGATCCTGTCCCGCCAGGAAGCCGACCAGATCGTGCAGATCCTGGTTCCGCTGATTCGACAGTTCGCGGCCGAACATCCATAATCAACCTCCCGCCCGGGCCACGAGCCCGTCCGGGTCCTCAGACTAGCGACATCACCATGACTCCACCCACGACTCAAAACGGCCCGTTGCGGCACTTTCTGCAGTTCAAGGACTTCTCGTCCGCCGAGATCGCCTACGTGCTGGACCGCGCGCGCCTGATCAAGGAAAAATTCAAACGCTATGAACCCCATATGCCGCTGCACGACCGCACGCTGGCGATGGTGTTCGAAAAAGCCAGCACCCGCACCCGCGTGTCCTTCGAGGCGGGCATGTACCAAATGGGCGGTTCGGTCATCAACCTGACCTCCAATGACTCCCAGCTGGGCCGCTCCGAGCCCATCGAAGACACCGCGCGCGTCATCTCGCGCATGGTCGACATCGTCATGATCCGCACGTTCGAGCAGACCCGCATCGAGCGCTTCGCGTCGCATTCGCGCGTGCCGGTCATCAACGGCCTGACCAACGAATTCCACCCCTGCCAGATCCTGGCCGACATCTTCACCTATATCGAGCACCGCGGCCCCATCGCCGGCAAGACGGTCGCCTGGGTGGGCGATGCCAACAACATGGCCTACACCTGGCTGCATGCGGCCGAAATGCTGGGCTTCACGCTGCATGTATCCACCCCGGCCGGCTACGAGCTCGAAGCCGCCCGCATCGGCACGCCTTCCGATAAGGTGCTGCGCCAGTTCAAGGATCCGATGCAGGCCTGCCAGGGTGCGCATCTGGTCACCACCGACGTCTGGACCAGCATGGGCTACGAGGCCGAAAACGAAGAACGCCGCGCCGCCTTCGCCGACTGGTGCGTTGATGCCGAAATGATGGCCGCCGCCGATCCCCAGGCTGTGTTCATGCACTGCCTGCCGGCACACCGCGGCGAGGAAGTCACCGGCGAAGTCATCGACGGCCCGCAGAGCGTGGTCTGGGACGAAGCCGAAAACCGTCTGCACGTGCAGAAGGCGCTGATGGAATTCCTGCTGCTGGGCCAGATCAAGTAAGGCCAGCCGTCCATGAAAAAAGCAGCCCTCGGGCTGCTTTTTTCATGCGCCGGCCAAAGGCCGGGCCGCGTTGGACTCAGGCAAACCCGGCGGGATCAAGGCTTCAGACTCTTCTCCCAGCGCACGATCGCGTCCGCCACCGCCTGCGGCGCCTCGGGCACCAGCGCATGTCCCGCGCCGGGAATCACCACCACCGACACGCGCTCGCCGAACTCGTCGCGGATCTCGTTGCGGGTCGATTCCGGCTTGAACCGATCCGCGCCCGCCTGCAGGTCCAAGAGCGGCTTGCTGCCGCCGGACCACCAGTCGGACTGGCGCGTGGCCTTGCCGGCCAGGCGCTGGCTTTCGCTGACCTCGGCGTACCAGCCACCCAGCCATACCCTGGCATCGTGGCCGGGCGCGAAGAAGGCGTACTGGATGGACTTCAGGCGCTCGGCGTCGGGCAGCGACAGGTCGGCGCTGCGATCCACATGCTCGCTCAGCCCTGCCGGATACTGCTTGGCTGCGGCCGCCACGATAACGACGCCACGCACCAGCTCGGGATGATCCACCCCAGTCGTGCGCGCCACCCAGTTGCCGAATGCATGTCCCACCATCACGGCCGGCTGCCTGGCGACATTGCGGATCACCGCGGCCATATCGTTGCCCAGGTCGTGCAGCGTGATGCCCTTCATCGGCCCCGTGCTGCCGCCGATGCCGCGTGGCTCGGGACGCAGGACCCGGTAGCCGGCCTGCGCCAGGCGCGCCGCCAGGTCATCGAAGTCCTCGGCGCCGCGTCCGCGCGACGGCAGCAACACCAGCGCCGGCCCCCGGCCCTGGACCAGGACCTCGATGCTGGCGCCGTTGCCGGGCAGCACCGTGACACGTTCCACCGCGACCGCCCCTGCATCGGCCGCCGCGGCCGTTGCCGACACGCCCAAGACGCCCGCGGCGCCCCACAGCACCAGACTTGCCCATCGCTTGTTCATCGTTGTCTCCCCGTTCTTCTTCGTCAAAGAATCTTCTGGAACATCGTGCGGCGCGTGTTGCGAAACGATGGCCGCACGCGGCTGCTCCAGTCGGTGGCCCGCACCGCCAACCACGGCGGACTGCCAAAGGTCTCGCGGGTCTGCAGGTCGTAGCAGGCCAGGTAGCGCGGTCCTTCGTCACGGCATTCGAAGCGTTGCGCGCGCACGGTGCCCGGCACCGACGCCAGACCGGGCAGATGCTCCTGGTCGTACCAGGCGTTCAGATCGGCCTCGGCTTCGGGCGTCACGTCGGTTTCAACGACGTAGTGCCAGGGCGCATCCGCCCCCGCCGATGCGCCGGCCAGGTCCAGCGTCGCATGCAGCACGCGCGCGTGCGCCCCCGGAAACAGCTCCGCCAGACGGGCCTGCACTTGCGGCAGGCCATGCCCTTGGCCGTCCCCATCGTCGCCGTCCACATACACATAGGTGTCGTCTTCGTCGACGGCGGCAAAGGCCCGCACCCGCAGGCCATCCAGGCCCTCGGTCAGCCGCTGCGCCATATCAGCCGCGCGCGCCCCATCGAAACGCTCGCCCAACGACACCAGCAATACCGTCTTGTCCATTTCCTGCTCCTTTCAGTGTCCGACGCGCAACGCCACCAGCAAGCGCGACACCATGTTGTAGGCCGCCACCGTTGCGGTCAGTTCGACCAGTTCCTGGTCGTTGTACCGCGCCCGCAGCGGCGCGAACAGCGCGTCCGGCACCTCGATGTCGCGGGTCATGGCGTCGGTCAGGGCCAGCACATCGGCCTCGCCCGCCTCCAGCCCCCGCACCGCCGACACGGCGGGACCGGCGCGCAGCTGCTCGATCACCGCATCCGGCGTGCCCGCGGCCCGCGCGTGCGGCACGTGGGCGTCGAATTCATACGGCGCGTTGTTCAGGGTCGCCACGCGCAGGATGATCAGCTCGCGCAGCCGCGGCGACAGCGACGTATTCAGGCGGATGGCGGTCAACATCGCTTCCCAACCCTGCACCACGGCCGGGCTGTTCAACAACACCTGATACAGCGGCGAGATGCGGCCGCGCGCGGCCGCGATCCGCGACTCGATCTCGGCCAGCGCCGGGCGCGTACCCGGCGTTACCGGTGTGACTCGGCAGGCATCCATGGCTTACTCCGGACGGATGTTCTTGCGCTGGATCAGCGCGGTCCACTTCTCGCGGTCGGCGGCGATCAGCGCAGCCAGTTCCTGGGGCGAGCTGGGCGCGGCCTGGGCGCCGAACTTTTCCAGCTTGGCGCGCACGGCGGCGTTATCCAGCGTGGCGCGCAGGGCCTGGTTCAGCTTGTCGACCGTGGCGGCCGGCGTGGCGGCGGGCGCCACGATGCCGTACCAGTTGTTGGACTCGACGCCGGTAATGCCCTGCTCGGCCAGCGTCTTCACGTCCGGCAGCAACGGATGGCGCGTCGGCGCGGCGATGCCCAGCGGCTTGAGCTTGCCGCCCTGGATGTGGCCGATCAGGCCCGGCACGTCGCCGAAAAAGCCCGCCACCTGGTTGCCCATGACGTCGTTGATCACCGGCGCCGCGCCCTTGTAGGGCACGTGCAGCACGTTGGCGTGACTGGCGTCGGCGAACATTTCCAGCGTCAGGTGCGGAATGCTGCCGATGCCCGACGAACCGATCGCCACCGACTGCTTGTCGGCTTGCGAGCGCTTGACGAAATCGGCCGCGTCGGTGGCCGGGTTGGCCGGGTTCACCACGAACACGGTGGCGTTATTGACCACCCGCGACACGGGCGCGAAGTCGCGTACCGGGTCGTACGGCAGGTCCTTGTACAGCGCCGGGCTGATGGACACCGCGCCCACGCTGGTCAGGAACAGCACCGAACCGTCTCCCGGGGCCTTGGCCACGTAGGCTGCGGCGATGTTGCCGTTGGCGCCGGCCTTGTTTTCCACGATGACCTGCTGCTTGAGTTCCTTGCCCAGCTGTTCGGCCAGCACGCGGCCCACCAGGTCCACCGGTCCGCCGGGCGGGAAGGCGATGATCAGGCGCACCGGGCCGTCGGCGTGCGCCGGGCTCAGGCTGGCCAGGCCCAGCAGGCCTGCGAATACGAGCTTCTTGAACATGTTGTGTCTCCTCGGGATTGTCGTATCTTGTTGTTGCCTGGCATCAGGCGAAGCGCGCGTTACGGAAATCCGTACAGGCGCGCCGGGTTGTCCACCAGGACCTGCTGACGCGATGCAGCGTCCGGGCAGGCCAGGAAAAAAGCGTCGGCCAGCTCACCGTCGTCGGGCATGTCGCCCGCCACGTTCGGATGCGGCCAGTCGGTGCCCCACAGCGTGCGCTCGGGCAGCGCGTCCACCAGGGCGCGCACGAATGGAATACCTTCGGCGAAGGGGCGCCGGCCCGAGGCGATGCGGTCGATGCCGGACACCTTGACCCAGGCGCGCGGTTCGCGCGCCAGGTCCAGCAACGCGCGAAACGCCGGCGCGTCCACGCCGTCCGATGCCTTGACCCGGCCCATGTGGTCCACCACGAAAGGCACCGGCAGGACCCGCAGGCGCGGCAGCAGATCGGGCAGCATGGCGCCGTCCAGGTGCAGGCACACATGCCAGCCCAACGGCGCGATCAGGCCGATGACGTGGTCGAATACCGCCGGGTCGGGCGCCCCCCCCAGATGGGGCACGAAATTGAAGCGCGCGCCGCGCACGCCGCCGTCGTGCAATTGCCGCACGCTGGCCGCCGTCGCGTCCGCGCCCAGCAGGGCCACGCCGCGATAGCGGCCCTGGCTTTGCGCCAGCGCGTCCAGCAAGGCCGCATGGTCGCCGCCATGGCAATTGGCCTGCACCACCACTGCGCGCTGCACCCCGAGGTGCGCGTGCAGCGCGGCCATCCTGGCGTACGGGGCGTCGGGGGGGGTGTACGAACGTCCCTCGGCATAGGGAAACACCTCGGCCGGGCCGAACACGTGGCAATGCGTGTCGCAGGCCCCGGCCGGCAGCAGGTGGCGGGGGCGGGAGGGCGACGCTAGCGGAGGACGGCAATCGGGCACGATGGTTCCTGCGGGAAAAACGCCATCCTGCGGGATTGCCGCCCGACTAACAATGCTATATCTTTGATTTCAGATATAGAAAAAATAAATAACAAAGCCAAGCCCGCCACATGGACCTCAAGCAAATCGAATATTTCGTGCGCGTCGCCGAGCGGCGCAGCTTTTCGCGCGCGGCCGAAATGCTGGACGTCGCCCAGCCCACCCTCAGCCGCCAGGTTCGCCTGCTGGAACTTGAGCTGGGCCAGCACCTGCTGTATCGCAATGGCCGTGGCGCGGAGCCCACCGAGGCCGGCCTGCGCTTTCTGGAACACGCCCGCGCCCTGCTGGCCCTGGCCGACCGCGCCAAGCAAGACCTGCAGACCCTGCGCGAAACGCCCACCGGCAAGGTCGTGGTCGGGCTGCCGCCCCGCATCGCCCGCGTGCTGACCCCGCCGCTGGTGCAGGCGTTCCGCCGCCGGTTCCCCGACGCCTCCATCGCGGTGGCCGAGGGCCTGAGCGCGCAGATGCGCGAGTGGCTGCTGGCGGGCCGGGTCGATCTGGCCTTGCTGTACGACCCGGCGCCCTCGCCGCAACTGGGCTACGAATCGCTGTTCCGCGAAAATCTGGTGCTGGTGGCGGCGGCCGATCATCAGCCGCCCCTGCCCGCCCGCATCGCGGTGGCCGGGCTGGGCGCCTATCCGCTGGTGCTGCCCAGCCTGCCCAACGCCATTCGCACCCTGGTCGAAAGCGTCTGCCGCGCCCAAGGCGTGCGTCTGAAGGTCGCGGCCGAAGTGGACGCGGTGCAGACCATCGTGGAACTGGCCGCGCAAGGCGACGCCTACGCCATCCTGCCGCGCTCGGCCGCGCGCGGTCCGGCGGCCGAACACGCGCTGTCGCTGAGCGAAATCGTGTCGCCGCAGATCACGAACAACCTGGTACTGGCCAGCCCCAGGCATCGGCCGGCCACCCGGCTGGCCTCGGCCACCGGCGAGCTGATCCGCCAATTGAACCTGGCCGCGCTGTTCGCGCCTTAAGGGGGGAATGGCAATGGCGCCTTGCCCTGCTGCGGTCCGCTTCAGCCTTTCGGCTCGGCCTCGACGCTGAACGCCACCCGCGTCACTCCCCCGCCGCTGGCCGCCGACACCGAACCGCCGTGCATCAACGCCACGGCCTTGACGATGGCCAGGCCCAGTCCATGGCTGTGCTCCACGCCGTCGCCCCGCCGGGCCGCGTCCACCCGGTAAAAGCGCTGGAACAGATGCGGCAAGTGCTCGGGCGCGATCGGCGGGCCGGGGTTGCTGACCGCCACCTCCAGCTTGCCGCCCTGCCGCGCGATCTCAATCGCGATCTCGGCGCCCGCCGACGAATACTGGATGGCGTTCTGCAGCAGGTTGGTCAGCGCGCGCCGGAACAGCGCCGTATCGATCAGCGCCACGCCGTCCCGCGCCCCCTGGATGCGCACCCGCATGCCCGCCTCGTCCAGCAGGAACTCGAAGAACTCGACGGTCTTGGCGACCTCGTCGGTCAGCACCGCATGGATGCGGCCCGTGGCGGCCTCGCCCTGGTCGGCGCGCGCCAGGAACAGCATGTCGTTGACCATGGCGCGCAGTCGGTCCAGCTCTTCCAGATTGGACTGCAGCACTTCCTGCAGGTCGCCCGAACTGCGCGGCCGCGACAAGGCCACCTGCGTCTGGCCGATCAGGTTGGTCAGGGGCGTGCGCAACTCGTGCGCCACGTCGGCGTTAAAGGCCTCAAGCTGGTTGTAGGCCCCTTCCAGCCGCGCCAGCGCCCCGTTGAAGGACGTGGCCAGGTCTTCCAGCTCGACCGGCAACGCCGCCATGCTCAGTCGCTGCGACAAGGCGCTGGGGCGCAGCGCCCGGGCCTCTGCCGACAGCCGGTTCAGCGGCCGCAGGCCCAGCCTCGCTACCCAGAACCCCAGCAGCCCCACCAGCAGGATGGCGGTCAGCGACAAGGCGGCCATGGCCCACAGGAAATAGCGCAAGGTGTGCGCATAGGGCGCCGAATCCATGCCCACGATCAGGCGTACCCGCGGCCGCTGCTGGAACGGCTCGACCGTGACGGTGAGGGTCGACAGGGCATTTTCGCGATCCGGCAGCGTGATGCTGCCGAAGCCGTCCGCGCGGCGTTCCAGCCGATCGACGTCGGCCAGCCCCTTGCCGTATTCATAGGCCGGGTCGTCCGACAGCACCCAGAAGCGCAGGCTGCCATCGGCCGGCGTCAGCGTATCGAGCTTGGCCTTGAAGCGCCCCCAGCGTTCGGGGTCGCCGCTGCGGGTCAGGGAATAGCTGACCTCGTGCGCCGTGGTGCGCAGCGCGTCCTGCTGGATGCGGTCCAGCTGGCGATCCAGCACGCCATACAGCGCGACGCCGGTCAGCGCAAAGGTTGCCGCCGCCGCCACCGCGAACATGATCACCAGCCGGGATTTCAGGGACGATTTCATTCGGCGGACTCGTCGTCCCGCAGCTCCAGCACGTAGCCCATGCCGCGGATGGTATGAAGCAGTTTGCGGTCGAACGGCGCGTCGACCTTGCCGCGCAGCCGCTTGATCGCCACCTCGACCACGTTGACGTTGCTGTCGAAGTTCATGTCCCAGACCAGTTCGGCGATCGCCGTCTTGGACAGAATCTCGCCCTGGCGCCGCGCCAGCACCGCCAGCAATGCGAATTCCTTGGCGGTCAGGTCCAGCCGGGTGCCGGCGCGCCAGGCCTTGCGGCTGATCAGGTCGATCTGCAGGTCGCCGATGCGCAGCTGCACCGGCTCCTGCGCGCGGCCGCGGCGCGTCAGGGCCTGCAGGCGGGCCAGCAACTCCAGGAACGAAAACGGCTTGACCAGGTAGTCGTCGGCGCCGTCGTGCAGGCCGCGGATGCGGTCTTCGACGCCGTCGCGGGCGGTCAGCATGATGACCGGGGTCTGGCGCACGCTGCGCAGCGCACGCAACACCGCGAAGCCGTCCATGCCCGGCAGCATCGCATCCAGCACGATCACGTCGTAGTCATGCTCCAGCGCCAGGTGCTGGCCGTCGATGCCGTTGTGCGCCACATCGACCGCGCAGCCCTGTTCGCCCAGGCCTTTGCGCAGGTAATCCGCCGTCTTCAGTTCATCTTCGACTATCAGGATCTTCATTGCGGCCCCGCCAGGGTGGATCGACATTGCACAGGCGCTTATTTTTACTCAACTCCGGGCCCGGGCTGCGCCAGGGCGGCCCGGCGCGTGGCCCGTTCCTGCTTCTTGCGCAGGTACCAGAAGTGCGCCCGGTCCAGGTACAGGTACACCACCGGTGTCGTAAACAGCGTCAATGCCTGCGACACGATCAGCCCGCCCACCATCGCATAGCCCAGCGGCCGGCGCAATTCCGACCCCTGCCCGTGGCTCAGCATGAGCGGCAGACCGCTGAGCAGCGCGCACATGGTCGTCATCATGATCGGGCGGAACCGCAGCACGCAAGCCTGGTAGATCGCCTCGGCCGGCGTCATGCCGTGCTCGCGCTCGGCCGTCAACGCAAAGTCGATCATCATGATGCCATTCTTCTTGACGATACCGATCAGCAAAATGATGCCGATCAGCGCGATCACGCTCAGGTCGTAGCCGCCCAGCATCAGGATCGCCAGCGCCCCCACCCCCGCGGACGGCAAGGTCGACAGGATCGTGAGCGGGTGGATGTAGCTTTCATACAGCAGTCCCAGCACGATGTACACGGCGATCAGCGCGGCGGCGATCAGATACGGCTGGCTCGACAGCGAATCGCCAAAGGCCTTGGCCGTGCCTTGGAACGCCCCCGTCAGGCTGGCCGGCACGCCCATCTGGGCCTGCGCCTGCTGGATCGCCTGCACCGCATCGCCCAGCGACGCGCCCGGCGCCAGGTTGAACGAAATCGTCACCGCCGGGAACTGGCCCTGGTGACTGATCGACAGGTACGCCGTCTTGTTGGTGTCCAGCTTGATAAAGGTGGACAGCGGCACCTGCTGGCCCGTCAAGGGCGAGGTCAGGTACAGCTTGGAGAACAGGTCCGGGTCCTGCTGCAGCTTGGGGGTGACTTCCAGCACCACGTGGTAGCTGTTGATCTGGGTGAAATACTGCGCCACCTGGCGCTGGCCGATGGCGTCGTAGATGGTCGCGTCGATCAGGGCCGGCGAGATGCCGAACGACGAGGCGCGGGCGCGGTCGATGGTGATGGACGCCGTCGCCGCCGCATTCTGCTGGTCGGACGCCAGGTCCGTCAGCACCGGCAGCTCGCGGAATTTGGCCAGGAGGCGCGGCGCCCAGACGTTCAGTTCGTCCAGATTCGAGTCCGTCAGCGTGTACTGGTACTGGGTGCGCGACAGCCGTCCACCCACGTTGATGTCCTGGCCCGCCTGCATGAACAGCGTGACGCCTTCCAGCTTGGCCAGTTGCGGCCGCAACCGGGCGATGACCTCGTCGGCGGACGCCGTGCGGCCTTCGTCCTTGGGCTTCAAGCCGATGTAGAAGTTGCCCGTGTTGTAGGTGCTCTGGCTGCCATTGAAGCCGAAGCTGGCGATGTCCGGGTCCTGCCGGATCACGTCGGCCATCTGGATCATGCGCTGGTTCATCAGCGAAAACGATGAATCCTGGGCCGATTCGGCAAAGCCGAAGATGAAGCCGGTGTCCTGCTGCGGGAAAAAGCCCTTGGGGATCACCAGGAACAGCACCACCGTGCAGCCCACCGTGGCCAGGAACACGCACAGCGTGGCGAACTGATGCCGCAGCACCAGTTTCAGCCCGCGTTCGTAGCCGTGCAGCATCGCGTCAAAGCCGCGCTCGAACAGCAGATACAGGCGGCCGTGGCGGTCGCCGTGATGGTTCTTCAGGTAGCGCGAGCACAGCATCGGCGTCAGGGTCAGCGATACCAGCACCGACACCACGATGGTCAACGTCACCGTCACCGCGAACTCGCGGAACAGCCGGCCGACAATGCCGCCCATCAAGAGCAGCGGGATGAACACGGCCACCAGCGACACCGAGATCGACACGATCGTGAAGCCGATTTCACCCGCCCCCTTGTAGGCCGCCTCCATCGGCGACATGCCCGCCTCGACGTGGCGGTACACGTTCTCCAGCATCACGATGGCGTCGTCCACCACGAACCCCACCGCGATCGTCAACGCCATCAGCGACAGGTTGTCGAGACTGAATCCCACCACGTACATGATCGCGGCCGTGCCCATCAGCGCCAGCGGCACCGTCACGCAAGGAATCAGCGTGGCCGCCACGTTGCGCAGGAACAGGAAGATCACCAGCACCACCAGGATGATGGTCAGCGTCAGCGTGAACTCCACATCCGCGACCGACGCCCGGATGGTCTGGGTGCGGTCGATAATGGTGTTCACGTGCACCGACGGCGGAATCGACGCCTCCAGCTTGGGCAGCGCGGCGCGGATGCGATCCACGGTGTCGATCACGTTGGCGCCCGGCTGCTTGCTGATCTGCAGCACGATCGAGCGGCCATTGGTGATAGTGTTGTCCGCCGGCGCCGCCGGGCCGGCATAGGCCCAGCCGGCCAGCTTGGTGTTTTCGGGCCCGTCAACGGCCACGCCCACGTCGCGCACCCGGATTGGCGCGCCGTTGCGGTAGGCCAGCACCATGTCGTTCCAGGGCGCCGCCGACAGCAGTTGATCGTTGGTATAGGTGGTAAAGCTCTGGCGCGGCCCGTCGATGGTGCCCTTGGGCTGGTTGACGGTGGTCGTCGCGATGACGCCGCGGATGTCTTCCAGGCTCAGGCCCAGCGCCGACAGCTTGCCCGGGTCCACCTGGATGCGCACCGCGGGCTTTTGCTGGCCGCCGATATTGACCAGGCCCACCCCGGATATCTGCGAAATCTGCTGCGCCAGGATGTTGTCGGCATAGTCGTTCACCTGGATCAGCGGCAGCGTGTCCGACTGCACCGCCATCACCATGATCGGCGCATCCGCCGGGTTGACCTTGCGGAAGGTCGGCGGGTTGGGCAGGTTGGCGGGCAACTGGCCGGTGGCCGCGTTGATGGCGGCCTGCACGTCCACCGCCGCCGAATCGATGCTGCGGTTCAGATCGAACTGCAGCGTGATCTGGGTCAGGCCGATGGCGCTGACCGAGGTCATCTGCGACAGGCCCGCGATCAGCGAGAATTGGCGCTCCAGCGGCTGCGCCACGTTCGACGCCATGGTCTCAGGGCTGCCGCCCGGCAGGCTGGCCTGCACCTGGATGGTGGGAAAGTCCACCTGCGGCAAAGGCGCCACTGGCAGCAGCGGCCAGGCCGCGATGCCGATCAGCAATAGCGCCAGCGCCAGCAGCGACGTGCCGATGGGCCGCTTGATGAAATTCGCAGAAATGCTCACTGGCCTTCTCCCGCCGCCGGCGCCAGCTCGCGCACCTTGCTGCCGGGCTTGAGCTTGTATTGGCCGTCCACCACCACGCGTTGCCCGGCCGTCACCCCGTCCTGGATCACCGCCAGGCCGTCCTGCATGCGTTCCACCTTCACCGGCTGCGCCTGGGCCACGCCGGCGCTGTCCACCGTATATACGAACGTGCCGGACTGGCTGCGCTGGATCGCGGCCGCCGGCAGCGTCACCGCGCTTTCGTGCGCATCCAGCACCAGCCGGGCATTGACGTACTGGCCCGGCCACAGGCGATGCTGCGGGTTGTCGAAGCGGCCCTTCAACTGCACGGTGCCGGTGGTGGTGTCGATCTGGTTGTTCAGCAGCACCAGCTGCCCCTCTCCCAGCGGCTCGTTGCTGGTGCGGGCATAGGCCACCACGGTCAGGGCCTGTCCTTTGTCCATGGCCGCGGTGATGCCCGGCACGGCCTCTTCCGGCAGCGAGAACAGCACGGTGATCGGGTCGATCTGGTTGATCACCACCAGGCCGTTGACGTCGGCCGCGTGCACGATGTTGCCCGGGTCCACCAGCCGCGCCCCCACCCGGCCCGAAATCGGCGCCACGATGCGGGTGTAGTCCAGCTGCACCTTCGCGTAGCTGATCTGAGCATCGTCCGTCTGCGTAGCCGCCTCCAGCTGCGCCACCAGGGCGCGCTGCGTGTCCAGCGTCTGCTGCGTCGCCGCGTCCTCGCGTTGCAACCGGGTATAGCGCTGCAGATCCAGCCGCGCGTTGACCAGCGTGGCCTGATCCTTGGCGCGCTGTGCCTGGGCCTGGGCCAACTGCGCCTGCAGCGCACGCGGATCGATATTGGCCAGCACCTGGCCGGCCTTCACGTCCTGCCCTTCGACGAATCCCACGCTGTCGAGCTGGCCGTCGATGCGCGCCTTGACCGTCACGCTGGCCGCCGACGTCACCGTGCCCACGCCGGTCAGGTAGCGCTGCACGTCCTGGCGCTGCGCCAGCACGGTGGCCACCGGCACCACGGGCGCCGGCGCGGGCGCGGTCTCGCCGCGCCCGCGCAGTAACAACCAGGCCGCCAGCCCACAGGCCACCAGCGCCAACACCAGCGCCACGGCCTTCTTGCCGCCCGCGCTCCGATGGGAAAAATTCACCGCGTTGTCCATGGACTCACTCATTCCGGATAGGGGGTTTGTCGCCAGCCGCCGCATCGGCTGCCGGTGCCGTGCCGGCCACGGCCAGGGCCTGCGCATCCGGCGCGTTCAGGGCGGACGCGTTCCAGCCGCCGCCCACGGCCTTGACCAGCGCCACGCTGGCCACCATCTGGCGTCCGCGCAGTTGCACCGCCGTGCGTTCGTTGGACAGCGTCAGGGCCTGGGCCGTGGCCACGGCCAGAAAGGTGCTGGTGCCCGCCCGGTACTGCGCCAGCGCCAGCTGCTCGCTCAGCCGCGAGGCAACCACCGCCTGGTCCTGCGCCTTGGCCTCATCGTCCAGCACCCGCAGCGTGGACAGGTTGTCCTCCACCTCCTGGAATGCGCCCAGCACCGTCTGCTTGTATTGCGCCGCGCTGGCATCGAACACCGCCACCGCCTGGGCGTCGCGCGCGCGGCGCAGCCCGCCGTCGAAAATCGTCTCGGCCAGCGCCGCCCCCAGCGACCAGACCCGTCCCGGCGCGTTGAACCACTGCGCGAAACTGGCCGCGCCAAAGCCACCGCTGGCCGACAGCACCAGGGCAGGAAAATAGGCGGCCCGCGCCACGCCGATGCCGGCGTTGGCCGACGCCACCTGGCGTTCGGCCGCCGCGATATCCGGACGCCGCTCCAGCAAGTCTGAAGGCAAGCCGGTGGGCACCGCGGGCACCTGGAACATCCACGGTTGCCCGGCCGGCCACGGCGCCAGGCTGAACTGCGCCGGCGCCCGCCCCGTGAGAATGGCAATGGCGTGCTCCAGCTGATTGCGCGAGGTGTCCAGATCGATGGCCTGCGCCTGGGCGGTGCGCAGTTGCGCCTCGGCCTGCGCCACGTCCGAGCGCAGGGCCACGCCCGCGTCGTACTGGCTGCGCGTCAGCTTGAGCGTGCGCTCGTAGGCCTGCAGGGTACGGGCGTACAGGTCCTTTTCCCGGTCCACCGCCCGCAACTGCAGGTAATCCTGCGCCAGGGCGGCCTGGATGCTCAAACGGGCGGCCGCCAGGTTCGCCTCGCTGGCCTGGGTCGACGCGTCGCTGGCCTCGACCTGCCGGCGCACCGCGCCCCACAGATCCGGCTCCCAGGACACATCGATCGCCGCCGAATAGCTGTTGGACACCCCCACCACGCCGTTGCTCTTGGCTCGCGCGCGCTGCGCCGACACATTGGCGCCGACCGTGGGCCAGAACCCCGCCCGGGCCGCATCCGCCGCCGCCCGCGCCTGGCGGTATTGCGCCTGGGCCTGCTGGATTGTCTGGTTGGCGGCATTGGCCGCCACGATCAGCCCATTCAGGGTCGGATCGCCATAGGCCTCCCACCAGGGCTGCGCGCCGTCCACCACGCCCGGTTGGGCCGTCTTCCATGGCCCCGATTCTTTGTAACCGGACGGCAGGTCCATCGCCGGCCGCTGGTAGTCCGGCCCCGCCGCACAGCCGGCCAGGGCCAGCAGGGCCGCCAGCCCCGCCCCCGCCGCCCGATGCGACGCTATCCGCTTGCCTGTGTTCATTTTCTCGGGGCCGCCCGCGCGGCCGACAGTCAGTACGGCCCCACTGTAGAAAGCCCTGCGGGACTGCACGCTGTCCGCTCCCTGACAATTTGGACAGGTTCGCGTGGGATTCGGCGCCGTCCGGCACCCGGCCCCTCGCCGCCCTCTGCCCGGCCCGCCGCCCTCAAAAGAGTTAAAATACCGGTCTGATTTCTTGTTTGGCGGCCTGTTGCTGTCAAAGTCTGCTGTCAAAGTCCCGTTGGCGTCTCACCTCAAACAATGACCACTATCCTCCCGAACCTTCCCACCGGCCAGAAGGTCGGCATCGCCTTTTCCGGCGGCCTCGACACCAGCGCAGCGCTGCTCTGGATGCGCAACAACGGCGCCATCCCGTACGCCTACACCGCCAACCTCGGCCAGCCCGACGAAGCCGACTACGACGAGATCCCGCGCAAGGCGCTGGCCTATGGCGCCGAAAACGCCCGCCTGATCGATTGCCGCGCGCAGCTCGTGGCCGAAGGCATCGCCGCCCTGCAGGCCGGCGCTTTCCACATCTCCACGGCCGGCATCACCTACTTCAACACCACGCCCATCGGCCGCGCCGTCACCGGCACCATGCTCGTGGCCGCCATGAAGGAAGACAACGTCAACATCTGGGGCGACGGCAGCACCTTCAAGGGCAACGACATCGAGCGTTTCTACCGCTACGGCCTGCTCACCAACCCCGACCTGAAGATCTACAAGCCCTGGCTTGACCAGCGGTTCATCGACGAACTGGGCGGCCGTTCGGAAATGTCCGAATACATGCGCCAGGCCGGCTTCGACTACAAGATGTCGGCTGAAAAGGCCTACTCCACCGACTCGAACCTGCTGGGCGCCACCCACGAAGCCAAGGACCTCGAGCACCTGAACTCCGGCATCCGCATCGTCAAACCCATCATGGGCGTTGCCTTCTGGCGCGACGACGTGGCCGTCAAGGCCGAAGAAGTCACCGTGCGCTTCGAAGAGGGCCAGCCCGTCGCCCTGAACGGCGTCGAGTACAGCGACCCCGTCGAACTGCTGCTCGAAGCCAACCGCATCGGCGGGCGCCACGGCCTGGGCATGAGCGACCAGATCGAAAACCGCATCATCGAAGCCAAGAGCCGCGGCATCTACGAGGCCCCGGGCCTGGCCCTGCTGTTCATCGCCTACGAACGCCTGGTCACCGGCATCCACAACGAAGACACCATCGAGCAGTACCGCGAAAGCGGCCGCAAGCTCGGCCGCCTGCTGTACCAGGGCCGCTGGTTCGACCCGCAAGCCATCATGCTGCGCGAAACCGCCCAACGCTGGGTCGCCCGCGCCATCACCGGCGAAGTCACCCTCGAACTGCGCCGCGGCAACGACTACTCGCTGCTGAACACCGAATCGCCCAACCTGACGTACGCCCCCGAGCGTCTGTCCATGGAAAAGGTCGAAAACGCTCCCTTCACCCCCGCCGATCGCATCGGCCAGCTCACCATGCGCAACCTCGACATCGTCGACACCCGCTCCAAGCTGTTCACCTATGCGAAAACCGGCCTGCTCTCCGCCTCCGGCACCTCGCTGCCGCAGCTGAAGGACGAGGCCAAGAAGAAGTAATTCTTCCCGCCCAGCAAAAAGCCCCTTGATCGCTCAAGGGGCTTTTTCTTTGGATGTGACCCACACGTCGCCAACAATTCCAGCAATCTCGCACACCTCACCACCCAAACGCCAGAAAAGGCCGCGCGCGTGGCCGAGTGTGGCGACCCCGCAGGACCTTCCACCCACCAAAGACTTCAGGCCAAAACGCCAAGCAGACCACCCGCCTCAGCGCCCGTCAAACCAGGCACATCAAAGCCTGCCGCAAGCAAACATCCACCCCTAAAGCTCAACCTGCATCCCCATCTCGACGACCCGATTGGCAGGAATCTTGAAGAACTTGGTGCTACGCGTGGAGTTCCGAGCCATGAACGAAAACACCGCTCGGCGCCACCGCCACAACGCCGGCTTGCGAGCCGCCACCACCGTCTGCCGCGACAAGAAATAAGACGTGCGCATCGGCTCCAGATCCAGCTCAGGATAAGCCTCCGCCACCAATCGCAACGCCTCGGGCACGTCCGGATCCTCCTTGAATCCGTAATTGATCGTCGCCGTCCAGCTCGACGCGCTCAGCTTGTGCACCGTGAACCGCTCTTCCGGCGAAATGTACGGCACATCCGCCACCAGAATCGTCAGGAACAGCACATGGTCATGCAGCACCTTGTTGTGCTTCAGGTTGTGCAACAGCGCAGGCGGGACATTGCCCGAATTCATGGTCATGAAGATCGCCGTCCCGGGCACCCGTGATGGCGGGTATTCCTCGAGCTGCTCCATGAATTCCTTCAGCGGCTGGCGGTCGCGCTGCTGCATCTCGGAGAGCAGCCGGCGCCCGCGCCGCCACGTCATCATCAGCGTGAACACCACGATCGCCACCACCAACGGCAGCCAGCCGCCTTCGTGGATCTTGAACACGTTGGCTGAAAACAGCAGCACATCGAACAGCAGCAGCAGCCCCAGCACCACGAACCACAGCATCCGCTTGGCCCCCGTCGTGCCGCGCGGCAGCACCGCGAACGCCAGCACCGACGTCGTCAGCATCGTGCCCGTCACCGCGAAGCCGTAGGCCGCCGCCAAATTGTCCGAATTGCGGAACATCAACACCAGCACCAGCACCGCGCACAGCAGCAGCGCATTGACCTGCGGCAGGTAGATCTGGCCTTTTTCAATCGCCGACGTATGCAGGATCTGCATGCGCGGCCAGAAGCCCAATTGCACTGCCTGACGGGTGACCGAATACGCGCCCGAAATCACCGCTTGCGACGCCACGATCGTTGCGACCGTCGCCAACGCCACCAACGGCGCCAGGCCCCATTCCGGCGCCATCATGAAGAACGGATTGCGAATCGCGGTGGGATCGCGCAGCAGCAACGCCCCCTGGCCAAAGTAGCATAGCGTCAACGCCGGCAGCACCATGCTGAACCAGGCGCTGCGGATCGCCGGACGGCCGAAGTGCCCCATGTCCGCGTACAGCGCCTCAGCGCCGGTCAGCGCCAGCACCACCGCGCCCAGCAGCACGAAGCTGATCAGCGGGAACTCGACAATGAAACGCAGGCCCCACATCGGGTTCAAGGCCGCCAGCACCTCCGGCGTCTGCCATATCTGCCATCCCCCCAGCGCCGCCAACGTCCCGAACCACAACAGCATCACCGGCCCGAAAAGCTTGCCCATGGCGCCGGTGCCGTGCGACTGGATCGCGAACAGCGCCACCAGCACCACCAGCGCCAGCGGCACCACCCACGCGTCGAGCGTATGGGACACGATGCTGATCCCTTCCAGCGCCGACAGCACCGAAATCGCTGGTGTGATCATGCTATCGCCATAGAACAGCGCGGCCCCAAAGATGCCCAGCACGATCAGCACCCACCGCAGCTTGCCCTCGCGGCTGCGAACCGCCAGTTCCAGCAGCGCCAGCGTGCCGCCTTCGCCCCGGTTGTCGGCGCGCAGGATCAGCGTCACGTACTTGAACGACACCACCACCATCAGCATCCAGAAAAGGATGGACAGCACACCCAGCAGATGCGCTGGCTCTAGGTCCGTGTGCACGCTCAGCCCGGTCAGGCAGGCCCGCAGCGTGTACAGCGGGCTGGTGCCGATATCGCCGTATACGACACCCAGCGCCCCCATGATCAGCGCCGCGCGCGAAGACGGTGCGTGGCCAGCCGGAGCATGGCCGGTGGACGAGGAAGGAACGCTAGCCGACCCTTGGCTCATGATGTGGGTTCTTGCCGAGTGAGTTGGGCCCCTTTGCGAGGGCCGGGGAACACGACGGAAAGCCGTGTTCCGGAAAAATCCGGACGACTGGTGAGCTTCCACCAGGCGCCATGCGCGTGTGCAATTTCGCGCACGATGGCCAGGCCCAGACCCGAGCCTCCCGCCGTGACCGTGGGCGACCGGTAAAACGCCTCGAACACGCGGTCACGCTCTTCGGGCGGAATGCCGGGGCCGTCATCCTCGACCGTCAGCGACGGCGGATTGGCACCGACGATCAGGGTGATCTTGCCGGTGGCGTTGCCATAGCGCAGCGCGTTGTCGATCAGGTTGCCCAGCAATTCCGCCAACAGCAGCGGATCGGCGTCGATCCAGATGGGAGCGTCCGGCGCCACCAGGTCCAGTTCATAGCGCGCCTCGCGCACCCGCGGAAACCATTCGGCGCCATGCGCCCGCACCCATTCGCACAGATCGATGCGCACGAAACTGTCCTGGGGCCTGGCGTTGGGATCGGCACGCGCCAGCACCAGCAGTTGCTGGCCCAGGCGGATCATGCGGTCGCTGACCGCCTTGATGCGCTCGGCACGCGCCCGCACGTCGTCGGGCAAGGGCCGCGCCAGCATCAGTTCGGATTCCAGCCGCAGGCCCGACAGCGGCGTGCGCAGTTGATGGGCGGCATGGCCGATAAAGCGCCGCTGCGCCGCGAGCGAGGCGTCCAGGCGCAGCAACAGGTCATTGGTATGGGTCACGAGGGGCTCGATCTCGACCGGTACACCGGCCACTTCCAGCGGCTGCATGTCATCAATGGAACGCTGCCGGATTTCCTCGGACAGGTGATTGACCGAGCGCAGGCCGGAGCGCACGCCCTGCACCACCACCCAGGTGAACAGGCCGATCAGCGCCACCTGCCCCACCACCATCAGCCAGAAGAAGTCTTCCAGCATCCAGAGCGACATGTCGATCTTGTGGGTGATGACCCAGGTCGCGGCCAGATCCAGCAGCACCAGCAACAGGATCGGCGGCATCAGCCGGATGACCAGATGCCGCGCAAGCGAGCGGGAGGGGAGCAAGGGGCGCGAGGCCGGGGCAGAGGGAGGAGTGCGTTCGTGCGTCATGACGCGGAGCCCTCGTTTAATCGGCTGTGGCGTCGGGCCGCCGCGGGCGGCCTATGCCAGCCGGCGCGGGACGGCCAGGCGGGCCGTCAGGCCGCTTCCACATCCAGCATGTAGCCGAAGCCGCGCACCGTCTGGATGCTGGCGCCCGTGCCCTCCAGGCGCTTGCGCAGGCGGTAGACATAGACTTCCACTGCATTTTCGCTGAAATCGGCATCCCAGGCGGACAGCGAATTGACGATCTGACGCTTGGTGACGACGCGGCCCACGCGGGCCATCAGCATCTCCAGGACGGACAATTCGCGCACCGACAGCGACAGGCGCTGGCCGTTGGCCCGGACCTCGCGGCCAACGGTGTCGAACACCAAGGGGCCCACTTCGATCAAGGGCTGCGCCTGCCCTGCCCTGCGGCGGCCAAAAGCGCGCACCCGAGCGGCCAGCTCGGGCAGTTCAAAGGGCTTGGTGACGTAGTCGTCGGCGCCGGCGTCCAGACCGGCGACGCGGTCTTCGATGCCATCTCGGGCCGTCAGGATCAGCACCGGTACCTGGTTGCCGTCCTGGCGCAACTGGCGCAGAACGTCCAGGCCGCTCATGCCGGGCAGGTTGAGGTCGAGCAGCATCAGGTCATACGGCTGGCCAGCCAGCGCGCCCAGAACCCGGTCGCCCTCGGTCAGCCAGTCGACCGCATACCCCTGGTCGGCCAGAAATTCCTGGAGCGCATGGCCCAGGGTGGTGTCGTCTTCGATTACCAGAACTCGCATGCCGCGATTCTAGCGCGATCCCAAAAAAAAGGGGCGCGAAATGCGCCCCTTTTCCCAGGAAACGTTCACTTGCCGGCCGGCGCGGGGGCCAGGGCGCCCGCCGGCGCGTCGGCCGAGGGGGCTCCGCCCGAGGGCGGCGTGGTGACGAAACCGATGCGCGTCATGCCCGAACGGCGGGCCGAGGCCATGACCTTGGCCAGGGTCTCGTAGCGGGTGTTCTGGTCGGCGCGGATACGGATTTCGGGCTGCGGCTTGGTGCCGGCGATCGACTTGAAGCGGTTGGGCAGGTCATCGATATTGACCGGCTTTTCGTCCCAGAACAGCGCGCCGCTGGCATCGATGGCCAGGTCCACGGTCTTGGGCTCTTCCTCGATCTGCTCGGCGGCCACCTGGGGCATGTTGATCTTGATCGAGTGCGCCAGGAGCGGCGCCGTGATGATGAAGATCACCAGCAGCACCAGCATGACGTCGATCAGGGGCACCATGTTGATCTCGGAAACCGTATGGCTCCCGGATCCTTTACCCTCGAAGCTGCCAAAAGCCATTATTCGCTCCCGCGTTGAACCGCGGCGCCGTGACCGTTCTGGCGGCGCAGGGCACGCACCTTGCCGTCGGACAGCGCCACTTGCTGGCCCGTCGTCAGGAAGGCGAACAGATCGTGCGCGAAGGCATCCAGGCGCGACAGGAACACGCGGTTGTTACGCACGAAGGTGTTGTAAGCCAGCACGGCCGGGATGGCAACTGCCAGGCCCAGGCCGGTCATGATCAGGGCTTCGCCCACCGGACCGGCGATGCGGTTGATGGTCACGCCGTCGGACAGGCCGATACCGACCAGCGCGTGGTAGACGCCCCACACCGTGCCGAACAGACCGACGAACGGCGCGGTCGACCCCACCGACGCCAGCACCGTCAGGCCGTTTTCCAGCTTGGCGGTTTCTTCATCGATCACCTTGCGCATCGTGCGCGTGACGAAATCGGTGTTCGAACCAGCCTCTTCCAGCTTGGTGGCACCGAACTTGCTGTGGTGCGCCTGGGCGTGCATGGCGTGGCTGGCCAGATGCGAGAACGGATCTCGCGCGCCGTGCGTCACGATTTCGTTTTCGACCTGCTCCAGCGAGCTGGCATTCCAGAACTTGTTCAGGAAGTCAGCTGAACGCTTGCGCATGCTGACGTTGCTCGCGACTTTGACCAGGATCAGGTACCAGGTCACGAGCGACATCAGGATCAGGATGATGAACAGGCTCTTGCCCACGAAATCGCTTTGGGCGACAAAGTGCAGAAAGCCCATGTCGGGGACGGCCGCGGGCGCGGGCATGGCAGCCGGCATCGCGGCAGCGGCGCTGTGCAGCGCGTCGGCGGTCTGCTGGACGGTGCCGGCGGCCTGCTGGGCAACGCCGCCAGCCGTGGCGGCAGCCTGCTGGGCAGCGGGCGCGACAGCAGCGGCAGCCGGCGCTGCTGCCGGGCTGGTGGTCGCCTGCGCCACCAGGGTGGCGCTATGCATTGCGTTGGACATCTCAGTTCCTCATTACGAAATCGAACGGAATCTTGGCTTTGGCGGGATAGGCCACGCCATTGCGGGTATAGGGTTTGAAGCGGCCCTTGCGGGCGGCGGCCAGTGCCGACTCGTCCAGTCTCGGGAAGCCCGAAGACGCGTCAATCGTTGCCCGCTCGACCAGCCCCTGGGTATTGATTTCCACCAGCACCACCACCCGGCCCTCTTCCCGCATGCGGCGCGACGCCATCGGGTAGTTGGGCATGGGCCGCGCGCCCTGGAACTCGATGCTGGACACCAGCACGGGCTGATCCGGCGGCGGGCCTTGCTGCGGCCCTTGCGGCGCCTGCGTGCCTTCCGGGGCGCCGGCCGGCGGCGTCTGCACCGGCGGCGTTTCCGTCTTGGGCTCGGGCTTGGCTTCCTGCTTGGGCTGCGGCTTGGGTTTGGGCTTCGGTTTGGGCTTGGGCGCCGGCATCGGCGGCTTCTCGACGACCGGCTCGGGCTCGGGCTCGGGCTCGGGCTTGAGTTCCGGTTCGGGATCAGGCTCGGGTTCGACCTCCGGCTGCGGCGGCGGCGTTTCGACCACGGGCTGCGGCACTTCCGGCGTGGGTTCGGCTTTGGCGATCTGGGGAATGGGCGCGTCGACCACACTCACCATGATGGCCTCGGGTTCCTCCAGTTCAGGACGACTCGCGGGAGCCATGTAAATGGCGTAGACCACTGCGGCGTGTAGCGCCACGACCGCCAGGCCAGCGCCTGCGCGTATACCAAATGACGACGTCGATGAAGAGTTCAAACCACGTTGAAAGCTAGGCATGAATCAGCCAGGGTGCATTAACTTATCTGGCCAGCCAGAAAAAAGACGCGCGCCGCAAGGCGCCGACGGCTGACCGGTACAAGCCGAACATCATATCTTAAATGCGAATGATTCGCACGTCATATTTCAGATGGAATAGAGTAACACTCCTTGCGTGACATCAAGGCAGGACCACATCTGCTTTTGGTGCCACCCCATCCGCCCCGGCCGCCCCGGCCGCCCGCGCGGGGGGGGGGGGGGGGGGGGGGGGGGGGGGGGGGGGGGGGGGGGGGGGGGGGGGGGGGGGGGGGGGGGGGGGGGGGGGGGGGGGGGGGGGGGGGGGGGGGGGGGGGGGGGGGGGGGGGGGGGGGG
>NZ_JAELTJ010000645.1 GCF_016428805.1 Achromobacter sp. ASV32
GCAAGTGGCAGATCGGCCTGTACGGTAAAATGTCTGACCAGGTGTTTCTGACATCTGGGGCGAGTACTCCGTACGTAGCCAGGATATCCTGCTTATCCAAGCTCCAATCATTTGGTAAACGAAGTAAGCCGGATGAAGAGTTAGCGAAAAGAGGCGCTATACGTCGCATAAAATTTTGGGGTGTTCGCCGAGGGTTGCCTCGTCGATTGGCGAATTGATCCAGGCTGGTTCTCTTCCATGCCTAGCACCAACGATATGCGCACTCACGCAGCATGTACTCATATATTCTCTTGCGTCCTTCAAAGCATAGCACCCCACATACAAAAGGCCATTGATGTTGACCTGTGGCGGGATATGACCTGTGCGTAGTCCATAAGGGCTCGCTGACGGCAGTAGGGGCGCTTGGCTCGGTGCCCAAAG
>NZ_JAELTJ010000646.1 GCF_016428805.1 Achromobacter sp. ASV32
GTGTATGTCATATTCGATTAAACGTCTTCTTTGCTGAAGCTGTTGTCTCGCAGCGTACAAGTCGTCCAGCCACGCCTGAGGGACTGGTACCATCCATGTCGGTCAGGTTTGAAGTGTACGGGATCAATAACCAGTCTGTTTCTGCCGAGAAGCATCTTATTCGAGCGTTTGTCGGCAGCGACGCTTTGAGAGCGCACTCTGCAGATATCCTATTCTCACAGAATACCATGGTACTGTACGGGACCGACCGAGACAAGCTTCGCGTTCCATTTGTACGGCCAGAAGACGACGCAATTTTCCGCCACATCTGCACCGTTAACTCCGCACCCGAGAAACCCAAGCTCAATGCAAATGCAGCACCGTTTGTTCTCGGCGACATGACGCAATCTAATGACCAAGATACTCGGCCGAGTTCACCC
>NZ_JAELTJ010000647.1 GCF_016428805.1 Achromobacter sp. ASV32
CCTTCCTCAACCGGGTGTGTGAATCCCAGCTTGAGGCACAGGAACTTTTGGCCCGGGAATTCTGCTTTGCCGCCGCGCTCTTCGACTGTCGCTCGGTCTCCGACACCGACCAATCGCAGGATCGTCGTGTGGCCTTCTGAAACGCCCATGATGTAGTTGGTAAGATATGACCATGATGTGCCTATGACCATCAACAGCAGTTAGCATCCTCCTTTTCTACAAGATACACAATCATTTACACATTGTGCCAGGCAAGAAAACGTACCCCATATCTCCTTTTGTTGCTTGACGTTGGAATCTTCCACTGTCAACGAAATCAACCTGTTCTCCAAGTCGTAATCCAAGTTGACAAATTCGGGCACACTCAGCGTCAGAGTTCCTAAAGAAAACACTGTCAGCAATTTCGAATTCCTCATATG
>NZ_JAELTJ010000648.1 GCF_016428805.1 Achromobacter sp. ASV32
CCTCAGCGGCGAGATTCGACCAAACCTCGGCTCGATGAGCAATGACAAGTGTGTTTCCTACTGCCAAAAGGCTGGCTTTCCCGTGGCTGGCACAGAATACGGTGGCCAGTGCTACTGCGGAAACGAGATCGTTGGCTCTGAGCGCCTAAGCGACTCTAGTTGTGACATGGCTTGCGAGGATGCTGCCTCCGATGTCTGTGGTGGAGGCTGGGCTTTGACTGTCTACAGCAAGACTGGTGAAGTTGACCTGAAGAATGCTCAGCGTCGCCGCCATATCCATGGCCACGTTCGCCGTCATCTCAGCGGGCACCATTAGACGGGAAATGGCCACTGACAAAGTTTTCAACTCTTTTGGATTAGGGAATTTGGTATATGAGAATAGCTCATTTGGTGTTTGGGCATATATGGGAGGTACATGG
>NZ_JAELTJ010000649.1 GCF_016428805.1 Achromobacter sp. ASV32
GCATTAGCACTGAAGCCACCCGATGTCAGGGCGACCCCCCCCACCGGTCCGCCCCAGTTGACCCTCTGGATTGATCAGCATCTTTCGGACGGCGCCAGCGTGGCTTCTTGGCCTCGCTGTTTAATAAGACGGCGAGTAACACTTTGTTCCTGACCACGGCCGCCACTCAACTTTGTTACTGCGCTGGGAAAGCCAGATTGGGATTCGTTCTTGTTGCTTTCTGGCATCTGTCTCTTTTTCTTTTCTTTCTCTCCGGCCAGCGGTTTGTCTCTCTTTTACTCTCGTTCTTGCAGCGGCATGCCTTGTTCGGTCCTGTTGCCCCAACTCTACTCCGACTTCCGCCCTGGCATCCAACCTGCGTCATTGCCACTCAACATTGGCCGCAAATCGATTGATGGGCACGAGCGACCATATACGAT
>NZ_JAELTJ010000650.1 GCF_016428805.1 Achromobacter sp. ASV32
GGTAAATACTATTAAAATTAAAAAGAAAAAAAGGCAGAATGTTCTTAGTAGAAAGACACCACGCTTTAAAAGGAAAGAGGAGATAAAATACACAGTGCCGTGATAGACCTGTATTAGGCACGCCTCTCACGTACACACCTGCCACGACCAACAGACCAAAGTACTAGACACAACGATCGAACTGTATAAGAGTGCATCTCAAACAGAATACGTCGTCACTTGAAAGTCTACGAGCTGTGTAAAGCTGTATCTGAACAAGTTCAGCAAATTGACGCCCCACGCTGTTGTGAAGTGCTTTGTTTCGCTTTTCTTAGACTCGCCTCGCCGACGACGAAGCGACATGATGCACCATTTCAGATTTATAATGATAAGAGGCTCTTCTAGACTTTACAACTTAATGAGATGTTACTGTGTTAACT
>NZ_JAELTJ010000651.1 GCF_016428805.1 Achromobacter sp. ASV32
CTTTTGGTACCTTGCAGCTTGCATCTGGCGTGGTTCGTTTCCCATAAAAATAGACAACCAGTTTGCTTCTTCCGTGTGCCTAGACGCGTGTTTATGCATGCAGCACCACCTCCTCTGTGCTAGTTTCTTCTTCTTGTGACTGGCGTGTTTCTACCCGCCAAGCAGCATGCTCTGTGAACGGCACGGGCGTGCATAACATAATAGAAGCGATATGCATAAGTGCTTCTTTGGGCTTGTTCAGTTCCGTTTCGAGATGCCGTCTTGGTCTTTCTGTCGGTTGTACAGGTACCTGTCAATGCAGCTTCAAAGTACTCGTTCCTGACCCCTGCTTCAGCTCACGTCATGATCCCACTGTCTCCACGTTCCCTGTCAAGGTAGGATCATGGCCTCGAAAAACGCTTATTCAGGAACTGTGATGG
>NZ_JAELTJ010000652.1 GCF_016428805.1 Achromobacter sp. ASV32
TCCCCGAGCTTTCCGACGAGGAAGTCGAGCTCCTCACCAACGAGGACCTCATTGCTATTGACCAGGATCCGCTTATCCAGCAGGCCACCCTTGTCAGCCAGGACGGCACCTTTGATGTCCTGACCAAGAACGTGGCCAACAATGACCGAATCCTCACAATCCTGAACCGCGGCGACAAGGCTGCTGACTTGACCGTCTCCTGGGCCAAGATCGGTATCCAGACCGCGCGCGTCAACCCCGACACTGAGCTCAATGTCAAGGACCTGTGGACCGGCGAGACCACCAAGGTCAAGGTTGGTGACGAGGGTGTCACCGCCAAGGCTATTCCTTCTCACGGTACTGTCGTCTACCGCATCTCTGGCGGCATGGCCGGCTCTTCTCACCCCATTGTCCTCCCCACTGGCATGATCTTCAACAC
>NZ_JAELTJ010000653.1 GCF_016428805.1 Achromobacter sp. ASV32
GATCGGTTATTAGGTCTCGTGGGCTCGGAGATGTGTATAAGAGACAGTCTTCTCTTTGTGCAGCTCTCGAAGTTGTGCTTGCCAATCGAGTAGTTCCTGGGGAGCGGCGGCTCGCAGCGTTTCGTGTAGTAGGTCGACTGGCGTACATCCGGCAAACTCGACGACGCGATCTTGAGGAAGAAATTGGCAAAGATTGTCGACTTGGATCTTGAGCGTTCTCATCAACTCTTGGATGTTTTTGTGGGTAGTCTCCTTGCCGTTGAGCCACCACTTTTGACTATTTTGTTCTCGCCGGATCTGGACTTTGACAACGTGGTTCCGACGATCCTGCGGCCTTTTGTACAGCTCCAACTCAATCGTGGCAATATCTTTGCCATGCTTGACAAACTCTTTAACCGCACCAGCTCGACCGAGATGC
>NZ_JAELTJ010000066.1 GCF_016428805.1 Achromobacter sp. ASV32
GCATGACCTGCCCGTGGGCGCCGACGCCATGGCCGCGGCGCTGGAACGGGTGCGGGCGCTGGAACGGTCGGGCCGCCGCGTCTACCTGGCGCCGTTGGGCGGGTCCACGCCCACGGGCGCGCTGGGCTATGCGGCCTGCGCGCTGGAAATCCTGGAGCAGTCACGCCAGCTGGGCGTGGATTTTTCGCGCATCGTGGTGGCCAACGGCAGCGCCGGCACGCACGCGGGCCTGGCGGCCGGGATGATCGCGGCCGGTCTGCCGGCCGCCAAGGTGCAATCGTTCACCACGCTGGCCGACGCGGCCGTGGCGCACACCAAGACCGTCGACCTGACGGCGGCGACCTTGGCGCTGCTGGGGCAGGGCGAGGGCGTGGCCGCCTGCGCGCCACCCGCGCCCGGCGATATCCGGGTCGACGGCAGCCAGCGCGGCCCGGCCTACGGCGTGCCCACGCCGGCCATGGTCGAGGCGGTGCAATGCCTGGCGCGCAGCGAAGGGCTGCTGCTGGACCCGGTGTATTCAGGCAAGGCCTTCGCCGGCCTGTTGGCCGACGTGCGCGCCGGCCGCCACGCACCGGGTTCGGCTGTGCTGTTCGTGATGACGGGCGGCGCGCCGGGGCTGTACGCCTACAAGACGGCGTTCTGAGCGCGCTGAATGCCGTCGGGCCAGGCCCGGCGCATGCCGGACCTGGCCCGTGAAAGACAGGGTCGAGCCGACCCGTCTCAATCCTTGGCCATCAGCCCCAGGTACTCGATGAGGCCCTTTTCCTTTTTGTAAGTGGCCTGCGCCCACGCCTTGTAGTCGGCGCTGTCGCGGTAGACGGGTTCCTGGTTAAGCTGCTTCATCACCTCCATGCTGGCCGGGTCGAACAGCGCCTTCTTGAAGGCATCGTGCAGCACCTTGACCACCGCCGGGTCCATGCCCTTGGGGCCGGCCAGGCCATAGGGCGATGTGGAGCTGACCTTGTAGCCCAGTTCCAGCGCCGTGGGCACGTCGGGCCAGCGGGTGGTGCGCTTTTCGCCGAAGGTGACCAACAGGCGCATCTTGCCCGAGTCCACGAACTGGTCCCAGCCGGTGCCGTCGCTTTGCGCCATGACGTGGCCGCCCAGCAGCGCCTGCTGCATGTCGGCGTTGCCCTTGTAGGGCACGTGGTTCAGCTTGACCTTGGCATTGAGGGCGACCTCTTCCATCAGCAGGTGCGGCGACGAACCCACCCCGGTCGAGCCGTAGTCGATGGTGCCCGGGTTCTTGCGCGCCGCTTCAATATATTCGTTGAAGGTCTTGAACGGCGAATCCGCGCGCACCGTGACGCCGAAGGTGTAGCCCGACAGCCCGATGATGAAGGTGAAGTCGTTGATCGGATCCCAGGTGGTCTTCTGCATGTAGGGCATGCGCAGCATGGCCAGCGTGTACAGCGCCACCGTGTAGCCGTCGGGCTTGGCGGTGCGCGACATGGTGGCCGGGCCCAGCGTGCCGCCCGCGCCAGGGCGGTTCTCGACGATGACGGTCTGGCCCAGGTACTTGGACGCTTCCTGCGCCACGATGCGCAGGTGGCGGTCGGTGGACCCGCCGGCCGGGAACGGCACGATCACGGTAATGGGCTTGTTGGGAAAGGCGCTTTGCGCCGATGCGACGGGCGCCAGAGCGGCGCCGGTCAGCGCCAGCAGCAGGGCGCCCAGGCAGGTTCTGCGCAGCGGGTGGTGGGGCATGGGGGGGTCTCCTGTGTGTTTTTCTATGGGGTTCCGATCGTCAGCCGCGCATGGCGACCTTGACCGGCAATCGGTCCAGCGCCGCGCGCAACTGCTCCTTCAGCGGCGCGGAGGTGGCGGCGTCGACGTCGACGGCGACATCGGGCTGCGCATCGGCCTGGACACGGAACAACGGGTTGTCCGGTGCCAGTCCGGCGTCCTGCAATACCCGCGCCACCACCGCCTGCACCGACACCGCGGTGGCCAGGCGGCGCAGATCGGGCTTGTAGATCTTGCCGACGTTGGTCATCGGCATGTTCTCCAGCACGATGACCCGCTTGGGGCGCGCCGGGCCTTCGTCGACATGGGCGGCGGCATAGGCCACCAGATCGGCTTCGGAGACCTGCGCGCCCTCGGCCAGTGTGACGAAGGCGATGGGCAATTCGCCGGCGTAGGGATCGGGCGCGCCGACCGCCGCGCAGATGTGCACCGCCGGGTGCGTGGCCAGCGCATCCTCGATGGTCTTGGGATCGATGTTGTGGCCGCCACGGATGATCAGGTCCTTGGCGCGTCCTTGCAGGTGCAGGCGGCCTTCGGCATCCAGGAAGCCGACGTCGCCGCTGATCAGCCAGCCGTCTTCGGTGAAGGCGCGTGCGGTGTCCTCGGGGTCCAGAAAGCCCGGGATTACATTGGGCGACTTGAACAGCAGCATGCCGGGCTGGCCAGGCGGCAGATCGCGGGCGGGCTGGCCCGCGGGCGTGTCCAGCGCGGCCACGCGCACCTGCACATAGGGCAGCGGAAAGCCCACGCAATTGACCGGAAAGCGCGAGCCCGGCGGCGTGATGGACGTGATGCCGGCCATTTCGGTCATGCCCAGGCTTTCGTTGACATGCAGGCCGAACAGGCGCTCGAAGCGCGCGGCCAGCTCGGCGGGCAAGGGTGCGGCGCCCGTGCGGCAATAGCGCAGCGACGAGATGTCGGCGCCCGCCAGCGGGATGTCGGCCAGCGCGGCCAGGATGGTCGGCACGCCTTGCAGCGAGGTGGCGCGGTGGCGCTCGACCAGCCGCCAGTAGTTGCGCAGCACATCGCGGTTGCGCAGCAACAGCGGCGTGGGAATCACGGTCTGCACGCCGGCCGACAGCGCGGCCAGCGAGGCCGGCAGTACGCCCGCCACATGGAACAGCGGATAGCCGTTGATCACCACGTCGCCCGGCCCCGCGCCTTGCAATTGAACCGCGGCCCAGGCCGTGAAGACCTGGTTGGCGTGGGTGTGGATGGCCAGCTTGGGCGCACCGGTGGTGCCGCCCGTGTGGAAATACGCGGCCACGTCTTCGGCGCGGATGACCCGTTCGCTGACCAGGCGGTCCGTCGGCTGCTCGGCCCGCGCCGCATTGAAGTCCCGCGCGAAGGCCGGCAGCGCGGGGCGCTGGTCGGGCGCCTCGTCGTGCGGCGCCACGCGCAGCAGGGTCTTCAGGGACGGCACGCGTTCATGCAGGCGCAGGGCCTTGGACCAGGCGCCGCATTCCACGTCCGAGCCGTAGGCAATCAGCGCCTTGGCGCCGGCGGTGGTCAAGAGCGAGGCCAGCTTGTCTTCGGTGAGCAGCGGGTTCAGCGGCTGCACGATGCCCGCGGCCTCGCCGCCCCATAGCGCCAGGTGGTATTCCAGGCAGCCGGGCAGCAGCACGCCCACGGCGTCGCCCGCGCCGACGCCCAGGCTGTGCAGCAGGTTGGCGGTCTGGTGGATGCCGGCCAGCAGCTCGTCGTAGCGCCAGACGATTGGCGGATCATCAGGGTCGGCGCTGCGCAGGAAGGTCAGCGCGGGGCGTGCGCCGAACGCGGCGGCCGAGTTGCGAAAGATCTCGTAGGTGCTTTGCACCGTCAGCGTCTCGGCCAGCGGCCGGGCGGCCAGGCGCTGGACGTCGGCCGCGGTCTTGACCGGAAACGGCGCCGAAAACGGCGGGGCGATGGGCGGGGCGGCGTAGGCCTGGGTCATGGTCGTCTCCTCGCCATTCAGGCCTGTCCCAGCGCGATGTAGCGCCGCAGGTGGTGGTCTTCGTCGCCCAGTTGGTGGTCGATCATTACCAGGCGCTTGGCGTAGTGCGCCAGGGGCAGTTCCCAGGTCATGCCGATGCCGCCGTGCAACTGGATGCTTTCTTCGGCCACCAGCGTGCCGATGCGGCCGATGGTGTATTTGGCCGCCGACAGCGCGCGCTCGCGGGTGACGCGGTCGGGGTTGTCCAGCGCCGCGGCGGCGTTGATGACCGCCGAACGCGCCTGCTCGATTTCCAGCAGTACGTCGGCCATGCGATGCTGCAGCGCCTGGAAGCTGCCGATGGGCACGCCGAACTGGCGCCGCGTGCGCAGGTATTCGAGGGTGGCGTCGCGGGCGCAGTCCATGGCGCCCACGGCTTCGGCGCACAACGCCAGCAGGCCGCGGCCGGTGGCGTGTTCCAGCAGCGCGTAACCCGCGCCGGCCTCGCCCAGCAGGCTGTCGGGACCCAGGGCGACCTGGGTCAGCGTGAGTTCCGCCGCGCGGCCGCCGTCGATCAGGTCATAGCCGCGCGCCGAGAGCCCCGGCGTGCCGGCACTGACCAGGAACAGACTGATGCCGGCCGCGTCGTCGTCGGCCCCGGCGCTGCGGGCCGACACCAGGAACAGGTCGGCGTGTTCGCCCGCCGTCACCACGGCCTTGGCGCCATTGAGGACCCAGCCGTCGCCGCTGCGCTCGGCGCGGGTGCGCACGTCGGACAACGCGTAGCCGGATTGCGGTTCGGCGGCGGCCAGCGCCGCGGTGATGCTGCCCGCGATCAGGCCGTCCAGCGCCTCGCGCTGCGCTGCGTTGCCGGCCCGGGCGATGGCGCTGCCCACCATCAGCGCGTCCAGGAAGGGTTCCAGCACCAGGCCGCGGCCCAGCGCCTCGAATACCACGCTGATGTCGAACCCGGCGCCGCCCAGGCCGCCATGTTCCTCGGTGAACAGCGCGCCGATGGCGCCCAGTTCGGCGTAACGGCGCCAGAATTCGGGGTTGTAGCCTTGCGGCATTTTGGCGTTGCGCTCGCGGGTGGCGAAGTCGTATTGCTCCGCGACAAAGCGGCGCAGCATGTCGGACAGCATGCGGCGGTCTTCGGTGTGTTCAAAGTTCATGGCCGGCCTTTACAGTCCCAGGATCATCTTCGAGATGATGTTTTTCTGGATTTCGTTGGAGCCGCCGAAGATCGACAGCTTGCGGTTGTTGAAGTACTGCGCCGCGGCGCTGTCGGCGCCGTCCGGGCCGATGGGCGCGGCGTCATAGCCATCGTGCAGGGCTTCAGGCACGAAGGGGCGGGCGTATGGCCCCATGGCGCGGCGGTTCAGCGCCGTGATTTCCTGGCGGATCTGCGTGCCGCGGATCTTCAGCATCGAGCTTTCGGCGCCGGGCGCGCCGCCGCCGGCCGCCGCCGCCACCACGCGCAGGTTGGTGGTGCGCATGTTGGCCAGCTCGATTTCCACTCGCGCCATGCGGGCCGCGAAGTCCGGGTCCTGGTCCAGCGGCCGGCCGTTTTTCTTCTGGCTGGCCGCCACGGCCTTCAGGCGTTCCAGCGCGGCGGTGGACTGGCCCACGCCGGCGATGTTGGTGCGTTCGTACGTCAGGAGATACTTGGCGCAGGTCCAGCCGCGGTTTTCTTCGCCCACCAGGTTCTCGACCGGCACCCGCACGTCGGAAAAGAACACCTCGTTGACTTCGTGTTCGCCATCGAGCGTGATGATGGGGCGCACCTGCACGCCCGGGCTGGTCATGTCGATCAGCAGGAAGCTGATGCCTTCCTGGCGCCGGCCTTCGGTGGACGTGCGCACCAGGCAGAAGATCATGTTGGCGTACTGGCCCAGCGTGGTCCAGGTCTTCTGGCCGTTGACGATGTAGCTGTCGCCATCGCGCACGGCGGTGGTCTTGACCGACGCCAGGTCCGAGCCGGCGCCCGGTTCGGAATAGCCCTGGCACCACCAGTCCGAGCCGTCCAGGATGCGCGGCAGCCAATGGCGCTTTTGCGCTTCGTTGCCATACTTGATCAGTACCGGACCCAGCATGCTCAGGCCGAACGGCACGATGCGCGGCGCGCCGGCCAGCGCGCATTCGTTATCGAAGATGAATTTCTGCGTGGTGCTCCAGCCGGTGCCGCCGTATTCGACCGGCCAGTGGCTGGCCAGCCAGCCCTGGCGGTTCAGGATGGCGTGCCACTCGACCATGTCGGCGCGCGCCAGCAGCTTGCCCTGCGTGACCTTGGCCGACAGGCGCTCGGGCAGGTTCGCGGCCAGGAAGGCGCGGACCTCGTCGCGGAAGGCGTTTTCTTCGGGGGTGAATTCCAGATCCATGACGCGATTCCTCAGTAGATTTCAAACAGGCCGGCCGCGCCCATGCCGCCGCCCACGCACATCGTGACGACGGCGTAGCGCGCGCCGCGGCGGCGGCCTTCGATCAGCACGTGGCCGGCCAGGCGGGCGCCCGTGACGCCGAATGGATGGCCCAGCGCGATCGAGCCGCCGTCCACGTTCAGGCGGTCCATCGGGATGCCCAGGCGTTCCTGGCAGTACAGCGCTTGCGAGGCGAAGGCCTCGTTCAGTTCCCACAGGTCGATGTCCTCGACCTTCAGGCCGTGGCGCGCGAGCAGCTTGGGCACGGCGTAGACCGGGCCGATGCCCATTTCGTCGGGTTCGCAGCCGGCCACCGCCAGGCCGCGGAACGCGCCCAGCGGGCGGATGCCGGCGCGCTCGGCCTCGGCCGCTTCCATCAGCACGCAGGCGGCCGCGCCGTCGGACAGCTGCGAGGCGTTGCCGGCGGTGACGAACTGGCCGGCGCCGCGCACCGGTGCCAGCGCGGCCAGGGCCTCGTAGGTGGTGCCGGGGCGATTGCAGGTGTCCTTGTCCACCGTCACCTCGCGTTCGGAGACGGCGCCGGTGGCGCGGTCGGTGACCGACATGGTGGTGGTGACGGGGATGATTTCCTCGCGATAGCGGCCGGCGGCCTGGGCCGCTTCGGTGCGCGCCTGGCTTTGCGCGGCAAAGCGGTCCTGCGCCTCGCGGCTGATGCCGTAGCGGGCCGCGACGATGTCGGCGGTTTCGATCATGGGCAGGTAGAGCTCGGGCTTGTTGGCCACGATCCAGGGGTCCATGCCGCTGACGCCGTCGTCGCGGGTGCGGATGTGCGACACGCATTCGATGCCGCCGGCGATCATGGCGGGCGCGCCGTCCATGACGATGCGCGCCGCGGCCGACGCAATGGCCTGCAGGCCCGAGGCGCAATAGCGGTTGACGGTGGCGCCGCCGATGCTGACCGGCAGGCCGGCGCGGATGACGGCCTGGCGGCCGATGTTGCGGCCGGTGGCGCCCTCGGGATAGCCGCAGCCCAGGATGGCGTCTTCGATCAGCGCGGGGTCGATGCCGCTGCGTTCGACGGCGGCGCGCACCGCGTGGGCGGCCAGCGTGGGGCCCGCGATCAGGTTGAATTCGCCGCGTTGGGCCTTGGTGATGGGCGTGCGGGCGGTGGAGACGATAACGGCTTCGCGCATGTCGGTGTCCGGTAGGTAAAAGGGGATTCGGGGCGTCAGGCCGTCTGGTTCAGGCTGGCGAAATCGCGGTCAGCCTCGGCCAGTTGTACGAGCAACGGCGACGGCTTCCAGAATGCGGGGTCTTCCTTGGCAAACGCGCGGATGTCGGCCAGCACGTTGGCCAGGCCGACGCGGTCGGCGTAGTGCATCGGGCCGCCGCGATGGCGCGGAAAGCCGTAGCCCGACAGGAACACCATGTCGATGTCCGACGGGCGCAGGGCGATGCCCTGGTGCAGCACGTTGGCCGCTTCGTTGATCATGGCGGCCAGGTAGCGGCGCTGGATGTCCTGGGCGCTGAACGGGCGCGGGGTGACGCCGGCGCGCCGGCGTTCGGCGTCGATGATGGCCAGGACTTCCGGGTCCGGCGTGCCGCTGCGGGCGCCGTCCGGATACAGATAGAAGCCGCGGCCGGTCTTCTGGCCGAACCAGCCCCGTTCGCACAGGCGGTCGGGAATCTGCACATAGCGCAGCGCCGGGTCACGCGTGGCGGCGCGGCGCTTGCGGGTGGCCCAGCCGATGTCGCCGCCAGCCAGGTCCGCCATCTGGTAGGGACCCATGGGATAGCCGAACTCGCGCACGGCCGCGTCGATGTCGTAGGGCGAGGCGCCGTCTTCCATCATCATGTCCGCCGCCTGGCGGTGCACGGCCAGGATGCGGTTGCCGATGAAGCCGTCGCACACCCCGGCGCGCACTGGAATCTTGCGCAGGCGGCGTGCCAGCTCGAAGCCGGTGGCCACGGTATCGGCGCCGGTCTCGCGGCCCACCACGACTTCGAGCAGCTTCATGATGTTGGCCGGCGAAAAGAAGTGCAGCCCCAGCACGTCGGCCGGGCGGCTGGTGGCCTGGGCGATGCGGTCCACGTCCAGGTAGGACGTATTGGTGGCCAGCACGGCACCGCGCTTGGCCACGCGGTCCAGCTGCGCGAACACGGCCAGCTTCACGTCCATGTCCTCGAACACGGCCTCGATGATCAGGTCGGCGTCGGCCAGCGCGTCATAGCTTGTGGCGCCGGTGTAGCGGCCTAGCCGCGCACCGCGTTCGTCCGCGGTCATGCGGCCTTTCTTGACCAGCAGGTCGTAGACCTGTTCCACCCGCTTGCGGCCGCGCTCCAGCGCGGCGTCGTCCTGCTCGACCATGACAGTGGGCAAGCCGGCATCCAGCAGGGCCACCACGATGCCCGCGCCCATGGTGCCGCCGCCGATCACGCCCACGCGCTCCAGCGGGCGCGGCCTGGCTTCTTTCAATTCCGGGATCTTGGCGGTGTCGCGTTCGGCGAAGAACGCATGGATGAGGCCGGCGCGCTGCGGGCTGTCCAGGCATTGCAGGAACAGCGCGCGCTCGGTGGACAGGCCCTCGTCGAACGGCTGTTCGACCGCGGCGCGCACGGCCTGGACGATCCTGGCGGGCGAGAACAGGCCGCGCGCCGTGGCGGCCACGTGTTCGCCGGCCGCGGCAATGGCGGCCAGCGCGGCGGGCTGGTCGGCCAGGGCGCGGCCGTCGCGGCTGCGGCGCGGCTGGGCGCCTTGCGCCAACAGGCGGCGCGTGTAGTCCAGGCCGGCGGCCAGTGGATCGGAACCGGCGGCCAGTTCGTCAACCAGGCCGGCAGCGACGGCGGCCTGGGCGGACAGCGGCTTGCCGGACAGCATCAGGTCCAGCGCGGCCTGGGCGCCGATCAGGCGCGGCGTGCGCTGGGTGCCGCCGGCGCCGGGCAGCAAACCCAGCGTGACTTCGGGCAGGCCCAGCTTGGCGCTGGCCAGCGCCACGCGGTAGTGCGCGGCCAGCGCCACTTCCAGGCCGCCGCCCAGCGCGGCGCCTTGCAGCGCCGCCACGACGGGTTTGGCGCAGGCTTCAATGCGGTTGCAGACATCGGGCAGGCTGGGCGGGATGGGCGGCTTGCCGAATTCGCGGATGTCGGCGCCGGCGATGAAATTCTTGCCCGCGCCGGTCAGCAACACGGCCTTGATGTGCGGATCGGCCTCGGCCTGGTCGATGGCATTTGCCAGGCCGGCGCGCACGGCGAAACTCAGGGCATTGACGGGGGGGTGATCGAGGGTGACGACAAGAATGTCGCCGTCGCGACGCGTATGGACCGCGCCGGCGTTTGTGCTGGCTGTCATGGGACAGTGTCTCCGGTAGGGCTCGCCGACCGCACCGGCCTGGCCAACGCACCCCGGCACAGAGTGGCTCGGGGACACGCCTGAGGGCGGACGCGGCGCAGTCACGGCGCCTGGCGGGCCAGGGACGGCCCGTCTTATGGTTGCTTATTCTTTCCCAGTAAAGAAGTCTTGACAATGGCATCAATAATTGACATTGACGATAAAAAAAATTGACAATCGGACCAGGAGATTCGACATGGACACCAAAGCCCTGACCTTGCTGGTCGAGATTCTGGACGCCGGCAACCTGAGCGAGGCCGCGCGCCGCCTGAAAATGACCCGCGCCAACGTGAGCTACCACCTGACCCAGCTGGAACGGGCGGTCGGCATGCAGCTTTTGCGGCGGACCACGCGGCATGTCGAGCCCACCGAAATCGGACTGAAGCTGTATCAACACGGCCGCAGCATCCAGGACGAACTCGCGGCGGCGCGCGAGGCCGTGGAAAGCCTGGGCAAGACGCCCCAGGGCAAGGTGCGCCTGAGCGTGCCCAGCGGCTATGGCCAATTCGTCATGACCCCGTGGCTGCTGGAATTCAAGAAGACCTATCCCGACATCGTGCTGGACGTGCTGTTCGAGAACAGTGTCGAGGACCTGCTGCGCGACGAGGTCGACATTGCCGTGCGCATCATGTCCGAGCCGCCGCAGAACCTGGTGGCGCGCGAACTGGGCCAGGTGCGCTACGTGGCCTGCGCCTCGCCGGATTTCGCCGCCGCCCGGGGCTTGCCGCAGCGGCCCGAAGACCTGACACGCCTGCCGGTCATCAGCGCCGCCGTCATCGGCCGGCCGCTGCGGCTGTCGGCCTATTACGGCGGTCAGCCGCGGCAGCATGTGGTGCTGGAGCCCACCATCATTTCACGCAACTACGCCTTTCTGCGCGACGCCATGCTGGCCGGTCTGGGAGTGGGCGTGGTGCCCGACTACGTGGTGCACGACGACGTGGCGCGCGGCGACCTGGTGGCCGCGTTGCCGCAATGGCGGCTGAGCATATTCGGGCGCGGCATGTACATGCTGTACATGCCCAACCGCCACCATCCGCGCGCCATCGCCATGCTGATTGAATTCATCCAGCAGCGGGCCCAGGCGGCGCACGAAGGCCGGCCGGGGTTGCTGGGCGCGGGCGAATAGGGCCCGGGGCATGGCTTGGCCGGCGACGGCCGGCACCTGGGCACCTGGGCGCCAGCAAAGGGGCTGCGCGGGTTATTGATATTTGACAAAAAGAAACACAATGATAAAAATCTCGTCGTCGTTCCGATCCATTGCGGGCCTTTTCTTGCGGAGCAAGTATGGCTTTCGTGTTCGTGCGCCGGATCCTGTCCGGCAGATGGCGGCTGGGCATGCTGGGGGTGGTCGGGGTATTGGCGGGGTGCGCGGGCGGTGAGCCGACCGTCGGCGATCGCTACACCGCCTACACCCCGATCTACGCGGACAACCGCAGTTTCTATCTCGTTCCGGGCGCCAACGCGGCAGACGTCGTGCGCAGATTGGAATTGACCGGCGTGCCAACCTCGGACCAAGCCGACCGGCAATTGGCCGTGCCCGCCAATGAACCGTTGTCCATCCTGATGCGGTCGGTCGAGATCCCCGCGCGTCAGGACGCCAGCGGTAAAAAGACGGCCGGTATCGACGGGCCGGCGGACTATGCCGTGCTGCTGGACATCGGCGCCAAGGACGATGGCAGCACCGAGTCCATCGTGGTCTGGTATCAACGCGGCGTGCAGCCCGACCAGTCCCTGAACTTCTCGAATCTGCTGGTCTACTACGTGCCGCGCTGGGATGAACGCGTGGCGCCCTATTTCCGGCTCAGGGTGATGGACGTCACTGCTGAACGCAATGCCGAAACCCTGCGCGCCCTGAACCGGGCGCAGGGCGTGGTCGGCGGCGCGCTCAACCTGGTCAGCAACCCGCTGTTGTCGCCGCTGGCCGGCGTGGCGTTCACCGCCGCCGAACTGGTGCTGGCCAACCGGCGCAACCGCCTGGTGCTGGAATACAGCGTGCAGCTGTATTCGCAGGCGGCGGTCAGCCAGTCGACCGGCGCCAATCTCGGCATGCTCAAGCAGGGCTCCTACGTGGTGGTGGGCCGTCCCGACGGAGAATCGCGCAGCTTCTGGGGCAAGGCGCTGACCTACGACACGCGCACCAATCAGGTCATGGATGGCAACAAGCCGCTGAACGTGCCGACCGCGCTGTTGTCGGTGGGCACGTTCGACAGCATCGTGCCCAAGTCGGTAATGGAGCGCTCGGTTGCCCTGACGGCGTTGCTGAGCAAGGTGGGTGCGGGCGCGTCGATCGAGCAGGTCGGCGATGCGCAGGCCCGGTTGCAAGCGGCGCTGACCGCCTATCTCCTGGGCGAGCGCCTGGCCCGCTATCGCGACGAAGCCTCGCTCAAGCTGATCGTCAAGAAAGTGGGCGAAAAGGAATTCTCCGACTCGCTGGGCAGCGAAGAGGCGTTTTTCCTGTTGCGCGGCCTGAACAGATGCTATCGCCTGACTACGCCGCTGGCGAGCCTGGATGAGTTCCGCCGTTTTGCCGACAAACCCGAGGGCAAGTCATGCGACACCCGATCGTAGCGTCGCGGCAGGATGAGGCGGCCGGCATGATCCGCCCGTTGCCGCGGTTGCTGTTGTCGGCCTTGGCCGCGGTGCTGTTCGGCGGCTGTGCGGCGACCTCGCGGCCGGCGCCGGCTCCGGCTGCCGTGGTGCCTGCGTCGGCATCGGCGTCCGCGCCCGATTCGACCGTCGCGCCGGCGTCAATCGTGCCGCCGTTGGCACTGCAGATTTCCCGCTCGTTCTCGCATCGCCTGCTGGTGCCGCCTTTGCAGTTGACGCAGATTGCGCTGGCCAGGGACGTGCCGGATGCGCGGGCCGCGATGCGCCGCTTCGCCGAGGCCGCCCCGTCCGCATTGGCCGCGCGAGGGCTGCTGAACGCCCGATCCGCGCTGGAACCGGAAAGCGGCTGGCTGACGCTGGTGTTCCACGCCAGAGGTTACGATTGGGCATTCGGCCTGCAGTTCAGCGTGGACGGGGGCGGCAGCGCCTTGACCGCGCGCCTGCGCACCGCGGGCGCCGTCGACAACCGCGACCCCAGGCCGGAGGAAATGGACGAGTACATCGGCATCCTGGCGTCGGCGGTGCTGGAGGTGTTTCCGTATTGAGCCGGCGATTCAACGAGGGTGATTCGTGCCGCAACCGCTTACCGCCCGTCGCCTGTTAGGCCAGACGCTACGCCGGTTTCCCCAGCAGGTGCCCGGCATGTTCGCCGCCGCGCCGTTGGCGTTTGTGCTGTTCGTGCTGTCGCTGCCCGCCGCGTTGGTGCTGGATCAGTTCGGTGGCCCGATAGAACGCTGGCTGCTGCTGGCCGCGGTCGTCTGCCTGTTGTCGCTGGCCCGGTTGGCGCTGGCGTGGCAGCGCCATCTGGCGCAGGCACCGCGTCCGTCGCTGCGTCCGGATGCGGCCTACCTGCGCATGGTGGTGCTGATCGCCGGCGCGGTCCTGCTGGTCGCCGGCCTGAAATCCCTCAGCACCACGTTGGGGGTCGCCCTGTATTTCAAAATGCCGGACACGCCCAGCACGGTTTTCCTGACGCTCATGCTGCTGCTGTGGCTGGTGGTATGGCTGCCGGTGATGCACCGGATGGGCGCGTGGTCACTGAGCCTGCCGCAGGTGGCCCTGACCGATCGCTTTGGGTGGCAGCAATCGCGCCAAGCGCTGCGCCGCCGGGTCTGGCCGTTTTCCCTCATGCTGCTGATGCTGATCGCGTCAACTGCCGTGGCGACCGGGTCGCTGACCACGGCGTCGCGCACGGGCTGGGCCAACGCCATCATCACGGCCGGGGCCGCGCTGATTCTCAGCGTGGCGTTGATCCTGGCGTTTGCGATGCTGTGCGCGGCGGCGTATCGCGATCGGGAATAAGCGGACGGCAAGCTGCTCAGCCGCGCCTCAGGCGCGCCGCGTCAGCGCGCCGGCGCCGGCATACACGGCTGCCGCGCCCAGTTCGCGTTCGATGCGCAGCAGCCGGTTGTACTTGGCGGTGCGGTCCGCGCGCGACAGCGAACCGGTCTTGATCATGCCGCAATTGGCCGCCACCGCGAGGTCGGCGATGCTGGTGTCTTCGGTTTCTCCCGAGCGGTGCGACATGACCACGCCATAGCCCGCGCGACGCGCCAGCGCCAGCACCCGCCAGGTTTCGCTGAGCGTGCCGATCTGGTTGATCTTGACCAGAATGGCGTTGCCGATGCCTTGTTCGATGCCGGCCTGGAACAGGTCCGGGTGGGTGCAGAACACGTCATCGCCCACCAACTGGCAAGCGCCGCCCAGCGTGGCGCCCAGCACTTTCCAGCCAATGGCGTCGTCTTCGGCCATGCCGTCCTCGATCGACACGATCGGGTAGTCGCGCACCAGGCTGGCCAGGTATTGCACCTGCTGTTCGGCGCTGCGCAACAGGCTTTCGCCGTGGTAGCGGTAGCCTTGCGCGCCATGCAATTCGCTGGCCGCGGGGTCCAGCGCCAATGCGATGTCGGGGCCCGGGCGCAGGCCCGCCTGTTCAATGGCGGCCATGATGAAGTCCAGCGCCTCGGGCGCGTTGTGCAGGGCCGGCGCAAAGCCGCCTTCGTCGCCCACGTTGACGCTGTGGCCCGCCGCTTTCAGCGCGTGGCGCAGCGTATGGAACACCTCGGCGCCCATGCGCAGCGCCTCCTTGAAGCTGTCCGCGCCGACCGGCAGGATCATGAATTCCTGGAAATCCAGCGGGTTGTCGGCGTGGGCGCCGCCGTTGATGATGTTGATCATCGGCACCGGCAGGGTTTGCGCCTGCACGCCGCCCGCGTGCCGCCACAGCGGCAGGCGTTGGCTGTTGGCCGCCGCATGCGCCACCGCCAGCGACACGCCCAGCAGGGCGTTGGCGCCCAGCCGGCTTTTATCGGCGGTGCCATCCAGCGCGATCATGGTCTGGTCGACGTGCGCCTGCTGGTCGGCGCGCAGCCCCACCAGCGCGGCGCGCAGTTCGGTATTGACCGCGTTGACCGCGCCCAGCACGCCCTTGCCCAGATAGCGGGCGGCGTCGCCATCGCGTTTTTCCAGGGCTTCGCGCTGGCCGGTGGAGGCGCCGGACGGCACCAGCGCCAGCCCGCGCGCGCCGTCGTCCAGGCGGACTTCGACTTCAACGGTGGGGTTGCCGCGGCTGTCCAGCGCTTCGTGGGCGGTCAGGTGGGTAATGTGCATGGCAGGTGCTCCGGAGAGGAAAGACAGATCGTCAGGTAATTGAAATAAGTCGGGCATCGGGCAGCGGCATGGGCGCGACGGGTGCGGTCGCGCCTCGGCACGAACATGCGGCAATTTCTGGCGCGATAGCACCGATGGCGATGCCAGCATGCTAAAAACAGGCCTGGATTCCAACAATGCAGTTTTTCTGCCTATTGGTCAGTTTTCCTGACAGATGCCCGCCATGCGCCAACTGCCGCCCCTGTCCGCCGTGCGCGCCTTCGAAGCCATCGCCCGCAGCGGTTCGGTGACGCGCGCCGCCGAAGAACTGTGCCGCAGCCACGGCGCCATCAGCCGCCATCTGCGCCTGTTGCAGGAACACGCGGGCGTGGCCTTGTTCGAAAAAGACGGCACCGGCCTGCGCCTGACCCAGGCCGGCGCGACGTTCTATGCGTCGGTGCGTGCCGCCTTCGACCAGTTGGAAAATGCCTACGAGCGCCTGGCGCGCGAGTCCCAGGCGCCGGGGCTGCACGTCGCCTGCAGCGCCACCTTCGCGATGCGCTGGCTGGTGCCGCAACTGGCCGTGTTCTATCGCAAGCATCCCGAGATCCGCATCCGCCTGTCCATGACCTCGGCTCGCGAAATGCGTAACGAGGGCGCCGACCTGATTCTGGCCTGGGACCTGTCTGGCTATGCCGACGCCGACCGGCGCCAGGCGCTGGCGTTGGCGCCGGTGCGCTTCGGCGCGGTCTGCACGCCGGCCTATGCTCGCAAGAAGCCCGCGTCGCGCGTGCGCATCGCGCATGAATACACCTCCAGCGCCTGGAACCAATGGGAGGCCATCACCGGCCAGCCAGCGGCGCAGGGCGACACGCTGGCGTTTCCGCACACCCACCTGTGCATCGAGGCCGCGCTGTCAGGCCTGGGCGTGGCGCTGGTCGAGCGCCGCCTGATCGCGCGTGAACTGCAAGACGGCCTGCTGGTGGCGCCTTACGGTTTCGTGCCATTCGCCGGCGGCCTGTGCGCGGTGCCGGCCGCCGGCCGCACGCGCACGGCCCACGCCGACGCCTTCATTGCCTGGCTGCGCGGCGCGCTGGCCGAGCCGGACAACTGATACGCCGGCCCGGCGCAGCCTCCTGCCCGACGGACAGGCCGTGTTGGGTGACCGGACTTGGTATGCTGGGCCTCGCGTCCCCGCTGGAGACTTCATGACTGATACGCCGCCTTCCTCCCGCCCGTCCGCCCAAGCGTCCGCGACCCATTCGGCCCTGGCCTCGCAGGCGCGCCGCACGCAACTGCGGCGCATGAAGATCGCCGCGCTGGCGCTGCTGGTCGCCATGATCAGCGGCTTCATCACCAGTCACGTCATGGGCGGGCAGGGCGCCTGGGCCTGGGTGCGGGCCTTCTGCGAAGCCGCCACGGTGGGCGCGCTGGCCGACTGGTTCGCGGTGGTGGCGTTGTTCCGCCGGCCATTGGGCTTGCCGATTCCGCACACGGCCATCATCCCCAGCAACAAGGACCGCATCGGCGACAACCTCGCCGTGTTCGTGCGCGACCATTTCCTGGACCCGGACACGCTGATGGAAAAGCTGCGCGTCTTCGATCCCGCTTCGCGCCTGTCGCGCTGGCTGGCGCGGCCCAGGCAGGCGCATGCGCTGAGCGACGGCGCGCGCCGCGTGGCGCTGCAAACGCTGGACCTGCTCGATGATCAGGCCGTGCGCGGCGTGATCCAGGAATTCGTGGTGAAGAACCTGCGCCGTTGGGACGCCGCGGGCACGGCGGGCGAAGTGCTGGGGCTGCTGACGCGCGACGGTCGCCACCAGGAGTTGCTGGATGCCGCGCTTGAGCGGCTGGGCGGTTACCTGGGCGATGACGATGTGAAAGAACGGGCGTCGGCGCTGCTGGTGAAATTCGCCCGCAAGGAATGGCCGCGCATCATCGCGGCGGTGGACGTCATCGCCTCGGTCGACGGCATTGCCGACAACCTGGCCGACCGCCTGGCGCGCGCGCTGGTGCAGGAACTGCGCGACGTGCTGTCCGAGCCGGGCCACCCGGTGCGGCGCGACTACGAGGCCTGGGTGCTGGACTACATCGAGCGCCTGCGCGCCGACCCGGCGCTGGCCGGGCAGGTCGAAGCGTTGAAGCAACGCGCCATCGACCACCCCAAGGTGCAGGAATACGTGAAGGGCCTGTGGGACGACATCCATGCCGCATTGCGGCGCGACCTGTCGGACGAGCAGTCGGCGCTGGCCGGGCACCTGGAAAGCGCCTTGCTGGCCCTGGCGCGCAAGCTGGGCGAGGATCCGGCGCTGTGCGAGGCCATCAACAATCACATCCTGGGCGCCGCGCGCCGCCTGACCGGCCGGCTGCGTATCGGCGTCACCGAGCACATCTCGCGCACGGTCAAGCTCTGGGACGAGCGGCACCTGGTCGACGAGCTGGAGCTGAGCGTGGGGCGCGACCTGCAGTACATCCGCTTCAACGGCACGTTGGTGGGGGGCCTGATCGGCGTGCTGCTGCACGCGGGGGTGCTGCTGGCCGGCAAGTAATGCCCTGCCGGCAGGGCGGCGCGGGCTCGGCCCGGCGCGCGGGGCGACCGCGCGTCGTGTGTATCAGGAACGAAGATTGCTGGCGAAGCGCCGCGCCCCGGTGCTATCGTCTTTGCCAGTCTCCGATGCCTGGCTGCAGGTCCGGAGCACATCCACCGCCCACCCGGACGGTGCGCAATCCGCGCAAGATCCCAGGAGGCAAGTCCATGAAGAAACTTTCGATACTCGTTGCAACGTTGACGCTGGCCGGCGCCTCGGCCGCGGCCCAGGCCGAGAATGTCGCGATGTCGTTCCTGACCCCCGACGGCGTCGGTAAAAGCGCGGGCACGATCTCGCTCAAGCAGACCAAGGCCGGCCTGCAGTTCATGCCCAACCTGACGGGCCTGCCGCCCGGCGAACACGGCTTTCACGTCCACGAAAAGGGTTCCTGCGATCCCGGCATGGTGAACGGCCAGATGGCGCCCGGCGGCGCGGCCGGCGGGCACCTGGACCCGCACGGCACCAAGGCCCACAAGGGTCCCGAGGCCACCGACGGCCATACCGGCGACCTGCCCTTCATCGTGGTGGCCGCCGACGGCACCGCCAAGCAACCCGTGGTGGCGCCCCACCTGAAGCTGGCCGACGTCAAGAAGCACGCGTTGATGATCCACGTGGGCGGCGACAACTACAGCGACACGCCCCTGCCGCTGGGCGGTGGCGGCGCGCGCCTGGTGTGCGGCGTGGTGAAGTAAGGCCCATTCTGGCCGCCTTGGCGGCCAGCGCATCCGTCAGGCCGTGCCGTTGCGTCCGTAAAGCAGATACCCCGGACGCTCGGCCAGGCGGTCGTAATAGGCGGCCACCGCGGGCAGCGGTGGCCGTTCGCCATTGGCCAGCGGCGTACAGAACCACCGGTTCACCGACAGGCCGACGGCAATGTCGGCCAGCGTGAAGGCATCACCGGCCACATAGGCGCCGGTATCCGCCAGGCGCTGTTCCAGGATGCCCATGACATGCGCCCAGTCCCGGCTGGACGCCAAGATCGCGGCTGGGTCCTGGTGCGCGGGCGATTGCCGTGCCAGGCCCATGAAGGCATAGCTCCACGACCGGTTCAGGTCGGTTGCCTGCCAGTCCAGCCATTGGTCGACGCGGGCGCGGCGCCGGGGCTGATCGGGGTACAGCGCATCCGTCTTGCCGTATTGTCCGGCCAGGTAGCGGATGATGCTGTTCGATTCCCACAGCACGAAGTCGTCATCGCGCAGCACGGGCACCATGGCGTTCGGGTTCAAGGCCAGGAAGGCCGGGTCTTGCGTGGGTCGAAAGCCCGCGCCCCAGTCTTCGCGTTCAAACGGCAGATCGAGTTCGGCGCAGGTCCACAGGACCTTGCGGACGTTGATGGAAGAGGCCTTGCCCAGGATGGTCAGCATGTCGGAAGCGGCGCCGGCCGGGCGCGATGAACGAGGAGTCGGAAAGCAGGCGCCGCGCGAGGACGCCTTGCGGCACCGGGCCAGTCTAGCGGCAGGCGGGGCGGCCCGACAGGTACAGATCGGCCGTTCCGTGGGCGCAACAGATGTCGCGGGGCCATAGCGTCACGTCAGCGTGCGGGCAGTCCAGGTGAACCACGGCGCCGCGACGCACCTCAGCCCGCCACGGCCTCGGGCTGGTTGCGCAGCCGCAGCACCGGCGAGGCGAACAGCACCCCGAACTGCACGGCAAAGCCCAGGCTGGACACCCACAGGCAGGCTTGGACGCCCACCTGCGAGGCCAGCGCCGCGCCGATCAGCGCGCCGACCGGCCGCGCTCCGAAGGTGGCGGTGAGTATCACCGCCGATACGCGTCCCAGCAACGCGTTGGGCGTGACCGCCTGGCGCAGGGTGGTGGTGGCAATCGTCCACAGGATCGGCCCCGCGCCGAACAGGAAGAAGCCCACGGCGGCCCAGGCGCCGGACGGTATGGCCAGGGTGGACAAGAGGATCAGGCTGGCCGCCAGCGCGCACAGCGGGCCCGCGGCGATCACGGCGCCGAAGCGCAGCCGCCCAGCCAGCCAGGGCGCCGCCAGCGCGCCGGCCAGCATGCCCGCGCCATAGATGCCCAGCGTGATGCCCACGCCGGCCGCCGTCAGCCCCAGGCGCTCGACCGCGTAGGCCACGTAGACGGCCTGCAGCACGAACCAGGCGGTATTGAAAAACACCGCGGTCACCAGTACCGGCCGCAGCAGCGGATGCGCCGCGACGAAGGCCGCGCCTTCGCCCAGCTCGCGCCACAGCCGCCGCCGGGGCGGGTTGCGGGGCGCCTCTTGCGGCAGTCCGGCCAGCAGCGTGGCCGCCAGCAGCGACAAGGCCGCGGCCAGGCCGTAGGCGCTGGATGCGCCGATCCATCCCACCAGCGCGCCGCCGACCGCCGGCCCGGCCGAAAACGCCGCACTGCGCGCCAGTTCCAGCCAGCGGTTGGCGCTGCCCAGGTCGCGCGCCGGCACCAGCGTCGGCACCAGCGCGGGCGCGGCCACGTTATAGGCGACGGTGCCGACCGCGCCCAGGAAGCCCAGCGCCGCCAGCCCACCCAGGTTCAGCCCCCCCAGGGCCATCAACGCCAGCAGCCCCAGCAGACTGGCCGCGCGGGCGCATTCGGCGGCCGTCATCAACGCGCGGCGCGACATGCGGTCGGCCAGCACGCCGGCCGGCAGTGACAGCAGCAGGAACGGCAGGGTCTGCGCGGTCTGCAGATAACCGGTCTGGGCCGCGCCGGCGCCCAGCGCCAGCACCGCCACCAGTGGGGCGGCGGCCAGGGCGATCTGTTCTGAAAACTGGGCGGCCAGGTTGGACGCGGCAAGGCGCCGGAAAGCCGGGGGCAGGGCGGGCATGGAGGCGGGCGGCGGCGCCGCGGAAACGACAAGGGCCCGATGATGATCGGGCCCTGGCTTGGCCGCACTCCGTTAATTGCGGTGGGCCGACAGGAGCAGGCGGGCGGGGGCATGCCCGCCGCGCGTTCTCAGGGAATCGGCGGGTAGTCGCCGAAGCCGTCCGGCCAAGGCGTCAGCACTTCAAAGCCGGTTTCCGTCACCACCACCATGTGTTCCCACTGCGCCGACAGCGAGCGGTCCTTGGTGACGACGGTCCAGCCGTCGGGCAGTTGTTTGGTCTGCGGCTTGCCGGCGTTGATCATCGGCTCGATCGTGAACATCATGCCGGGTTGCAGCACCAGGCCTTCGCCCGGGCGGCCGTAGTGCAGCACCTGGGGTTCGTCGTGGTAGATCTGGCCGATGCCATGGCCGCAGTACTCGCGCACGATGCTGAAGTGCTCGCGGTGCGCGACGCTCTGGATCGCGTGGCCGATGTCGCCCAGCGTGGCGCCGGGCTTGACCGCCAGGATGCCGGCGCGCATGGCTTCGTAGGTGGTGTTGACCAGCCGGCGCGCAAGCGGGCTGGGCTGGCCCACGAAATACATGCGGCTGGTGTCGCCGTACCAGCCGTCCTTGATGACCGCGACGTCGATATTCAGGATGTCGCCGTTCTTGAGCACCTTGGCCGACGGAATACCATGGCAGATGACATGGTTGGCCGACGCGCAGATGGTCTTGGGAAAGCCGTGATAGCCGACGTTGGCGGGAATCGCCTGCTGCACGTTGACGATGTAGTCGTGGCAGATGCGGTCCAGCTCGTCGGTGGTGACGCCGGGGCGCACGTGCTCGGCAATCATGTGCAGCACTTCGGCGGCCAGGGCGCCGGCCTTGCGGGCCATGGCGATGTCGGCGGCGGACTTGATCGAAACCTTCTTCGCCATTTACGCGGCCTCCTGCTGGCCGGGCTGCGGCTGCCCCTGCGACAGGGCCGCGATGCTGAAGCCTTCCGCCTGCTCGATGCGGATCAGCAGCTGGCAGATGTCGGCGTGGCGCAGTTCAGGGTAAAGCTCGGACAGCATGCCGATGCGCATCCAGTGTTCCGCCTGGGAATTGATGGACCGGCTGAGCGCGCCGCTGGCGACGCGCAGGTTTTCGTGCATCTGCTCGGAGATCTTGACGATGCCCATAGTGGACGTTCCGTATATGGTTTGTATATGAAACGTATGGTACTGCGGGAGGCCGGCGTGTGCAAATCGGCGTGGCGGGATGAACCCGGGGACGCCGAATGCACGCACGCGCCGGGTGGATGCCGGCGCCTGCGATGCCGAGGGGCGTCGGCATCCCGCGCCTTGAGTACCCGCGCCGTCGGCGGCCTCAGGCGCTTTGCGTCGCTGGCGCCTTGTCCAGCAGATTCATGCCGTCCAGCAGCGCGTAGCGCGCCGGGTACTGGGACCGGGCGTACTGCTCGCAGCCCGTGCCCTGGGTCGCCACGGCCATCACCACGAATTCCGCGAAGTCTTCTTGCGGACCGGCCTTGGCATACTCGGAAGGCACCTTGCCATCGGACCGTGCCGCGGCCGCCCAGGCTTTCATGTCGACCTGTGTGTTGTTGGCGTAGCTGTGGGCCAGCTCGTGCAGCACCGCATGGTCGATCATGCCCTGTTCGCCCGGCATGCTGTAGAGCGTGATGCGGGAGAACATCGTTTCGCCCACCGTATGGGCCTCGCGGGTGGGGTCGGCCCACGGCGGGCCCTTGACGACCTGCGCGTTCAGGCGGGTGACGCGGTCTTCCAGCGACATGCCGCGCGCGATCCGGATCTGCAGGTCGCGGCCTTGCAGCAGCGCCTTGGGGGCCGCGCCCAGGCTCTTGGCCACCTGTTCGGGCTGCGGCTGGGGCTGCTCGGTCAGGCGTTCGGTGATCTCGGCGGGCGAGCGCTGCAACAGGTTGCCGGTCCAGGGGGATTCACGCGGTTCGAGCACCACGGGCACGCGCTGGCCGCCCGGCCAGGCCTGGTACACGACGCACTTGTCGTCGCCCGGGCGGGCCAGGTTGGCCGGCGGCTGGTAGGCCGACGGGCCGGTCAGGCGCACGGGCGCGCGCTTGGCATCGAACATCTGCTCGGTCAGCTTCAGCGTGTCGTTCACATGGCCGCACTTGGCGGGCGCGTCCTGCGGCGCAATCGCTTCGGCCAATGCCGCCGGCGCCCCGGCCTGCACCGCGGCGGCGGCGTCATTGACTCCCGTGCCGGCGCCCGCGCCGCCGCCATGCTCCAGCTGGTAGAACTGCTGGCTGGCGATCAGGGTGGCGCCGCAGGATGTCTTCATGCCTTCCAGCGCCGTGCGGCGGTCCGAGCTGACGCTCTGCACGCCTTCGACGATGGTGTGCTGCCCCGCGCATTTGGGGCAGGTGACGCGGTCGCCCACGCGGGCCATGGGCTGGCCGAAGATCTGGACGGATTCATCGCCCGTGACGACCACGCCGCCATGCGAGGTGCGGTCACCCTTGCGTATTACGGATCGCTGCGCCATGGCCGCCCGTTGCTCCGATAGTGAAGTTATTTATGCTTACAGATAGGTGCCGTCAGGCGCCATGCGCGGCGGCCCCGCCACGTAGGTGCCGTCCGGCGCCATGCGCACCGGCCCGCCTGCTCCCAGGTAGCGGCCATTGGGCGCGCGCTGCGGGGTGCCGGCCACGTAGGTGCCGTCAGGCGCGCGGGTGATCGGCCCGCCGTCGCCGACGTAGGTGCCATCGGGACAGCGCCGCGGCGTGCCATTGATGAAACGGCCGTCGGGCATCATGTGGATAGACTTGCTCATCGTGACTCCCTGATTTTTGGAGAGCTTGAATGATATCCAGGGTGCCTGATGCGCTTTGTAATAGGACGTGTCATCTTAGAACGTAACGTCGTTACAGATATGGGATCATCGCTGCTTTCGACGCCGCCACGACTCAGGAACCTATGAGCGATATCGACGCACTGTTGCAGCCTATTCCCGGCCCGGCGCCTTGTGGCGCCGACATGGTTTTCTCGGCTGAATTCGATGCCATCCGCGAAGCCCGCCGCCAAGACGATCCGCACCTGGACCAGGGCGATTGGGTCATCGACATCAAAGAGGCCGACTGGCCGCAAGTCATCCGCATCTGCACCGAGGTGCTGACCCAGCGCAGCAAGGACGTGCGCGTGGCGGCGTGGCTGGCCGAGGCCTGGGCCAAGACCCGCGGCTTTGCCGGCCTGCGCGACGGCTTCCTGCTGGTCGACGGCCTGTGCCGCCGCTATTGGGATGGCCTGCATCCGGTGCCGGACGAGGGCGACGCGCAGCAACGCGTCGGCAACCTGGCCTGGCTGCTGTCGCGCTCGCAGCAACTGGTGCGCGAATTGCCGCTGACACAGTCCGAAGGCGGGCGCTTCGGCGCGGTGCTGTGGGACAGCGCCAGTCAGCTGGCCAACGCCATCAAGCGCACGCCTTCGAGCGCGGCCGACATGTCGCGCGGCAAGGTCACGCTGGATCAGTTCGACGCCGCGCGCCGCGATACGCCGCCGGCGTTCTATTCCGACCTTGAAAGCCAGCTGCAAAGCTGCTTCGCGGCCGTGGACGTGCTGGAGCTGACCCTGACCGAACGCCTGGGCGACGATGGCCCGGCGTTCACGCCGCTGCGCACGGCGCTGCAAGACGTGACCGAACTTGTGCATCGTTTCGCCCGCGAGGCCGGCTTGCTGGTGCGCGCCGACCTGACGCCGCCCGCGGCGACGGCCGCGACGCCCGCCGGCGCACCCGCCATCCGGATGGAGCCCACTTTGACCGCTGCCGCCGATCTCCCGTCCGCCGCGCCCGCATCCGCGCGCGGCCCGCTGCAAACCCGCGATCAGGCCCTGGCGCAATTGCGCGAAGTGGCCGAGTTCTTCCGCCGCACCGAACCGCACAGTCCGGTGGCCTACCTGGCCGACAAGGCGGCCAGCTGGGGCGAGATGTCGCTGCACCTGTGGTTGCGCACCGTCGTCAAGAACGGCGAGGCCCTGTCGGGCCTGGAAGAGTTGCTGGGCGTGCCCAAGCCGCCCGAGAGCAACGGCTGATAGGGCACGGGCCCCAGGCACGCCGCCGGGGCCCGCCATGCGGCGCATGCGCCGTCTGTCCGGCCCCGGGCGGGCGCCCGGCCGTCGCGGCCGAGGCGGATGGCTTAGCGGCTGGCCCGGAACTCGATCCGGCGGTTCTTGGCCCGGCCTTCCGCAGTGGCGTTGGTGGCCACCGGCTGGTCCGGGCCCGCGCCCAGTGTTTCGAAGCGGCCGGGCGGCAAGCCCTTGTCCACCAGATAGGCCCTGACCGCGTCGGCGCGCGCCTGGCTCAACGCCAGGTTGGTGCTGCGGCTGCCGGAGCTGTCGGTGTGCCCGATGATCTGCACCTTGTCGCTGTGCAGCTTGGGCACCACATCGGCCACCTGGTCCAGTAGTTCGCGGCCGCGCGCGGTCAGCGTGGCGCTGCCGGTCTCGAATTCCACCACGCGGTTGGTCAGCACCTTGTCCAGCAGGCCCTGTTCGTCCTTGCCGGCCGCCACGCGCAAGCCGTTGACGATCTTGTAGGTGGGGTTGAGCGACGTCGCGAACGTGCTGGCGATCTGCTGGCGCGAGGCCTCGTTCTGCACCTCGCCGCGCAGGCGGATCTGGGTGCCGTCGACCTCCAGCTGGCCGCGGTTGATCTGCTTGAGCGGCTGGCCGATCAGCTTGCCCACGTGTTCGGACCAGTTCGGCGGGGCCACCACGCCGCCCACTTCGATCTGATCGATCACATTACCCACGCCATACACCTGCTGCAGCCGCGTCAGCACGTCGGCTTTGGTGGCTTCGTCGGGCACGGCGCCGCTGGCCACTACCTGGCCCGGCTGCGGAATGACATTGGCGGGCACGACGGTGGCGGCGTCTTGCGCCACGGCGGCGGACGACAGCAGCGCCGCCAGGATCAGGACAGAAACGCGCATGGTCAGGCTCCGGTGAAGACTTCGCGGTAGGTGTCCAGCGCCATGCGCAGGGACAACCGCGGTTGGTCCAGGTAGCTGGACAGCTTGGCCAGGCCATGGCTGGCCGACACGTGGTTGCGCACCCAGGGCGCGTCTTCCAGCACGATGTGCTGTTCGGCAAAGGCTTGCGGCGTGGACAGCAGGCTGGCCAGCGTCTGCGGCGAGGCGCCACGAAAGCCTGCCACCAGCCGGTGCTTGCCGGCGATGTGGCCGATGAACACGGTGATCTCGAAGTCCGCCCGCGACAGGAACGGCGCGATCAGCGTCATCCAGTACGAAGCCACCAGGTTGCGGTAGAGCGGGTCGTCGGGCAGGGGCAGCGCCAGCCCGCGGTCCAGTTGCGACGAGCCGCTGGACATCACCGGCTCGAGCAGGATGCCCAGCGCCAGGATGATGTCGTGCACGCGCGCCGCGTGGCCGTTGCTGCGCAGCATCGCTTCCAGGCGTTCCACGGTCTGCAGGTCGACAAAGGCGTCAAAGCCGTCATCGGCTTCGGTGCGGATCTCGCCCTCCAGTTCGTTCAGCGTCTGCAGGGCCGCGCCGGGGTCGGCGTCGGTCATCAGCAGCGCCGCCGCGCCGCTCATGCGGTTCCAGAGCCGGCTGAAGGCCATGGGGCTGCGCGCGATGAATGCCAGCGGGCGCTGCACCTCCACGGAGGTGGCGGACAGGAAGGGAAAGCGCCGGCCCGACTGGTCGCGGCTGGGCTGCAGGTGGCCGGCGATGGCCAGCTTGCCGCGCGAGCCCAGGATGGCGAACGGCATCGGCTCGGCCTCGTCGTACAGCGTCTTCCAGTGCGGCTCCTGGGCCAGCAGCTCCATGGTGTGGGCGACCCAGGCGTCCAGCGTGGCCATCAGCTGCGGGTGCGAGGTGTTCTTGACGAAGTCGCCGCGGGCCGGGATCTTGCCGAAGTAGGCCGTGCGGAACAGGGGGGACTGCAAGTTGCTCATTGCGGCGCTCCGGGTCGCGTCTGGGCGGAGGATTCGGGGGTGGCGCCCACCACGGAAGAGGGCAGGCGCAGGTTGCGCAGGCCCTGGCTGCCGCCGGGCTCGCTGCCGCCGGCGCCAGGCGCCTGGGCGTTGCTGATGATGCGCAGTTTCACGGGAACGGTCACGGTCGACTTGGCCCAGCTCATGTTGAAGCTGCCGTCCGCATTGGCGGTGCGCTGGGCGGTCGCGATCAGGCGTTCCAGGCCGAAGCGGCCCGGCTCGTTCACGACCTCGACCACGCTGCCGTCGAACAGGGTGGCGGTGATGCGCGCGCCCGGCGCGCCCTGTGCGTTGGGCCAGACGAAGTTGACCCACTGCGGCGGCGTGTTGCGGTAGCGCAGTTGCTGGCCATCGATCTCGATGGTGTATTCGGTAACGCCCGAGGCCGGCTTGGGCTGGATCTGGAACAGCGTCTGCGGCTGGCTGGCCGTGCCGCTGCCTGCCGCGCCGCCCGACAAAGGCGCCACCCATTGCGCGAAGTTCGCGGTAAAGGTCGGCTGCAGGCTGATGCCCATGTCGCCCCAGGTGCGCGCCGTCAGGATGTCGCCGCGGCGCACGGTCAGCGGGCCGAGCGTGTCGTTGACGTACTTGGCGATGCTGCCTTGCGGACCGAACACCTGGCCGATCTCGTCGCTGCTGGCTTCGACGCTGGCGCGCGCGGCGAAGGGGTACTTCTCGGCAAGCGTCAGGTTGAACGGCTGGTAGATCTGCGCATTCCAGACCTTGTTCAGCTCGGATTCGGCCGGCTGCATGGCAACGGCGTAGGCCTGGATCAGTGGGCGCACCAGCAACGGACGCAGCGTTTCGCGTTGCGTGGCCGACAGGCCCGCCAGCATCTGCTCGTCCACCAGCTTGAGTGCGTCGGCCAGTTCCGAATCCTTGCCTTCCAGCGTCTGGCGCAGCAGGATCAACGAGCCCGGGCCGGGGTCGCCCTGGTTGTTCAGCAGATTGAAGCGGGTGCGGATCTTGGACAGCGCGCCCATGTAGTTGCCCAGCAGCGACTGGTTCTCGCGCGTGACCACCAGGCGGGCCACGTCGGAGAATTCGCGGCCCACCGGGCCCATGGGAATCGCCTCGCCGTTGGCCGTGGTGGTGGCCGCCGGCGCGGGCGGGGTCTGGCGCAGGATCACGCGCTTGAACCAGCCGACCACGCCGCTTTGCGCCTGCTGCAGGCCGGCGTTGATCAGCGACGGGTTGTCCCACGAGGTCTGTTCGTAGGTGGTGTTGATCAGCTTGGCGATAGGCGAGGTCTGCGGATCGCCCAGGCGGTTCATCGCGCCCACCGACTGCTCGAAGCTGGTGAACGGCTTGATCGTCACGCCGCGCAGGAACTTCTGCCATTCCTGGGCATACTCCGTCTTGTACATCGTCGCCAGGCTTTTCTGGATCTGCTCGGGGCTGCCGTCCAGCGTCAGGTCGTCGCGCGCATTTACGCCCAGCACCCAGTCGCTGGTCTGCACTTCCTTCTTGGCGGCCTCGCTGATGGCGGGCTGGATGTACTGTTCCCAGGCTTCGCGGGTGAACGTGCCGGGGATGGCGTAGCTGCCGGCCACCACGCCCGCGTCGTTCTCGCCGACGATGCGCGCCACGGTCATCGTCTGGAAGCGGGTGGCGGCCCGCGCCTTCAGCGTGGCGTAGGCGCGCTCGCGCGCCGGCATGCCCTGCATCACGGCACGCAGGCTGGCGCGGGTTTTCTCGACCAGCGCCAGGTTGGTGTCGATCTGCGGCCAGCCGGCATCGGGCGCGCGGCTGACGTAGAACGAGATCAGGCGCTCGCCGCTGCGGATCAGCTGGTCGCGCGGCATGGCGCCGCGGTTGGTCTCAAGCCAGCCGCGCCAGAATCGCGTGATCTGGTCCGACAGGTGGGTAGGATCGACGTGCTGGTGATTGGCCATCATCAGGTACGTCTTGAGCGCGTTGTAGGCGTCGTCGGCGTTGGTTGGCGAGGCGTCCTGGAACAGCGTGTCGCCGGCCGGGTTGTGCGGGGTACGGGCCGTCTGCGGCGCCGGTTGCGGCGCGCCGCCGGTGGCCGCCGGCGCGCCCGACATGTCCACCTTGGCCAGGAAGTCTTCCAGGCTGGCCTTGACCGGATTGAGCATGAACTGGCGCGCGCCGTTGTAGTACTCGGCCAGCAGGCGTTCCTTGAGCACGTCGCCCTGGTACAGGCCCAGGCCCAGCGACCACGGCCGGCTGGACGAATAGCGGTCCAGCTGTTCGATGCGGTCCTGCAGGATCTCCATGGCCTCCAGGCGGCTTTGCAGGTCGGTGCGTTCGCTTTGCAGGCGCACCACCTTGTCCAGGTCGGCCTGCACGTTCTGCGCCAGTTGGCGATTGCCCAGGTACGACCAGCTCCAGCCCCCCAGTACCAGCCCCAGCGCCAGCACAAGGCCGAAGAAGGTCGCGTAGCGCATGCGCGTCTTGGCCGGGCTGGCATGCTGGCGCACCAGTTTCTTGTCGGCGAAGATCACGCTGGAAAACAGGTCGCGCAGGAAAAAGCCGTTGTGCGATGACACATTGCGGGCCTGGCCGCGCGGCGCCGGCCGCAGGTCAAAGCGCTCGGCCAGCCGTTCGGTGGACGTGCTTTGCGACACGCCTTCCTGCAACGCGCTGGTGAAGTAAAAACCCCGGAATACCGGCTTGTACTGGAACGGGTTGGTCTCGAACAGCGTGGAAAGAAAGGTGCGCAGCGCGGGCTTGATGCCCGCGAATTCCAGCGGGAAGGTCAGCAGCCCCGGCGGCAGGTCGCGGCTGTTGCGCAGCGAGATCTGCGCGGTGCCCATTTCTTTCAGGCCTTCGTACAGCTCGTCGAAACGTTCGTCGAACAGGGCCAGCACGTCGCGGTTTTCCTCGGCGCCGTAGGGCAGGGTGGCGCCCCAGACGCGGTCGCGTTCGCGCTGGTCGTTGTCGGAGAAGAACTCGCTGAAGCCCGAGATCAGGTCCGCCTTGGTGAAAATGATGTAGACGGGCGCGAACACTTCCAGCCGGTCGGTCAGCTCCTGCACGCGCTGGCGCAGGTTCTTGGCCAGGTTGATGGCGAACTCGGGGCCTGCGCCCGTCAGCTCGTCGATGCTGGCCGCCACGATGATGCCGTTGATCGGCGCCTTGGGACGATAGCGCTTGAGCAGGTCCAGAAAGCCCATCCATTCATTGCGGTCTTCTTCGTGCACCGAATAGCGGCCCGCCGTGTCCAGCAAAATGCCTTCGGTGGTGAAGAACCAGTCGCAGTTGCGCGTGCCGCCCACGCCGCGTACCGCCGCGCCGTTCTTGTCGGCGAAGGGAAATTGCAGACCCGAATTGATGACCGCGCTGCTCTTGCCCGCGGCCGGGTTGCCGATCACGATGTACCAGGGCAGCTCGTACAGCGCTTCGTTGCCCGAGACTTGGCCGATCTTGGATGTCTTGATGGTGCGCACCGCCTGGATCAGCCGCGTGCGCAGCGCCTCGACCTCACCGCGGTTGGCCGCCGCCGCGCCGGTCTGCGCCTGTTGTTCGAGCATCTCGCCCAGGTTCTTGTTGGCGCGCCGGGCACGCCTGCGGCGCCACAGATAGACGCAGAGCCACAGGAACAGGAACACGCCCAGCGCGATGCCGGCCCAGAGCAGGCCGACCTCGACCGTGTCGGCGAACAGGAACAGGAACACCGCCAGGGCGATCAGCCCTATCGCCATGAACAGGCGCGGGTTGCCGAGAGCGCGGGATGTCCAGTGCCGGCCTTCGCTCATGGCGCTTGAAATACCGGAGAAGAAACCTGAAGGGCTACGCATGATTTTGGCTTTTTTTATAAGGGTCAAGCGGCAGGAGAAAGGGGTTGAGACACCAGCACGAGCGAGCGCAGCGCCGGGTCCTGCGTGAGCACGACCAGGACCGGCGCCTCGGCCTGCGTGCAGGCTTGGCCGGCGACGGCCAGGGTCAGCAGATGCGCGGCCGCGCCGGTGTAGCCGCAGGTGGTGCCGACCGCCAGGCAATCCTGGTTCGGGTCCAGCGCGGGGAATAGCGTGCTGGCCAGCCCCGCGGCCTCCAGTGGCCGGCTGCCGCGATGGTCGGCGTCGCTGATCAGCGCGCGGATGTCGTCCGCGCGCCGCGCGTGCTCATTCAGGAAACGGGTCGCCAGTTCGGCCAGCATCGGTTCACTGGCGGCGCCGCGCGCGTCCGCCTCGGTGGCGCGGTGCGCCATGGGCGACAGCGTCAGCGCATAGGCGCCCTCGGGCGCGGACGCCGGGTCCGACGACGGCACGGCGCGGGTCAGGTCCAGCAGCAGGCCGGCCGCGGCCTCGCCCGGCACGCGGCCTTGTGGCGTGGCGGTGCTGACCAGCGTGCCCCGCCCATCCCAGTCCTGTACCACGTCCGCGTCGATATAGGAATCCGCCGCGGCCACCACGCGCAGCGGCGCGTCATCGGCCCGCAGGGGCTCCAGCGCCAACTGGCGCAGCAGGCTGTCGCTGGCCAGCGCGTCATTGGCCGTGTGTGCCCTGAGGCGCAATCGCGCAGGAGCCCAGACGGCCGCCGCCCGGGCCTGTTCCAGCGCGTGCTCACGCGCCTGCTCGGGCCATTGCGCTGGCAGCAGCAGCTCCAGTTGCAGCAGGGGCCAGTCCTGGTCGCGTTGCGGCGTGCCGCGTCCCAGCACATGGCCGCGGGCTTCCTGGGACAGCGTCTCGACCACCTCGCACAGCAGCGTCGTGGCGCGCAGACGGTCGTCGCGGCGCGCCTCCTGGGGAGCCTTGGCGGCGTCCGCGGCTTCACGCAGCGCTTCGATATCCAGGTGCGCGGCGCGCGCGCTGAACACGGGAAAGCCGCGCGCTGTCTCTTATACACATCTCCGAGCCCACGAGACCTAATAAAAAAGGGGGGGGGGGGGGGGGGGGGGGGGGGGGGGGGGGGGGGGGGGGGGGGGGGGG
>NZ_JAELTJ010000654.1 GCF_016428805.1 Achromobacter sp. ASV32
CCCCAATTGAAATGTGTCCATATAGGTTTTTTCTATATGGACACATTTCAATTGGGGTATGCGATACGTGGCAGGTGATAAGGAGATGGGAGGTGATGTGTAGAGTTGAGATGCGACGGTGTACATTTGTATTATTATAGACTCTTGGGCTCGACTCTCGAAGGGAAAAAGCTTGTGATTTTTGGATTCGCAAGTAAAGAAAAGAGATTGCGTTGCAATTTTCTAACATTTAGAACTTTATTAAGGTTTCAATGAACAATATCACTCTTCAACATCTACCATACGTAACCTTTCAATAATTTACAGTGCATGCCACGAAAGAAAGTCTCCGTCATTCGGGCTCAATTGAACAAAGTCACTCTTCAGCAAATCTCACGTCATGCAAACGATGCTTCAGTCAGGAACGGCTTGCTTGGAT
>NZ_JAELTJ010000655.1 GCF_016428805.1 Achromobacter sp. ASV32
CTTGAATGCCTTTAGCCCGCTCTTATCCATATACTATCTTGTTCGAGAGAAACAAGGCCGTGAGCAGGAGACTATTCTGCCAACGCCAGCGGCGGCAGTATCCAAGGATAAGGAGAAGCAGAGAGAAAAGGAACGTGAGCGTGAGGTTGCGCGAGCGCCTGATGCTATGCCTGAACTGGCACCGCCACAAGCTGCGCATACCAACGCGGCTGCATTCGAGATGCCCGGCGAGAAGCCTACTGGTGGACGGACGAGGCCTAGAGCGCGCACGAATGGTGAAGACGAAGAGCCCGAGATTACGAAGCAAACCCAGCAAAAGACCTACGAACGTGACAAGCTGGAGCCTACACCAAAGAAAGAAGGTGCTGCAGCTGGTCTTCTCCGCCGGTTTAGCACGCGTAAACGCAGAGAACCGCAG
>NZ_JAELTJ010000656.1 GCF_016428805.1 Achromobacter sp. ASV32
CTTTTGAATGTTTATGCACCAAAATGGGTGTGCCTTCACACAGTGCCCAGGAGCGTGCGAATCCACCGCCGCGTCGCAAATCATGCGCAGCTTGTATCAAGGCTAAGCGGCGCTGCGATTTTGCCATGCCTGCATGTGTAAGATGTTCGCAGCGCAAGATACATTGTGAATATCCTTCGCGTGGCACGGCTGGACAGCGAGAGAGTGCTAAGCACGTGGTCGGTCAAGATTTCGGAAATAGCACTGTTAGTGTTGATGATTCAGTGACATTGCCGGGCTATGACTGTCTTCCGGATCCGGATGGCAACAGAAACATGGCTCTGATTGAATTAGGTGGCTCTGAAAATATGCATGCGGAGACTTGTACTTCGGATATGAGTCGTTTAAAGTTACCCATTGACATGCCTGAGTGGTGGTC
>NZ_JAELTJ010000657.1 GCF_016428805.1 Achromobacter sp. ASV32
GACAGTCCTACACCAGTGGAAGATGCTCCTCGCTCGCCTCCGACAAAACTTCCAAGTACCATTCACGGCTACCCGCCTAAAGACTGGGAATGCAAGACTAGCCAGAAGAAGCCAACAAGTATGTATATTTGCTTTTCTACTGGTAATACATCAAAATGCTAAGCATGTTCAGCTGTCACTTTCAAGTCCGATTACATCAAAAGAAGCACCGACTTTGGCCTTGAGCTTAGAGACAATGGTGACAACAAGGCCGGAAACAGCAAGTACCCGGAGTTCTTGACAAGCCCCGAGAGTATCCCAGGCCTGGAAGGCTATAAGGGTGCGAAGAATGTTGATCATTTCCCACTCAACTATGACGGTAAAAATGTCTTTACTGGAGGCACTCCAACAAGTGATGCCCTGTCTCTTATACACATC
>NZ_JAELTJ010000658.1 GCF_016428805.1 Achromobacter sp. ASV32
CTCGGAGATGTGTATAAGAGACAGCCGCCAAGCTTGCACGAAAGCAATGGAACGAAGCCCGCCAGCTGAACCGTCTACTCACTCAGCTCCGCGATGACTCGTCTGTTGCACTGGAGGACGAGCTTCCTGAGCATCTTGCTGTGCTTGTTGAGCGCGACTGTGACGAGGTTCTGACACCTGCAGTCATTCAACGTGCTCATAATCTTGCTTTCAATAGGGAAACTTCATACGACATTACGACTGCCATTGACGGCATGGACTCCGTCGTCGAAGACGTCTACGTCAGCTCGCCTCTGGATGCTGTCGCTGCTTGGTGGTCTACCGAGGTTCTCCACGACGTCCTGACGGCCGCATTGGAGAAGAAAACAAAGACGGACACCAGGCTGAACGACATTGAGACAGCCATCAAGGCTGCGC
>NZ_JAELTJ010000659.1 GCF_016428805.1 Achromobacter sp. ASV32
ATCTGACATCGGATATGAGATCGGTTATTAGGTCTCGTGGGCTCGGAGATGTGTATAAGAGACAGCCTCCGTTCTCATTGCTGGTTCAGTATTGCCAAAACTGTTCTTGTTTTGCTTTGACCGCCGCCTACTGTACCCCAAAACATACCTAGAGGCCAATTGACATGACTTCGTCACTGGCAGAAAAGCAAACGATCGATTCACAGTGTGTCTTGGGCGCGAAACCGCCCCTCATTGAAGGAGTGTCGGACCTGTCTCTTATACACATCTGACGCTGCCGACGACGATGCGGTTGTGGGGTTGTGGGGGGGGGGGGGGGGGTTGAAAAGGGGGGGGGGGGGGGGGGGGGGGGGGGGGGGGGGGGGGGGGGGGGGGGGGGGGGGGGGGGGGGGGGGGGGGGGGGGGGGGGGGGGGGGG
>NZ_JAELTJ010000660.1 GCF_016428805.1 Achromobacter sp. ASV32
GCTCGAGAAAGTGTTTGACTGCCTTTGGAGCCTCCTCTCTGAGTATTTCAACCACTTGAGTTGGCTCAAACCGCGCCGCTTTTGCTCTATCCTCGGCAAATATCTCCACACCAAGCTTGGGGTTTCGTCTTGCGAGCCAGACGCCGTATTCCTGGACCAATGTTTGGTTACTAATCTTCGATAGATAGTCTTTGACCCGAAGTTCCCCGTCCTGAAGCTCTCGCCCATCGTCTCTTTCACCTTCAATGATTCGCCTCCAGGTAGAGAGAACATCTCCAGCCATTTTGCGACTCTGGTACAAGCGGCTGAGTACGAAAAGGCGATGATGCGATTCCAAAATATCCACTGCACGGTCAAAACAATCCACCCCTTTGTCGACCAGCTCATTCAGTTCCGTCTTTACGGTTTGTCCGCTTC
>NZ_JAELTJ010000661.1 GCF_016428805.1 Achromobacter sp. ASV32
ATCTACAATTGCGGCCTGCTTCACTTGCGGTGATGATGCATCCATAGCCAGTAGCTGTTGTCACATCAATCACCTCACTTTTATTCTTATCTACATCTTGCAAGGACTAACCTCACTCTTCCTAGCCCGCTTGTAATACCAAACCGCATTCTCCGTCTTGGCACAAGTAGTGATGAAATTACTCACGGCATCAACAGCCAGCCCCTCAGCATCGTGGTTCTGCACCTGTCCCCGAACATGGTAGTAGTACCACACCTCGCTAAACTGCGTGCGGCCATTGTCGAGCGAGCCGGCACCAGCTTCCGTCTCGTTGTAGCGCGGGCCACTGCATCCGACGAAGGGCATGTGGCCGAAGCCATCGGTCAGCGCGGCCTGGATGTCGGAGAGCGAGTAGGACGTGGTGTTGGAGGGTTTGAT
>NZ_JAELTJ010000662.1 GCF_016428805.1 Achromobacter sp. ASV32
GATATCACTCAGCGCTTTTTCTGATTTTGTTTCTCATCGCTTCATTCAACGTAACTGCTCCGTCTCCTCTCCAAATTACGCACCTCCTGCGCAGACGTGTCACGGTTTCCAACCCACACGCACTACGACGTACTACTACACACTCCCTGGACCTACTATACTTAAACCAGGAGCAGCATCTCCACCGTGACGAAAGACGAAACGATCTGAGGTAGATACCCCTCCCGCCCAAAACCCGTCATCCTCACCATCCACGGCTTCCCTCTCCTAACCTCCAGAGCTGGCTTTCTAGAAACCCGCGGCCCATCATGGATGCCGGCAGAAGCGCCGCAATAGGCATTAACCCGCCTCCAACACCCACGTCGCCGACAGAAACACCCCTCGAAAACATGATGAGCATCCTCGCCACCGCGATCT
>NZ_JAELTJ010000663.1 GCF_016428805.1 Achromobacter sp. ASV32
GCCCCGTCCTTGCCACCCGTTGCATCCTGAGCCGAGATAACAGGAGTATCATACATAATAAAACTCCCCCACATTTTCTGCATAGCGAGTCGAAAGTCTTCACTCGGCGTTGTCGCATTGATGGCAAAGTACGCCGACAAGTCAGCGCCGTGGAACGATGGCGTCGGCGAGAATTGGTACTTCCACACTTTTTTTCCTCTGCCAAAGGCAAAAGCAAACGCCGTGGCCATCCACCGAGCGGGACACTGAAACGTCGATTCGGCGGCAATGTTGAACGCCGCTTGTTGGATACCCGTTGCGAAGCTGGACTGGTTGAGCGCTGTATGGCCACGGTCGCCGAGCGTGTCGTACCGAGTTTGGTTGTTTCCCGGCATAGCGTCATCGATTTGGTAGAATTCGTTAAGAGCGACATAGTCT
>NZ_JAELTJ010000067.1 GCF_016428805.1 Achromobacter sp. ASV32
TGCCTGTGCTCGGACTACCAGCCATCCACGCTGATCGCGGCGGCATTCGCCGTGGTCGCGCAGACCGATCTGACGCTGCCGCAGGCCATCGCGTTGGTGACGGCCAATCCGGCGGATGCCTGCGGCCTGTCCGACCGCGGCCGCATCGCGGTGGGGCTGCGGGCAGACCTGGTGGCGGTGGCGCAGGTCGGGGCGCTGCCCCTGATCAGCCATGCCTGGAGCGCCGGGCGACTGGTGTTCTCGACCCACTACCCCGCCGGCCAGGCACAGGCGCCCGCTGTTGAACCGCGCGGCCTGGTGGCCGCCTGACCTGGCAAGGAGACGCCTGATGGGGGCGATCGTGACCGCCGTGGCCGCCAGTCCTGGCCACGGCTTTTCCAAGGTGGTGCAGTCCGACATCGTGCTGCTGCAGGGGCTGGGCGTGCAGGGCGACGCCCATGCGGGCGTCACCGTGAAGCACCGTTCGCGCGTCCGGGCCGATCCGACGCAGCCCAATCTGCGTCAGGTCCACCTGATCCACGGCGAACTGCACGACGCATTGCAGGCCGCCGGTTTCAACGTGGCCGAAGGCACCCTGGGCGAAAACATCACCACCCGCGGGCTGGATCTGCTGGGCTTGCCGCGCGATGCCTGCCTGCACATCGGGCCACGGGCGGTGCTGAGGATTACCGGACTGCGCAATCCGTGTGCGCAGCTGGATCACTACCAGAAGGGTTTGACCGCAGCAGTGCTGGGGCGTGATGCGGCCGGCAATCTGGTGCGCAAGGCCGGCATCATGGCCGTCGTGTTGCAGGGGGGGCCGGTCCGGGCGGGCGATACGATCCGAGTGGAGTTGCCCGACTTGCCGCACTTTCCGCTGGAACGCGTCTGACCTGCCTGCCCGGATCGGGGAGTTTTGCGTCCGCGCAGGGCTTGTGTGCAAAAACACCGCCACCGGGCAAGCGGCCGACGCGCGCATCTGGTTAAATGGGCAGATGACGACGCAGCCACGATTTGCGCGGCTCGTCTCCCCTTTTTCCGGAGCGCGCGATGGCACGATTCAATTTCACCCAAGACCCCGAAGAACCCGATCTCTGGGCCGCGGAGAACGTGCCGGTAGGCGATGGCCGCCCGCCTATCCACGTCATGATCCAGACCGACGGCGAAGAGCCCGACAGCGGCGCCTCGAAAGTGGTCAAGGCCATCATCGACAACCTCGATGACCATGTCCTGGCCGCCGCCGAATTCCTGCTCGACAACTACTCCTACGAGCACTGCAAGAAGCTGGGCATCGAAGATGACCAGCTGCTTGCCGAGGAAACCGCCGAAGCCATGGCCGAAAAGGCCGTGCTGCGCGCGCTGTGGCTGTTCGACGAAGACGGCGACGGCTATGAACTCTGGTTCACGCTGCCCTGGGACCCGGTCCATACCTACGACGTGGAATTCGAAGACGGCTCGCCCGTCTCGTGCTCGGTCAACGACTAGGCGCTGCAACGCCCCGCTAGCGGGGCGTTTTCTTTTGGGCATCGTGGTCTGACGGCGGTGTCTGCTAGCGCGCCAGCTCAAACCGGGTGGCGCGGGCTTCGCCCAGCGATTCGTCGTAGCGATACAGCAGCTTCAAGGGCTTGCCCTTGCGCACCGCCGAGGGGTCGACGTTGTCCAGCGCCACGTCGATCAGGCGGTCGACGAATTCGGTGCAGTCGGTGTCGGCGCGTGCGCCCTCGGGAATATCCGCAGCCTTCACTTGCAACCGGAACAGCACGTGCGACACCTCGGTGCCGTCGGTGCGGTATTGGCGCATCTGTTCGGGAAGGGTGGCGACGATGCCGGTCAGGTCGCAGGAAATGCGGGTCCAGGCGTGAGCGGAGGGCAGCGCTGCCATCAGTGCCGCCGCCGCGAGGGCGGTGCGCAAGCGTAGAGATTTCATGGCATGGGTCGTGGGCGCGGGGGGCCAGGCGCGATGCCCGGCGCGACACCCGTTGCACGCCGCCTGTTGCTCGTCACCTGTTCCACGTCGCCCTTAATGGGGCCAAGGGGCTTCTATGTTGCGCCGGGCGCGGCGCACGGTCAAGAAACGCAAACGGGCTCCGCATCATGATGCGGAGCCCGTTTTTCATTTCAGCAAAGCGTCAGTGCGACGCGTCCGTTCAGGCGTTACGCGGCGCGGTCTGGCCGGCTTGCGACGCACCGCCCGCTGGCTGGCCGATGTCGGCCTTGGGCGCCAGGTCTTCCTCGTTGCCTTCCATCTTGGCGATGACGGCGGTGGCCAGGCTGTTGCCGACCACATTGGTGGCCGTGCGGCCCATGTCGAAGAACTGGTCGATGCCCATGATCAGCAGCAGGCCGGCTTCGGGCAGGTGGAACATCGGCAGCGTGGCCGCCACCACCACCAGCGAGGCGCGCGCCACGCCGGCCATGCCCTTGCTGGTCACCATCAGGACCAGCAGCAGCGTGAGCTGCTGCGAGAAGCTCATCTGGATGTTGTAGGCCTGCGCGATGAACAGCACCGCGAAGGACTGGTACATCATCGAGCCGTCCAGGTTGAACGAATAGCCCAGCGGCAGCACGAAGCCCGAGATGCGCTTGGACACGCCGAAACGCTCCAGGGCCTCGATGGTCTTGGGGTAAGCCGATTCGCTGCTGGCGGTCGAGAACGCCAGCAGGGTGGGTTCCTTGATCAGGCCGCCCAGGCGGAAGGTGGAGCGGCCCAGGAACAGGTAGCCCACGCCGAACAGGATGGCCCACAGCAGCGCCAGGCCCAGGTAGAACTCGCCGATCAGCTTGCCGTAGCTGACCAGCACGCCCAGGCCTTCGGTGGTGATGGCCGCGGCCATGGCGGCGAACACGCCCAGCGGCGCGAAGCGCATGACGTAGTCGGTCACGCGGAACATGATCTTGGCGAGTTCGTCGATCATGTTGTAGATGGTGTTGTGGCCCTTGCCGCGGATGAACGACAGCGCCGCGCCGAAGAACAGCGAGAACACCAGGATCTGCAGGATCTCGTTGTTCGCCATGGCTTCGGCGATGCTCTTGGGGAACACGTGCGCGATGAACGCCTTCAGGGTGAAGTCGCCCGTCTTCAGGCCGGCGGTGGCGGCTGCATCGGGCAGCGCCAGGTTCAGATGCGCGCCGGGCTGGAAGATGTTGACCAACGCCAGGCCCAGCAGCAGCGAGATGGCCGAGGCGGCGATGAACCAGAACATGGCGCGCAGGCCGATGCGGCCGACGGCGCTGGCATCGCTCATGCTGGCCAGGCCGGACACCAGGGTGGCGAACACCAGCGGCGCGATGATCATCTTGATCATGCGCAGGAAGATGTCCGTGATCAGGCTGAAGTACGAGGCGATCTCCTTGGCCTCTTGCGCGTTCTGCGCGTACTTATTGCAGAAATAGCCCACCACGACGCCCAGTACCATGGCGATGCCGATGTAACGCGTCAGCTTCTTAGTATTCATCTTCTAAAACGGAAAACAGGGACCATGTCGATTGGCGCACAGGCCTTACCCGCCGGCACGGGGCGGGGCGAATCGGTCCAATGACGGATATGCCGGGGGCAACCGGAGCGTCGCGGGTTAACCCTTGGGGCGCGATGTTAACGCCGCGAACCTGACAGTTAGTTGTCAGCTTGGGGACGGGTCAGATCGGTCCGCCCGGGGCGCCCGCGGCATGACAAAATGGCTGCTCCCAGGTTCGCCGCCAGCCGGTGAGCCGCCGAAAACAAGCGGGGCCGGACAGGCGCCGCCACCGATATAGGGAGACAAAGCCATGCCGAAACGCGAATTGTCCGTCCTGGCCTCCGGGTACACCTACCTGGAAGGGCTACGCTGGCACGACGGGCGCTTGTGGGCGTCGGATTTCTATACGGGCCAGGTGATCGCCGTCGACCTGCAGGGCCGGGTCGAGGTGATCTGCCGTGTGCTGCAGCAGCCTTCGGGCCTGGGCTGGCTGCCCGACGGCCGTCTGCTGATCTCATCCATGAAAGACCGCAAGCTGCTGCGGCGCGAGCCGGACGGCACGCTCACGCAGCACGCCGATCTGTCCGCCCTGACTGGCGGCCCCATCAACGACCTGGTGGTGGATGACCAGGGCCGGGCCTACGTGGGCAATTTCGGCTTTGACCTGATGGCCGGCGAACCTGTCGCCACCACCACCCTGGTGCGGGTGGATACGGATGGGGTTGCCCAGGTGGTGGCGGACGGGCTGTGCTTTCCCAACGGTTCCTTCATCACGCCGGACGGCAAGACCCTGATCGTCAACGAAACCTTCGGCAACCGCATCTCGGAATTCGACATCCTGGCCAATGGCGCCCTGGGGCCGCGGCGCGACTGGGCCAATTTCGGCGCCTTGCCCGAATCCGACGACCTGTCGGTGCTGATCGGCGCCTCGGCCATCGGCCCGGACGGCGGGGCGCTGGACGCCGAGGGCGCCCTGTGGGTGGCGGACGCCATCGGCAAGCGCATCGTGCGGCTGGCGCGCGGCGGCAAGATCCTGGAACAGATCGACACGGGCGAACTCGGCATCTTCGCCGCGGCCCTGGGCGGCCCGGACGGCAAGACCCTGTTCATGGCCGCGGCGCCGGATTTCATCGAGGCCAACCGCCGTGCCAAACCCGAAGGCCGGATCCTGGTGACTGAGGTGGACGTGCCGCACGCGGGACGCCCCTAGCGCAGCGCAGTCGCGCCGGGGCAGGGTATGGGCCGGGGCAATCGCTACTGCATCGCCAACCAGGCTTCTGCATCGTTATCCACGGTGGCCAGACTGGTCGCGACGGTGGCGGCCGGCCTTGGCATAGTGCGTGGTCTTATCTATAAATCTTAAGTATCAAATATTGATGCTTAGAATTCCAAAAAATGATGCGATAAGGCATCCGACCGCGCAACGCGGCCGGCGCCAGTGGGGTCCCGGCAACGGGACGCCGCCTCAATTGCGGTTTGGCCGGCCGCTGAGCGCGCGCGCCGCCGAAACCGCCAGCGAGCTGAAACGCTGGGAAAAGGACTCCAGCGTCCATTCCGCCAGCAAGCCGGAAATGTGGATCGCTGCCAGCGGGCGGCCGCTGTGGTCGACCACGGCGCTGGCCAGCACGATCTCGCCGACCATGCTTTCTTCCATGCAGAGGGCATAACCCTGTACCCGCGCCTCGCGCACCCGCTGGCGGATGAGGTCGGGATCGGTGATGGTCTTTGGAGTCAGCGGCCGCAGGTCGCTGCGCGCCAGGATGTCGTCGACCTCGGCGTCGGCCAGGTACGACATGATCGCGCGGCCGCCTGAAGACGAGAAGGTCGGCATGCGCCGGCCAACCAGCGTGGCATAGAAGGTCTGGCGCTTGGTCTGGCGGCGCAACGCGTAGACGATGGTCAAGTCATCGAACAGGCTCAGGTCGACCCGTTCGCCGCACTCCTGTTGCAGCTGCTCCAGGATCGGGGTGGCGCGCTCGAGCAGTGGATGGCCGCGCAGGAAGTCGAAAGTGCGATCCAGGATCTTCTTGCCGAGTACGTAGCCGCGCTGGTTGTTGCCGCGTTCGAGGTAACCCAGCGCCACCAGTGTGTGCAGCATGCGCTGGGTCGAGCTGCGATCCAGTCCTGACAGCTCTGTCAGTTCGTTCAGGCTAAGTGGGCCCGGGTGGTTGGAAAAAGCCTCGAGGATGCCGAAGCCTTTCGCCAGGGATTGGTTGAACCGGGTCTCGGTCGTGGCCATGTCGATCTACTCCATTTTCTTGGTCTTGGTGTCGGTGCGGGGCGCGCGCGCGCGTCGCCACGGGGCGCTGGCTACGCACTGTAGCGGCTTCCGTTTGCGGCCAGGCTAGGGAAATTACCCATGTTTTGCGTATTGCCCCGCGCTTTCGTGAACTCTATCATGACAAATATAGATATCTAGGTATCAATAATTGATACTTAAGATTTTAAATCGCCATATCCAACAAGGGGAGTGCAATGACCGCCGTCGCAGCAGCCAGCCTGAGTCAGGACCAGATCGCCGAAGCCGTATGCAGGCTTCGCCAGTACATGACCGATACGTTGACGGGATTCGTGCAGTGCCGCAGCCTGCCCGGCGAGGAAATGTCTGCCGCCCGGTTCCTGGAGGACGCGCTGGCGGACCTGGGGTTGGCCTCCGAGCGCATCGCGTTACGGACCGAGGAACTCAAGGACCTGCCGCTGTATTCGCCGGCCTGCTGCCCCGATGGCGGCCGCTACAACGTGCTGGCGCGCCACGAGCCGCGCGCCGCGGGCGGACGCGCCGTGCTGTTCAACGGCCACCTCGACGTGGTGCCGACCGGTCCGCACGAACTGTGGGACCCGGCGCCGTTCGACGGTGAATTACGTGATGGCTGGCTGTATGGCCGGGGCGCGGGCGATATGAAGGCGGGCATCGTCTGCGCGCTGGCGGCGTTCAAGGCCCTGCAGGACTTGGGGGTGCAGCCCGCCGGCGCGGTGGGTTTCAACGGCGTGCTGGAAGAGGAAAACACCGGCAACGGTACCCTTGCCACGGTTTCGGCGCTGCAAAGCGCGATCGCCGCGGCCAAGCTCAGCGCCTTCGATGCGGTCGTCATTCCCGAGCCCACGCACGAGCGCATGATGAGCGCCCAACTCGGCGTGTTCTGGATGTATGTGGACATAGTGGGCCGGCCCGCGCACGCCGCCTACATGACGACGGGCGTCAATCCGGTGGAGACCGGATTGCGCATTGTCGAGGCGATGAAGCAACTCGAGCACGAGTGGAACCTGCCGGAAAACCGCCACCCGGCCTACCGCGAACATGCGCATCCCATCAATTTCAACCTCGGACAGATACACGCGGGCGACTGGAATTCGTCGGTGCCCAGCGTGTGCACGCTGGGCATGCGCATCGCCTGCTACCCGGACATGTCGATCGACGCCGCCAAGCAGCGGGTGCAGGCATGCATCCGCGCCGTCGAGGCCGGGCTGACCGACAGCGACGTGCGCATCGACATCCGCTACGAAGGGTTTCACGCGCCGGGCTGCGAGTACGACCTGGATGTGCCCGCGATGCAATTGCTGGCCGACGCCCACCGCCGCGTGACCGGCGAGCCCCCGCAGCCGACGGCCCTGACCGCGACCACCGACGGCCGCCACTTCCGGCTGATGATGGATGTGCCGGTGACCTGTTACGGCCCTCAGGTGAAAAACGTGCACGGATTCAATGAATGCGTGTCGGTGGACAGCATGGTGCGCGTCGCCACCTCGCTGGCACTCTTCATCAACGACTGGTGCGGCGTCGAGCCGCGGCAAGCCTGAGCCCGTACGCGCTCCAGCTCCTTTTCACGGATTTCTGCCATGACCTTTCCCCTCGCCCTGCGCGTCCTGGCGCGCTGCGCCCTGGCTGCGGCCAGCCTGTTGCCCTTTGCCTCCTTCCCGTCGCATGCCGCCGAAACCCCGCAATACGGCGGAGTGCTGACGGCCATCCTGAACCCCGAGCCGCCAACCCTGAACGTGGCGGTGCAGCAGGTCGCCAGCACGCAACTGGTGGCCGGCAAGATCTTCGAAAGCCTGTTGACGTATTCCTTTGACCTGAAGCCCCAGCCCGGCCTGGCCCGGTCGTGGGAGGTGTCACCGGATCGCCTGACCTACACCTTCCACCTGCAGCCACAGGTGCAATGGCACGATGGCAAACCATTCTCGTCCGATGACGTGGTGTTCACGTACACCAAGGTACTGGCCAACACGCCGCGCACGCGTACCTTGATGGCCAATGTGCAGGAGGTCTCGGCGCCGGACGCGCAGACCGTGGTGTTCAAGCTGAAGCAGCCGTACTCTGCCTTCCTGTATGCGTTTGACATCGGCGGCGGCGCGATCCTGCCCAAGCACCTGTACGACGGCGATACGCCGATCGGGCAGAACCCGCACAACAATGCGCCGATCGGCACCGGCCCGTTCAAGTTCAAGCGCTGGGAACGCGGGTCCTATATCGAGTTGGTCAGGAACGAACACTACTGGAAGGCGGGGCGTCCTTACCTGGACGGCATCACCTACCGCGTGATTCCCGACTCGGCCTCCCGTCGCGTGGCGCTGGAGCAGGGCACCGTGATGCAGGCTTGGCTGCAGGACATTGAGCCTGTGGATCTGGCGCGCGTGGCCAAACTGCCCACCATCACGCAGACCCACAAAGGGTATGAATACTGGTCGACCATGCAGTGGATCGAGCTGAACGGCGGCCGCCCGCCCTTTTCGGACAAGCGCTTCCGCCAGGCGTTGATGTATGGCATCAACCGCCAGTTCATTGCCGACAAGATCATGTTCGGCACGGGCACGGTCGCCACCGGCCCCATCCACCACAACACGCGTTTCTACGACGCCAACGTCAAACCGTATCCCTACGATCCGAAAAAGGCCGTCGCACTGCTGGACGAGATGGGCCTGAAGCCAGACGCCAAAGGCGTGCGCGCCACGGTTGGCCTGATTCCGCTGCCCTACGGTGAGATGCCGCGTCGCGTGGCCGAATACATCAAGCAGAACCTGGCCAAGATCGGCGTGGCCGTGACGTTGGAGAACACCGACGTCGGCGGCTGGACCAGCCGCGTGGGCAACTGGGATTTCGATATGGGCGCCAACGGGGTGTTCCAGTATGGAGATCCGGCCATCGGCGTGTCCCGCACCTACCTGGGCAGCAACATAAAGAAGGGGCTGATGTTCACCAATACGTCGCAGTACAACAACCCCAAGGTCGATGCACTGTTCAACGCCGCCGCGACCGCCGCCACCGACGAAGAGCGCCAGAAGCTCTACAGCGAGGTGCAGCGCATCCTGGTGGAAGACGTGCCGGTGCTGTGGCTGGCCGACACCAACTATTCGACCCTGCTGAACAAGCGCGTGCATGACGCCGTGACCACGGCGCTTGGCGTGGTGGATACGCAGAGCGACACTTGGCTGTCCAAAGAATGAAGAAGATTGCCAAGTTCCTGGCGAACCGGGTGGTCAAGAGCGTCCTGGTTCTGCTGATGATCGCGCTCTTCAACTTCTTTCTGGTGCGGGCCGCCCCGGGCGACCCGGCCGAGATCCTGGCGGGCCAATCGGGGGCGGTCGACGCCGAGTTCATCGCCAAGCTGCGGCAGGAATTCGGCCTGGACAAGCCCATTCCGGTGCAGTTGGGCCACTACTTGAAGAACGTCGCCACCTTAGATCTGGGCTATTCCTATCGCCAGCAGGCGCCGGTATCGAGCCTGATCCTGCAGCACCTGCCGGCGACCTTGCTGCTCACCTTGTCGGCCTTCGCTTTCGCGCTGCTGGCGGGAGTCAGTCTGGGTACCCAGGCAGCCCTGCGGGTGGGCAAATGGGGTGATACCGTCATCACGACCCTGTCGATGCTGGCCTACGCCACGCCGCTGTTCTGGGTCGGCTTGATGCTGGTTCTGCTGTTTTCGGTGAACCTGGAATGGTTACCCGCGTTCGGCTACGAAAGCGTCGGCGCCAATCTCTCCGGTCTGGCCCGCGTGGCGGACGTGGCCAGGCACCTGCTGCTGCCGGCATTGACCCTGGGCATGTTCTACATGGCGGTCTACGCGCGGTTGACGCGCGCCTCGATTCTGGAAATCAGCCAGCTGGACTTCGTCAAGACCGCGCGTGCGAAGGGCTTGTCCGAGCGCACGGTAATCGTGCGCCACGTGCTGCGTAACGCGCTGCTACCGGTCATCACCTACGCCGGCATCCAGGCCGGCGGGCTGATTGGCGGGTCGCTGCTGGTGGAGACTGTCTTCGCCTGGCCCGGCATCGGCCGGCTGGCGTTCGATGCGCTGATCCAGCGCGACTACAGCGTGCTGCTTGGCGTGTTCTTCATGGCCTCCCTGATCGTGGTCGTGGTCAACCTCGTCACCGACATCCTGTACACGGTGGCGGACCCCAGGATCGAACTCAAATGAAAACCTTCATGCAATCGTTCTGCCGTAACAAGGGCGGCATCATGGGCCTGATCGTGCTGGCATTGGTGACGCTGGTGGCCATCGCCGCAAGCTGGATCTTTCCGGACAGCCCTTGGGACATCACCAACGGCCCCTTCATGCCGCCATTGTCCGACGGCGCCCTGCTGGGCACCGATACGCTGGGCCGCGACATCGCGACCGGTATCGCCTATGGCTCGCGTATCACACTGGTGCTGGCCGCGGTGTCCACGGCGGTCTCCATCCTGCTGGGCATCACGGTCGGCGCTCTGGCCGGTTTCTATGGCGGACGGGTGGACCAGGCCATCGTCGGTTTCATCGAGCTGTTCCAGACCATTCCCAGCTTTTTCCTGGCGGTGGTGCTGGTGGCCATCCTGACGCCCAACATGGCCACGGTGATCTTCGCCATCGCGGTGGTCTCGTGGCCGCCGCTGGCGCGACTCGTGCGGGCGGAGTTCATGAGCCTGAAAAACCGCGAGTTCGTGCAGGCGGCGATGCTGTCGGGGCAGTCCAATCTGCGCATCATTCTGACGCAGATCCTGCCGAACAGCCTGTCGCCCGTGATTGTGTCGGGGTCCCTGATGATTGCCAGTTCCATCCTGCTGGAATCGGCGCTGAGCTTCCTGGGCCTTGGCGATCCCAATGCGATGACTTGGGGCTACATCATCGGCGCCTCGCGCAGCGTCTTGCGCGATGCCTGGTGGATGAGCGTGTTTCCGGGCTTGGCGATCCTGTTGACCGTGCTGTCGCTCAACCTTATCGGTGAAGCGCTGAACGACGCACTCAATCCCAAACTGGCCCGCAGGAGGACGACGTGATGAGCGCGCTGCTTGAAATCCGTGATCTCAATGTGACCGCCGCCCATGACGGGCCGACGGTGGTGCAGGGCGTGTCCTACACCGTGAACCGCAACGAGATCCTGTGCGTGGTGGGCGAATCGGGCTCGGGCAAGTCGGTTACGGCCCACGCCATCATGGGTCTGTTGCCAGCGGATCAACTGCGCGTCACGCGGGGCCAGATCCTGTATGGCGGGCGCGACCTGGTTGGTCTGTCGGCCACGGACTGGCTTGGCTTGCGCGGCCGTTGCTTCGGCATGGTGTTCCAGGAGCCGATGACGGCGCTCAACCCCATCATGCGGGTGGGGCGCCAGGTCGACGAGGTTCTGGAACGGCATACCAACCTGAGCGCCGGCGCCCGCCGCCAGCGGGTGCTGGAACTGTTCGAGCAGGTGCTGCTGCCCGATCCGCAGGGCATGTACGATGCCTTTCCGTTCCAGCTGTCCGGCGGCCAGCGCCAGCGCGTCGTCATCGCGATGGCGCTGGCGCTGGAGCCGGACGTCCTGATCGCCGATGAGCCGACCACGGCGCTGGACGTCACCACGCAGGCGCAGATCCTGGACCTCATCAAGGACATCCAGCGTCGCATGGGCATCGGCGTCATTTTCATCACCCACGATTTCGGCGTGGTGGCCGACATCGCCCATCGCATCGTGGTGATGCGCAAGGGCGAAGTGGTGGAGGCCGGGGCGGCCGATGACATTCTGAACCGGCCGCAGCATCCCTACACTCGCCAACTGATCGCCGCGGTCCCGCACAAGCCCGAGGGCAAGGACGCGGCCGCACCCGCGCCGCCGCTGATGACCGTTGCCAACCTGTGCAAGACCTTTGCCACCGGCGGGCGCCGGGTCGAGGCGCTGCGCGACATTTCGCTGGAGATCCGCCAAGGCGAGACCCTGGGGCTGGTGGGGGAGTCCGGCTCGGGTAAGTCGACGCTGGGACGCACCCTGATCGGCCTGATCTCGCCCGACAGCGGTAGCGTGCGGATGGCAGGCCGCGAATTGGTGGGCATGGCGCCCCGCGATTTCCGCCCCTACCGGCGCCAGATCCAGATGGTGTTTCAGGACCCGTACGCATCGCTCAACCCGCGCCACCGGGTCATCGAGGCCGTGGCGCAGGGGCCGATCGCCTTCGGCGAGAGCCGCAAGACCGCGCTGCGCAAGGCCCGGGAACTGCTGGAACTGGTGGGCCTGGGCGGTGACGCCGGAGAGCGCTATCCGCACCAGTTCTCGGGCGGGCAGCGCCAGCGGGTCGGCATCGCCCGCGCGCTGGCGCTCAAGCCGCGCTTGCTGGTGGCGGACGAGGCGGTGTCGGCGCTGGACGTGTCGATCCAGGCGCAGGTGCTGGACTTGCTCAAGACGGTCAGCGGCCAGTTCGGCCTGTCGGTGCTGTTCATCACCCACGACCTGCGCGTCGCGGCGCAGATTTGCGACCGCATCGCCGTGATGCGGCAGGGGCAACTGGTGGAGCTGGACCGCGCCGCCACGATTTTCTACCACCCGCAACATGAATATACGCGCCGCCTGATCGACTCGGTGCCGGGCAAGGCCTGGAACAAACCCGAGCTGGCGGCGCTGTCGGACCCCTCAACCCGGAGCAAGCAGTATGCGTGACAACGAGTATCAGAGGCTGGACGGACTGGCGCTGGCCGACCTGCTGGCGCGAGGCGAAGTCAGCGCCGAAGACCTCATGGCCTGCGCGATCAGACTGGCGAGCGAGCGTGCGCCCGCGCTCAACGCGCTGTGCTACGAGCGCTATGAGGAATCGCTGGCGGTGGCGCGCGCGTGGCGCCAGGCGGGTACGTTCCGTGCGATTCCCTTTTTGCTGAAGGACTCCGGGCTGGCGCATACCCGCTTTCCGTCCAGCCTGGGCTCGCGCCTGCTGAACGACACCGCCTACGTCCGCAACGCTACCCTGGCCGACCGTTTCGAGGCGGCCGGCCTGATTCCCTTCGCGCGCACCACGGTGCCGGAATTCTGCATGGCGCCCACCACCGAGGCGCAGCGAAACGGCGGGCCCACCCGCAACCCCTGGGACCCGACCCGTTCTTCCGGCGGTTCCAGCGGCGGTGCGGCGGCGGCGGTGGCCGCGGGCATCGTGCCACTGGCTCATGGTAGCGATGGCGGGGGGTCGATCCGCATCCCCGCCGCGGCTTGTGGCGTCTATGGTCTGAAAGTGTCGCGCGGACGCGTGCCGATGGGGCCGTCGCGGGGCGAAGGCTGGGGCGGCCTGGCGACCGATGGCGTGCTGTCACGCTCGGTGCGCGACACGGCTGCGGCGCTGGACGCCATCGCAGCGCCCGAGCCGGGTGCTCCCTACGCGGCGCCGGCGGCGCCGGCTTCCTATCTGCAACGGCTGTCCGATCCGCCGCGCAAGCGGCGCATCGTCGTCTGGCGCAGCGCCTGGAGTGGCGTGCCGGTGGCACCCGAATGCGTCGCGGCGGTGGAGCGGGCGGCCGCGCTGTGCCGGGAACTCGGGCACGAGGTGGTCGAGGGCGCCCCCCCCGACATCGAGTACGAGGCGTTCGTGCTGGCGCACGCCAATGTGCTGGCCGGCAATATCGTGCTGTCGGTGGACACCCGCCTGGGCATTACCGGCCAGCCGCTGCAGGACGATGACCTGGAGCCGGTGTTGCGCCAAGGCTATGACTACGGCAAGGCGCTGCCGGCGGCGCATTACATCGCCAGCGTCAACCGTTTTCATGCCATCGGCCGCATCCTGGACGGCTATATGGCGGGTTATGACGCCATACTGTCGCCGTCACTGACCCAGTTGCCGTTGAAACTGGGCGAACTTTCCACCGCCAGCGGCACGTTCCTGGATTTCCGCCGCAAGGTCGCCACCTACGGTACGTTCGCGGCGGCGTTCAACGCGTCCGGGCAACCGGCCGCCAGCCTGCCGCTGGTCTGGACCGAGGCTGGCCTGCCGGTCGGGGTGCAGGTGGTCGGCCGCTATGGCCGTGAAGATGTCGTGCTGGCCCTGTCGGCCCAACTGGAGGCGGCCCAGCCGTGGGCCGGACGGATCGCCGTCCCCCGGATGGCTTAGGGCCTGTTCCCACTGGAAGGCGCCTTCTAGTGTGAACAGGCCCTGGGGGAAAGGCGGGAAAGATGGGGGCCTGCGCCTCGCGCCGGGTGGGGGAAGGGCAGGAGCCCCTTCCAAGGGGGAGGACCGGCGCGTCGGGCGCCGGTGGCATCGGCTGAAGGGATAGGATACCGGCGGTTTCAAGACCTTTCTTCGATTCCCCCGTAAAATCTCGCCATTCGGCTCGATTTCAACCATCTTTCAATCCACAGTACCTAAGGAGGACCTCTCATGGCCCTAGTCTCCATGCGCCAGTTGCTCGACCACGCCGCCGAGCACGGCTACGGCATTCCGGCTTTCAACGTCAATAACCTGGAACAGGTTCAGGCCATCATGGAAGCCGCGGCGGAGACTGACAGCCCGGTGATCATGCAGGCCTCGGCCGGCGCCCGCAAGTACGCCGGCGAAGGCTTCCTGAAGCACCTGATCCAGGCCGCCGTGGAGTCCTATCCGCACATTCCCGTGGTCATGCACCAGGATCACGGCCAGTCGCCCAAGGTTTGCCAAGGCGCCATCGACCTGGGCTTTTCCAGCGTCATGATGGACGGTTCGCTCAAGGAAGACGGCAAGACCATCGCCGACTACGACTACAACGTCGATGTCACCAAGAAGGTCGTGGACATCGCCCACAAGCTGGGCGTCACGGTTGAAGGCGAACTGGGCTGCCTGGGCTCGCTGGAAACCATGGAAGGCGACAAGGAAGACGGCCACGGCGCCGACGGCAAGCTCACCATGGACCAGCTGCTGACCGATCCGGAACAAGCCGCCGACTTCGTGCGCCGCACCCAGCTGGACGCCCTGGCCATCGCCATCGGCACCAGCCACGGCGCTTACAAGTTCACGCGCAAGCCCACCGGCGACATCCTGTCGATAGCCCGCATCAAGGAAATCCACGCCCGCCTGCCCAACACCCACCTGGTGATGCACGGCAGCTCCAGCGTGCCGCAGGAACTGCTGGCCGAAATCCGCGAATTCGGCGGCAACATGAAGGAAACCTACGGCGTGCCCGTCGAGGAAATCCAGGAAGCCATCAAGTACGGCGTGCGCAAGATCAATATCGACACTGATATCCGTCTGGCCATGACCGGCGCGATCCGCCGTTTCTTCGCCGAAAACCCCGAGAAGTTCGACCCGCGTGAATACCTGAAGCCGGCCCGCGCCGCCGCCAAGGCCATCTGTGTCGCTCGCTACACGGAATTCGGCACCGCCGGCAACGCCAGCAAGATCAAGGCCTTGCCGCTGACCGACATCGCCGCCCAGTACGCGTCGGGCAAGCTCGCCCAAGTGGTGCAGTAAACCGCCAGTTACCCCGGCCGGCAGGCCCCTTGGGGCCGGCCGCCGGGCTGACGACGCGACAAAAAAAGGCGGGCCCTTGCGGCCCGCCTTTTTCCTGCCCGGCGCCCGATTACCGGCCTGTGCGAGGCGCCTTCTAGTGTGAACAGGCCCTAGGCAGCCGGCCCGTTCTTGGGAAAGTGGGGAACGGATCTGTCCACGTGATGCCAGGAGGGCGCCGAATCGGTCCACAGGCTGACGCGGGTATGGAAGGCCTCGGGGTCGTCCAGGGAGCCGGCCCGCACGACTTCATAGGTGGTGCTGTCCGAGCCGCCGAACAGCGGCGTGCCGCAGTCCGGACAGAAGCTGCGCATCACGATGTGGCCGGCATCGCTCTTGTACCGGTGTTCGCGCACCTGGCCGCGCAGCAGGGTCACGGAGCCGGCCGGAAAGATCAGCGCGTGGGCCGGCGCGCCGCCGCTGGAATACTGGCAATCGCGGCAATGACAGGTGGCGGCCATGATGGGCTCGTCGGTCACGGCATAGCGCACGGCGCCGCACTGGCAGCCGCCGGTCAGGTGGACCTGCGCGTCGGCATGGGACGCGCGTTTTAGGGATGCATCCGGCATACGACTTTGTCTCCTCCAGGTGAAAAGGGGGCGCCGTGACGAGCGGCCTCGGCCGGCGCATATATTGGAATGCAGCCAGACTAACCCGGGGTCCGCGGCCCGGCAAGACAGACCTATTTGCAGTAACCTATGCGCTTTCTTGCGCCCTCATTTTTTGCCATAGGCCATTTTTCCCGTGACTTCTGCTTTGCATCAATCCAGCATCACGTCCTTGCCGCTGCTGGGCCGCGGTAAGGTCCGCGACATGTACGCCGTGGGCGACGACAAGCTGCTGATCGTCGCCTCGGACCGCATCTCGGCGTTCGACGTCATTCTTGACGATCCCATCCCCGGCAAGGGGCAGGTGCTGACCGAACTGACCGAATTCTGGCTGCAGAAGCTGGCCCACATCCTGCCGAACCACTCCACCGGCGTGAAGCCCGAAGACGTGGTCGCGCCCAACGAGGTCGACCAGGTGCGCGGCCGCGCCGTGGTGGTCAAGCGCCTCAAGCCCATCCTGGTCGAAGCGGTGGCTCGTGGCTACCTGATCGGTTCCGGCTGGAAGGACTACCAGGCCACCGGCGCCGTCTGCGGCATCAAGCTGCCGGCCGGCCTGCAACAGGCCAGCCAGTTGCCCGAGCCCATCTTCACGCCCGCCGCCAAGGCCGAATTCGGCATGCATGACGAAAACGTGGATTTCGCCCATGTGGTCAAGGAAGTCGGCCAGGAAATGGCGGAGCGCATCCGTGACGTGACGCTCAAGCTGTACGCGGAAGCGGCCAGGTTTGCCGCCACCAAGGGCATCATCATCGCCGACACCAAGTTCGAGTTCGGCCTGGACGACGAGGGCACGCTCTACCTGATGGACGAAGTGCTGACCCCGGATTCCTCGCGTTTCTGGCCGGCCGATGGCTACCGCGTGGGCATCAGCCCGCCGTCGTTCGACAAGCAGTTCGTGCGCGACTGGCTCGAAACCCAGACCTGGGACAAGACCCCGCCCGCGCCGCGCCTGCCCCAGGACGTGCTGGAAAAGACTGCCGCCAAGTATCGCGAAGCGCTGGATCGCCTGGTCGCCTGACGCCCGCGCCTTGCCTGAAAAACCGCTCATGTCCGAGCGGTTTTTTTTCGTCCGCCGGGATCGACGACCGCGGGAAATCCCCAGGTTCTGGTAAGAATTATTGCTTATTGTTACGTTATACTCGCCGGCACATTGCACCAGGAAACCGGCGGCGCGGCCGTGCGGCTTTCCCTTTTGCCAACTTGCCGGGCGCGGCCCGCAGCCGCCGCGACGGGCGTATCGCCCACCGGATGTAGAAAGGAGCTGCGCATGATAATGATGTTGCCTTTCCTGACCGGATTGGCCGCGGTGTGGTTCGGCATGCTTGGCAAGCGCCGCCCCTGCGTCGCTTTCTGGCTGATCACCCTGCTGGTCTTCGCCATCTGGTGCCAGTTCCACATGACCAGCCCCCTGGCGCTGTCGCTCTAGGGACAGGCCATGATCTTCTCTCGCAATCCCGCGCGCGGCTCGCGCATTCTCAATGGCCTGGCCCTGCTGGGCGTGACAGCCATCCTGTGCCTGGCGTTCGTCTGGCAATTCGCCTATGACGAGCTGCCGTGCCCGCTTTGCCTGCTGCAGCGGGTGGCCCTGGTGCTGGCCGGGGTGGGGCTGATGCTGAATATGCGGCTGGGCCCGTCGCCCATGCACTACGCCATGACGATCGCAGCCTCGCTGGGTGGCATGGTGGCCGCGGGCCGCCAGGTGCTGCTGCACATTGCGCCGGGCGATCCCGGCTACGGCACGCCCTTCCTGGGGCTGCATTTCTATACCTGGGCGTTCATCGCCTTCAGCGTCCTGATCGTGTTCTGCGTCGTGATGCTGTCGGCCGACCGCAAGTGGGGCGACAACGTGCTCAAGCGGCCGGTCTCGGCGTTGGGCGTGCTGGTCATGGCCCTGTTTTTCATCATGGTGCTGGGCAACCTGGGCAGTACCACGCTGCAGTGCGGTTTTGGGCCGTGCCCGGACAATCCCACGACCTATCTCTGGCTGGGTTCCGCCAATCCGCCATAAGGGTGTTGCCGGCGCCGGGTAAAATACCGGGTTTCGCGGTTTCGCCGCGGTAATCCAACTCTTTGACACCGGTTATGACAGCCAAGACTTCCGCAGCGGCAGAGGCCACCCCCGTGGTGGGCGTGATTATGGGTTCTTCCAGCGATTGGGAGGTCATGAAGCACGCGGTCACCATGCTTGAAGATTTCGGCGTGCCTTACGAAGCGCGCGTGATCTCCGCGCACCGCATGCCGCAGGACATGGCCGAATACGGCGCCGCGGCGTTTGATCGCGGCCTGCGCGGCATCATCGCCGGCGCGGGCGGCGCGGCCCACTTGCCCGGCATGATGGCGGCCCTGACCGAAGTACCGGTGTTCGGCGTGCCGGTGCCGTCCAAGTACCTGCGTGGCGAAGACTCGCTGCTGTCCATCGTGCAGATGCCCAAGGGCGTGCCGGTGGCCACCTTCGCCATCGGCGAAGCCGGCGCCGCCAATGCCGCCTTGCACCTGATCGCCACGCTGGCGGGCACCGACGCGGGCCTGCACAAGAAACTGGTGGCGTTCCGCGCGCGCCAGACGCAGGCCGCGCGCGATATGAAGGTTCCGCCCGAGGCCTGATCCGAATGACGCAATCGACTGCTTTCACCATTGCCCCCGGCGGCTGGCTCGGCCTGCTCGGTGGCGGCCAGCTCGGCCGCATGTTCTGCCACGCGGCGCAAAGCCTGGGCTACAAGGTCGCCGTGCTGGACCCGGCCGCCGAATGCCCCGCCGGCATGGTGGCGGACCTGCATATCCAGGCCGCCTACGACGACGAGGCCGGCCTGGAGCGCCTGGCCCAGACCTGTCAGGCCGTCACCACCGAATTCGAGAACGTGCCGGCCGCCAGCCTGCGCGCACTGGCGACCCGCTGCCGGGTCAGCCCGGCCGCCGACGCGGTGGCGATCGTGCAGGACCGCATTTCCGAAAAGACATTCATCGCCGCGCAAGGCATCACGGTGGCGCCGCACGCGGCCATCCGCAGCGAAGCCGACCTGCGCGCCGCGCCCGACGCCCTGTTCCCCGGCATCCTCAAGGTCGCCCGCCTGGGTTACGACGGCAAGGGCCAGGCCCGCATCGACACGCGCGAGGCCGCGCTGGCCGCCTTTGCCGAATTCGGCGGCGTGGCGTGTGTGCTGGAAGCGCTGATGCCGCTGGACTACGAGATCTCGGTCGTGATCGCGCGCGGTTTCGACGGCGCGAGCGTGGTGTTCCCGGTCGCGCGCAACGTACACCGTGACGGCATCCTGGCCGTGTCCACCGCGGCGCCGGTCAAACTGGACGCCGCCCATGCCGAACGCCAGGCGCGCGCCACCCAGGCCGCACAATCGATCGCCCAGGGCCTGGGCTATCACGGCGTGCTGTGCGTGGAATTCTTCGTGCTCAAGGACGGCAGCCTGATCGTCAACGAGATCGCACCGCGTCCGCACAACAGCGGCCACTACACCATGGACGCCTGCGTCACCAGCCAGTTCGAGCAGCAGGCGCGCGCCATGGCCGGCCTGCCGCTGGGCAGCACCGACCTGCTGGCGCCCGCGGTGATGCTGAACATCCTGGGCGACATCTGGTATCCGTCCGCGGCCAGCGATGCGCAGCGCGAACCCGACTGGGCCGCCGCGCTGGCGGTGCCCTCCGCCAAGCTGCACCTGTACGGCAAGCGCGAAGCGCGCCGTGGTCGCAAGATGGGCCACGTCACCATCGTCGCGGCGACGCTGCCCGAGGCCCGGGCCGACGCCGCGCGCGTGGCCGCCGCGCTGGGCATGCAGGCACCTGACTGACGCCATGTCCGCCAAGCCGTCCCATTCCGCCAGCGCCGCGGACATCGCCTTTGCCGCCCGGCGCCTGCTGGACGGCGAACTGGCGGCGTTTCCCACCGAGACCGTCTACGGCTTGGGCGCCGACGCCGAGAACCCGCAGGCGGTGGCCAAGATCTACGCCGCCAAGGGCCGGCCGTCGAACCACCCCGTCATCGTGCACATCGCGCCGCAGGGCGACCTGTCGTACTGGGCGGCCGACGTGCCGCCCGAGGCGCGGTTGCTGATCGACGCCTTCTGGCCGGGTCCGCTGACGCTGATCCTCAAGCGCGCGCCGCATATCGCCGACACGGTCAGCGGCGGACAGGACAGCATCGGCATCCGTTGCCCCTCGCATCCCGTGGCCCAGGCGCTGCTGGCCGCCTTCGCCGCCGGCAAGCCCAATGGGCAGGGCGGCGTGGCGGCGCCGTCCGCCAACAAGTTCGGCCAGGTCTCGCCGACCCGTGCCGACCACGTGAAAAGCGAATTTCCCGACGAAGTGGCGGCCGGCATGCCGGTGCTGGAAGGCGGCGCGTCCGAGGTCGGCATCGAATCCACCATCCTGGACCTGTCGCGGCTGGATCGCGGCGCGGGCCCGGTGCTGCTGCGCCCCGGCCATATCACCGCCGCGCAGATCGAAGCGGTGCTGGGCGTGCAGGTGTTCGCGCCCGACGCCGCCGCGCCGCGCGCCTCCGGCACGCTGAAGGCGCACTACGCGCCGCGCACCGCGCTGGAACTGGCGTCCGATGCGCGCCTGCTGGCGGTGCAGCACGGCCGCGGCCTGCCGGCGGGCAAGGTGGTGGTGGTGGCCTATGCGCCACCGCCGGCAGCGCTTGACCCGCGTATCCATTGGCAAGCGGTGCCTGCCGATCCGGCGCGCTACGCCCAGGCGTTGTATGCATTGCTGCGCGACCTGGACGGTCAGGGTTACGCTCGCATCATCGTGCAGGCGCCGCCCGCCAGCGACGAATGGCACGCCGTCAACGACCGCATCGGCCGCGCCGCGGCGGCGTTCACGCTGGACACGACCGACCTGTAAGCGGGACGGCCGGCGCGGTGCGAAAGGCCGCCTGGTCCAGGCCCGGTCCTGGCCGGGCGCTCCGCGCGCCCGGCAGCGCCGGTCATGCTGCCAGGAATTCCCCGATTCGTTCCACCGCCTGCCGCATCGGCGCCAGGAATTCTCCCGTCAGCCGCTCCAGCGGCACCCGCGCCGCCTTGACGCTGACGTTCACCGCGCCGCAGGCCTTGCCGCTGGCCGAGCGCACCGGCACCGAGATCGCGCGCACATTCAATTCCAGTTCCTGGTCGACCACCGCATAGTCCTGCTCGCGGATGCGCGCCAGTTCCGCCCGCAGCCGCGCTTCGGTGACCAGCGTGAATTCCGTGTAGGGCTGCAGGTCGACCGCGGCAAAGTAGCGCGCCAGGGCGGGTTCGGACAATTGCGCCAGCAGCACCCGGCCGATGGACGTGCAATAGGCCGGCAAGCGGCTGCCCAGGCCCATCGAGGTCGCCAGCAGGCGGTTTACCTCGGAACGCGCCAGATAGAGCATTTCGTGCCCTTCCATGATCGCCAGCGCGCAGGTTTCGTTGACGGTGGCGCTCAGTTCTTCAAGCACCGGCTGGGCCAGCGACACGAACGGCGTGGACGAAAAATAGGCGTAGCCCAGGCCCAGGATGCGCGGGGTCAGCACGTACTGGCGGCCCTGCTGTTCGGCGATGCCCAGCAGCATCAGCGTGTGCAGGCAGCGCTGCACCACCGCGCGCGGCAAGCCGGCGCGGCGCGCCAGTTCGGCGGCGGTCTGGGGATGGCGGCGGGTGCCGAACGCGCGGATCACATGCAGCCCGCGTGCCAGCGTCAGCATGTAGTCCGGATCGCCGCGCAACTGGTCGGGGTGGTCTTCAGGGGCCAGTGGCGCGGCGTAGCCGGGCGGGGCAAGGTTGGGCAGCATCAGCCTGTGCGCAGCGGCGCACCGGTGCGCCGCTGCAGTTCCGTCAGTGTCATGCCGTCGATCATATCCCGGACCACCAGGCCCGCCGGGGTGACGTCGATGACGGCCAGGTCCGTGTAGATGCGGTCCACCACGGCGGCGCCTGTCAACGGGTAGGTGCAGCGCTCGACGATCTTGGGCGAGCCGTCGCGGCTGGTGTGCTCCATCATGATGTACACACTGCGCGCGCCCACGGCCAGATCCATGGCGCCGCCCACGGCGGGGGCTTCACCAGGCTTGTTCAGCGACCAGTTGGCCAGGTCGCCGTTGGCCGCGACCTGCATGCCGCCCATGACGCAGATGTCCAGGTGGCCGCCGCGCATCATGGCGAACGAATCGGCGTGATGAAAGTACGCGCCGCCGTCGAGCAGGGTGACCGGCTGCTTGCCGGCGTTGATCAGGTCCAGGTCGATGTCGGCCTCGGCGGGCGGCGGGCCCATGCCCAGGATGCCGTTTTCGCTGTGCAGCACGATTTCGCGGCCGGCCGGCAGGTGGGCCGCGACCAGCACCGGCATGCCGATGCCCAGGTTGACGTAGCTGCCGTCGGGGATGTCGAGCGCCAGGCGGCGCGCCATGGCCTCGCGGGTCAGGGGGGTATGCATGCGGGCTCCTTCAGCTGGAGAAAGCAGCGTTGGCCACTTCGGTGACGCGGGACACGAAGATGCCGGGCGTCACCACGGCTTCGGGCGACAGTTCGCCCAGCGCCGCCTTGGCGCGCACCTGCACGATGGTGGTCTTGGCCGCCATGCACATGATGGGGCCGAAGTTGCGGGCGCTCTTGCGATAGGTCAGGTTGCCCCAGCGGTCGGCCTGGTCGGCCTTGACCAGCGCGAAGTCGCCGTGCAGCGGCGACTCGAACACGTAGCCGCGGCCGTCGATGATGCGGGTTTCCTTGCCGGCGGCCAGTTCGGTGCCGTAGGCCGTGGGCGTGAAGAACCCGCCCAGTCCGGCGCCGGCGGCGCGCAGCCGTTCGGCGATGGTGCCCTGCGGCACGCATTCGAGTTCGATCTTGCCCTGGCGGTATAGCGCGTCGAAGACCCAGGAGTGCGAGGCCTTGGGAAACGAGCAGATCACCTTGCGCACGCGGCCGGCCTTGATCAGGGCGGCCAGGCCGGTCTCGTGGTTGCCGGCGTTGTTGCTGACCACCGTCAGGTCGCGCGCGCCCTGCTCGATCAGGGCGTGCAGCAGTTCGGTGGGCATGCCGGCGCCGCCAAAGCCGCTGACCAGCAGCGTGGCGCCGTCATGGATGTCGGCTACCGCGGCCTGGGGGGTGTCGATGAATTTGTCGATCATGGTTGCCTTCTGTCCGGGCGGGGCGCGGCTTGCCGGCGCGCCCCGCGTGGCCTGGGGTCTGTACGAGGCTTTTTTCGGTGTGGGCAGGCCCTAGTCCACCGTGATGCGGGCCTGCTTGATGATGTCGGCGTAGCGCGCCGAGTCCTGCTTCATCAGCTCGGCGAACTGCTCGCTGGTGCCGCTGGCGGGCAAAAAGCCCGCGTCCACGAACTTCTGGCGCACGTCCGGCTCTTGCACGATTTCGCTGATCTCGCGCGCCATGCGTTCGATGATCGGCTTGGGCGTGTTGGCTGGCGCCATCAGGCCGGCCCATGAGCCGGTCACGAAGCCGGGCATGCCGGCTTCTTCCATGGTGGGGATGTCCGGCTCGGTGGGCCAGCGTGCCTTGCCGGTAAAGCCCAGCGCCTTCAGGCGGTTCTGCTTCACGTACTGCATCGGCACCAGGATGGGGTCGAACACCATCGACACGCGGCCGCCCAGCAGGTCGGTCAGGATCGGCGCGCTGCCCTTGTAGGCCACGTGCGTCATCGTGAGCTTGTTGCGCAGCGCGAAGTCGGCGCCCGTCAGGTGCGCGCTGGAGCCGTTGCCGCTGGACGCGTAGGTCAGCTTGTCCGGGTGCTTGCGCGCATAGGCCACCAGCTCGGCCACGGTGTTCACGGGCAGGTCCTGCGCCACGAACAGGAACAGCGGCAGATCGGCCATCTGCGCCACCGGCGTCAGGTCTTCGGGTTTGTAGGGGAGCTTGTACAGGTGGAAGTTGATGATGTAGGCGGGCAGGATGGACAGGAAGGTGTAGCCGTCGGGGTCGGCCTTGGCGGCGATGCCCGCGCCCACGCTGCTGTTGGCGCCCGGCCGGTTCTCGACAATGATGGTCTGCTTCAGGCGCGGGCCGAGCTTTTCCATCACGATGCGCGTGACGATGTCGGTGGATCCGCCCGGCGTGTAGGGCACGATCACCTTGATGGGCTTGCTGGGCCAGGCGTCGGCCGCGTGCGCGGGGCCCGCAGTCAGGCCGCAGGCGGCCAGCGTGACGGACAACAGGGTTTTCAGGGCGTGGCGGCGATGTCCTGCCGCAAGGCTGCGGGGCTGCGGTTTCCTTGCTTGTGCCATGGATTTGTCTCCTCCATGAATCGGCCTTGGACCAGCGCGCGCCCGGGTTTTTGTTTTGGCGCGGCCGGTTTTCTGTGGGGTTGTCGATCGCGCCGCCTTTCGGACAAGGCGCAAAAAAAGTATGGCACGCAGGGGCAAGGCCGCTGGGGGATCGGGGTGCGGATAAAGTTCGGTGACCGGACTTCGCCCAGAATTCCAGGACGCTTTCACCTCGGGTTTCCACTAGGCGCTTGCGCGTTGTTCACGCCGTGGACATCGCGTAATCTGGCGGCCGGCCCGCAAAGCATGGGCTTGGTTTCAGCCGCGGCAGGCCTACAGGCCGGCGCGGGCACCTCATTCAGGAGAAGCAATAATGAAGCGGTTGATCTCGTTTGCTGCCGGCGCTCTTGCCCTGGCTTGCGCGTCCCAGGCGGCAGTGGCCGGCCCCACGCTGGATGCGGTGAAGAAAAAGGGCTACGTGCAGTGCGGCCTGACCGACGGCGTGTCCGGTTTCTCGGCCACCAACAGCAAGGGCGAGTGGGAAGGCATGGACGTGGACATCTGCCGCGCCGTGGCCGCCGCCGTGTTCGGCGACGCAACCAAATTCAAGGGCACCGCGCTGTCGACCCAGCAACGCTTCACCGCGCTGCAGTCGGGCGAAGTCGATGTGCTGCTGCGCACCGTCACGCTGACCCAGACCCGCGACACCTCGCTGGGCCTGTCGGCCGTGGCTGCCAGCTTCTACGATGGCCAGGGCATCCTGGTGAACAAGAAGCTGGGCGTGAAAAGCGCCAAGGAACTGAACGGCGCCACCGTCTGCGTGCAGCCGGGCACCACCACCGAACTCAACCTGGCCGACTGGTTCCGCGCCAACAACATCGAGTTCAAGCCGGTCGTGATCGACAAGGTCACCGAAGTCGTGCGCGCGTTCGAATCCGGCCGCTGCGATGCCTTCACCGACGATGCCTCGCAACTGGCCGCCGTGCGCGCCACCCAGGTCGCCAAGCCCGACGACTACGAGATCCTGCCGGAACGCTTCTCCAAGGAGCCGCTGGGTCCCATGGTGCGCCAGGGCGACGAGAACTGGCTGGGCATTGTCCGCTGGACGCTGTTCGCGCTGCTGGAGGCCGAGGAATACGGCATCACGCAGAAGAACGTGGACGAAATGCTCAAGAGCAACAACCCCAACATTGCCCGCATCCTGGGCGTGACGCCGGGCGCCGGCAAGAACATGGGCCTGGATGAAAAGTGGGCCTACAACGCCATCAAGGCCGTGGGCAACTACAGCGAAGTGTTCGAGCGCAACGTCGGCAAGGACAGCAAGCTGGGCCTGCAACGCGGCACCAATGCGCTGTGGAGCAAGGGCGGCGCCATGTATCCGTGGCCGATCCGCTGAGCAAGACGGTATGAGTCACGCGGCCCGTTTTCCAGCGGGCCGTTTTCTTTTGGGGCCGCTGGCTGTGGCGGCCTGCGTGCGCGAGGGTGTGGGGATGAGGATCGCAATGCGATACGGGTAAACCGTTATGCGGTACGCTATGCGTTTTTCTACCGGACGCGCCGCGCGCCATGACGCACCCTCAACCCGCCGAGGATTCCCCCTTGTTTGTCGCCGCGCTGGCGCGCGGTGTCTCCGTGCTCAGGGCTTTCGGCGAAGGCCGGCCGGCGATGACCCTGCCCGAGCTGGCCGAGGCGACGGGCTTGAGCAAAAGCTCGGTGCAGCGCTTCGCGCATACGTTGTGGACGCTGGGTTACCTGCGCAAGGATCCGGCCAGCAAGAAGTTCTCGCTGGGGCCGTGGTCGCTGGAACTGGGCATGAAATATGTGCAGACCAGCCCGCTGGTGCTGGGCGGCAACCCCTTCCTGCACTCGCTGAACCGCAACTGCCAGGAAACCTGCAGCCTGGCCGAGCCCGACGGGCTGGACATGGTCTATGTGGCGCGCTTTGCCACGCACAAGGAAATGTTCGTCAACATGCCGGTCGGCATGCGCCTGCCGCTGTACACCACGGCGTCGGGCCGCGCCGTGCTGGCGCGCCTGGACCCGGACGTGGCGCGCGGCCTGCTCGAGCGCTGCGACCGCAAGCCCTTCACGGCCTCCACCATCACCGACCTAGACGCGCTGATGGCCGAACTGGAATTCGCGCGCCAGCACGGCTATGCACGTTCCAACAGCGAGTTCTATCCGGGCGACATGACCATCAGCGCGGCCGTGCTGGACGCGGGCGGCACGCCGCTGGGCGCGGTCAATGTGTCGGTGCCTTCCAGCCGCTGGTCGTTCGAGCAGGCGCAGGCCGTGTTCGGTCCGCAGGTGGTGGAAACGGCCCACGCGATCAGCGCGTCCCGCACGCTGGGGCGTTCGCATCCGTTCTATGAGTGGGAGCCGCCCGGCGGTTCGCTGCGGGGCGCGCTGCCGTTCTCGGACGACGAAGCCTGACGCCGCGGCTTGCCCCAGGGCAGGCGGTATTCCGGTGCGCGCCTGGCGCACCCTGCAAGCGCCGATCATGGCTTATTCCCGATTGATTTAATCAAGTAATAAATATGCCGCTCAGGGAAATTCCCTAATTGGCGGTTGATCTTTTTGCGCGCTACTCTGGTTTTGACGTAATCGTATCGCACAACGATTCGATTGAATCTAATTTTGCAGCCCGCCGCGACTTCCACGCAGGGGGCTGAAGCCAGGGAGCCGCGCTGTGCCGTCCGCCGAAGTCTGTTTTCACCCCGTCTCGGGGTTCATGGGTCTGCCGCCGGCGCGTGCCGCCGGCACCGGGGCCGCACGCGCCTGCGTCGTGGGCATCCCCTTCGATTGCGGCACGCATCCGTTCCGGGTTGGCTCGCGTCAGGGGCCGGACGCCATTCGCGAGCAATCGCGCCTGCTGCGGCCGGTGGATATCTTCCGGCGCCACGGCATCGACAACCCGCCCGAATTCCTGCGCGCGGTCGACGTGGGCAACGTGGCCTGCCACCCGGGCGACCCCGATGCCTCGTATCCGCTGATCGAGGCCGGCATCGGCGCCATCCTGGACGCGGGCGCCATTCCCATTTCGATGGGCGGCGACGGCGCGGTAACGCTGCCGCAGCTGCGCGCGGTGGCGCGGCGCCATCCGGATGTCGTGGTGCTGCATTTCGACTCGCATACGGACACCTATCCGATCCCCGGCTACAACACCGCCACCACCTTCACCCGCGCCGCCGAAGAAGGCCTGCTCGACGTGCAGCGCAGTTTCCACGTGGGCACCCGTGGCAGCTCCTTCATGCCGGGCGTGCTGGAGTTCGGCCGCGAGGTCGGCTACACGATCATGCCCTACGACGAATTCGACGCCGACCAGAAGGGCGCGCTGGACGACATCAAGCAGCGCATCGGCGAGCGGCCCGTCTACCTGTGCTTCGACATGGACATCTTCGATCCGTCGTGCGCGCCTGGCGTCTGCACGCCGGAGTGGGGCGGCCTGTCGCCCAAGGAAGGGCTGGCGCTGCTGCGCCAGCTGGCCGGGCTGAACTTCGTGGCCTTCGACGTCAACACGGTCTCGCCGCCGCAGGACGTGCAGGGCGCCACGGCTTTCCTGGCCGCCACCGTCATGCAGGAATTCTGCGCGTTGGCGGCGGTGGCGGTACGGCAGTACCCGCAAGGGCGCCCGGCCTGATCCGGCGCCCGCGGCATTCATTCATACAAGGGGAATTCCATGAAACTCAAATCCATCCTGCTTGGCCTGGCCTCGGCCGCCCTGCTGGCGCAAGCCGGCGCCGGGGTTGGGCGCACGCTGGACGAAGTGCGCGCCGACAAGACGCTGAACGTCGTCACCACCGCGTCCGCGCCGCCCCACGGCTTCAAGAATCCGCAATCGAACCGCCTGGAAGGCATCATGGTGGACGTGGCGGCCGCGGTGGCCAGGCACCTGGGCGTGTCCGACAAGCTGGCCGACGTGCCGTTCTCGGGCCTGATTCCGACGCTGACCTCGGGCCGCGCCGACGTCATGTCCGCGCCCCTTTTCATCACCGAGGAACGCGCCCGCGCCATCGACTTCTCGGCGCCGGTCTACGAGTGGGGCGAGGGCATCGTGGTCAGCGACAAGGCCGCCAAGCGCTACGCCAGGTTCGAGGACATGCAGGGCCAGAAGGTCGGCGTGCTGGTGGACTCGGTGCAGTTCAACATGATCAAGGACATGCCCGGCACCAAGGTGTCGACCTACCAGGATTATTCGACGCTGCTGGCCGATGTGCGAGCCGGCCGCATCGACCTGGGCATCGTCGATCCGCCCAGCATCATCTACCAGATCAAGACGAAGAACATCCCGGGCGTGAAGCTGGACACCGGCTACCAGCCGCAGCGCAAGTGGCAGGTGGGCATGGCCGTGCAGAAGGGCAATGCCGCGCTGCTGGACGCTGTCAACGCCGCCCTGGCCGAGATGAAGCGCAACGGCGAACTGGCCGCCATCGGGCAGAAGTGGGGCGTATCGGACCTGCTCAGCAAATAAGGCCGTCCTGGCACGGATAAGGAGCACGACTTGGATCTCGCTACCCTGCGCATGTACCTGACCCCCCTGGCCGAGGGCACGGTCTGGACCCTTGCGCTGTTTTTCTGTTCGGCTTTTCTGGCGGTGGCGCTGGGCCTGGTCGTCTGCCTGTGCCGGCTCTCGCGCCACCGGGCGTTGAGCCGCGCCGCGCGTCTGTACATCGACATCATCCGCGGCACGCCGCTGCTGTTGCAGCTGTTCTACATCTATTACGGCCTGCCGGAGATGGGCGTGGTGATCAACGGCTTCGTGGCCGGCGTGCTGGGGCTGACGCTGAACTTCGGCGCCTATCTGGCCGAGCTGTTCCGCAGCGGCATCCAGTCGGTGGATTCGGGCCAGTACGAGGCGGCCCGCGCGCTGGGCCTGCGCCGCGGCCAGCGGCTGCAGCGCATCGTGCTGCCGCAGGCGCTGCGTACCATCTTTCCGGCGCTGGGCAACTATGCGCTGGTGCTGATCAAGGAAACCTCGCTGGTGGCGGTGATCAGCGTATACGAACTGATGCGCGCCGGTGAAATGCTGGCCGGCGCCACGTTCCAGGCGCTGACGGTCTACACCATGGTCGGCGTCATCTATTTCGCGCTGTGCAGCATCCTGGCCTACCTGTTCCGCCGCTCGGAAAAGCGCCTGACCGTGCCGGGCTACTGGAGCGGCGCGGGCGAAAACCACGACATCTCAAAGGCCTGACGCCATGGACGGAATGAATCGCGCGGCGCCCATCATCACGATGCAGGGCGTCTCGAAATGGTATGGCGACTTCCAGGTGCTGGACGGGCTGGACCTGCAAGTGAGCCCCGGCGAAAAACTGATCCTGTGCGGGCCGTCGGGCTCGGGCAAGTCCACCACGATCCGGTTGCTCAACCGGCTGGAAGACCACCAGAAAGGCCGCATCGTGGTCGACGGCATCGAGCTGAACGACGATGTGAAGAACATCGAGCGCATCCGCGCCGAAGTCGGCATGGTATTCCAGCACTTCAACCTGTTTCCGCACCTGACCGTGCTGGAGAACTGCACACTGGCGCCGATGCTGGTCAAGGGCGTGACTCAGCAGGAAGCCGAGCGCCGCGCCATGCGGTATCTGGAACGCGTCAAGATTCCGCAACACGCGGCCAAGTATCCCGGCCAGTTGTCCGGCGGCCAGAAACAGCGTGTGGCGATCGCCCGCGCGCTGTGCATGCAGCCAAAGATCATGCTGTTCGACGAGCCCACCTCGGCGCTGGACCCCGAGATGGTCAAAGAGGTGCTGGACACCATGGTGTCGCTGGCGCGGGATGGCATGACGATGGTCTGCGTCACGCACGAAATGGGATTTGCGCGCGAGGTCGGCGACCGCGTGGTGTTCATGGACCAGGGCGCCATCGTCGAGGTCGACACGCCGGACAACTTCTTTTCCGCGCCGCGTTCCGAGCGCGCGCAGGCGTTTCTGGGACAGATCCTGGCCTAGGGGGCGAAAATTCCGGCAGCCGGAACGAGACCGGAATGGTTCCATGTCGGGCGCGGAAAATGGCTCTACCGACTTTGCGCTACGCTACCTATCATGCCAGGGGGCGGGCGTTTCGCCGCCTGCCCGAGCCAACAAAACAACCAGGGAAACACGATGAACGGCGCTGATAGTCTTTGCGATACCCTCCTTGCCAACGATGTGGACG
>NZ_JAELTJ010000664.1 GCF_016428805.1 Achromobacter sp. ASV32
GGTACTGGTCGAGCCAAATGTCACCCAACGACCGAACGAGGACTTATCAATGGCATCTCGACCATTATGGTCCGGACGTCGTGTACGATGACTTCATTGCTAACTTTACTGCTGAAGCTTTTGACCCCAAGGAGTGGGTTGATCTTTTTGCAGAGGCGGGGGCAAAATATTTTGTTCCAACTACCAAGCACCATGAAGGGTTTGCTCTGTTTGATATGCCAGCAACTGTATCGAACAGAACATCTGTAAAGCTGGGCCCAAAACGGGATCTGCTTAAGGTTCGTGGCAGACTTGGCTTTGCTTCGGAGACACCAACAAGGGACTTATACTGTGACAGGAACTTTTTGACGCAGCCAAGAAATTCCAGCCACAACTAAAACGTGGTACTTACTTCAGCCTACCAGAATTCTTCAACCC
>NZ_JAELTJ010000665.1 GCF_016428805.1 Achromobacter sp. ASV32
GGGCGCATTTGGCCAGCGATGTCGGCCGTGACTCGGGAATACGACCCGCAGTAGAAGGCGTTAACAACATGGCACTAGTAAAAGTCTCCGCGTTGATTGAATATACCAATCTTGACAGAGGTTGAGATGTAGACATAAATGACGTTGTTCATGGTAATAGCCGTTGATGGTGCACTGCATTCAACTCTTTCACATGTCTTCTAATTGACGGTTTGAAATTGCATCGCAAATGGGGTATCATTGAAGAGAAATATCTGCTACTATATACGTCATATACACGTAAATCGGATGCCGCATTAGTAAATTTTCAAAACGCGGTAATTATCGAAAGTGCTGCGATTGAAGAGTACAGCAGGCTCGTTCTCGCGGGTAGAGCACCCGCACCGCTTTCACCGTCTGTCCCGGGCGCATCAGGAG
>NZ_JAELTJ010000666.1 GCF_016428805.1 Achromobacter sp. ASV32
ATAAGAGACAGCAATTGCCGTCCAAGGAACTCCTCTTGACGTTGATGTGGGCTTTGAAAGTCGAAGACGCAAGATTACAGGAAAGGAACCGCGCAGTTTCCGAACTGGCGCGCGAATCCCCAGAGCAAGAACCAACCAAGCAGAAATATATTTTGAGAGTAGCAAGCATGAAGCATCTGAAGATGCAACAACGGACGGGCGGTATCCGAAAGAGGTACCGTCTGCGGTGAACTTTATATATTATACGGGAATAGGAAATGGAAAGGAACAAAATTGGCGTAATGGGTAAACAACCCCGAGGGGTTATGATGGTGGGATTTGATTTGTATTATTACTATACTTGTGGAATGACATATTTCCTACCTATCACTTTTGATTTCCAGACTGCTGTGACTCTGTCTCTTATACACATCTCC
>NZ_JAELTJ010000667.1 GCF_016428805.1 Achromobacter sp. ASV32
GCGATCGGATGAGCGTAGAGGTGTTGATTGTTCACGCCAAGTAAGCGCTGATCCAAGATGCGATCAAGCACCTAATGGGTTCGGCTTGTAGATATAGTGGAAATATAGAGATCTTGGAGGTGCAAGGGCACAAGCGATCCGCAAAGGCGGCATCCGAGTACTTATACGAAAGCCTCCGGCAGGAGGATGGAACCCTGATTTCATTTTGACTTCCTCTACTGGGTCATTTCGGCTGTCTCGAGGTGTCGATCCGATGTCTTACTACTAGTGGTGGGTCGGCAGCGAGCAACTCCGTACTCGTAAAGTTCTGTGAAGAGGGAGGGGAGCTCTCGCTGGCATTCGGGAGTGAGTCCTGCGGTCCTCGGCCGCTAATCGCAGACCAAGTGGAGGTGGATGCGTCGATCTACCACTGTGAT
>NZ_JAELTJ010000668.1 GCF_016428805.1 Achromobacter sp. ASV32
CCCCCCCCCCCCCCCCTCCCACCCCCCCCCCCCCCCACCCCCCCCACACCCCCCACCCCCCCACCCCCCCCCCCCCCCCCCACACTACTTTTTAATGATACGGCCACCCCCGAGATCTACACCACCGCATCGTCGTCGGCAGCGTCAGATGTGTATAAGAGACAGACCCAGACGCGAAAGCCCAGCTTGCCGTCGCGCTCGACGGCCTGTAGGCCGATGTCGTGCACGCCGACGGCGGCGCGGTCCTGGATCTGTCTCATATACACATCTCCGAGCCCACGAGACCTAATAACCGTGCTCGTATTGCGGCGGTTCGTTGAAGAAGGGGTGGGGCGGGGCTGGGGGGGGGGCGGGGGGGGGGGGGGGGGGGGGGGGGGGGGGGGGGGGGGGGGGGGGGGGGGGGGTGGGGGGGTGGG
>NZ_JAELTJ010000669.1 GCF_016428805.1 Achromobacter sp. ASV32
GGTTTCGGCACTGGACCGAGCGCTAGAAAACGAGAAGCGGCAATCATTGCTGCAGGGTTTGTTGTGTGGCCAAAGCCTCCCTCCCAGTGCACAGGTTCCGACTCACGGACCTGACAAGGGGCAACAGCAGCCAAAGCCGCGTATCAAAAATTTCTCTCGACCATATATGGAACGCCTTCCACCACTGTAGCTGATTGTCTTGGAGACAGCATGATTTAAACGCACTCTTTCAGGCTGTATTGTCAATGGATGGAAATGTCGTCGGACAAAGGAAACACTGTCGAAATGACAGAAACCAAAAGAGAGATTTTAGTCAACGATGAGACTTGCGAGCTCGATGAGGAACTTCGCAACTATGTGCCTCATTCAGCTGAGGAAAAGAAGCTCGTGCGCAAAATCGATTTGTTCCTCATGCC
>NZ_JAELTJ010000670.1 GCF_016428805.1 Achromobacter sp. ASV32
GGCTACGCTGGAGCATGGAGGGGACAGAGTCTCGGCGGTGAGCGTGGGGGATGGATGGAGATTCGGGCATAAGGTAGAAGTAGAGGAACTCGACAAGTTTGAGTTTGACTTCGCGAGATGTGGAGCGCGATTTGAAGAGCGATGTCACTGTGAGGAGACCGTCGAGGCCTTCAAAGGTTCGAGTGTTTCGGGGTGTGTCGATGAGGGCGACAACGAGGGTGAGGAGGGTAGCGGATTGAATAGCAGGGCAGTTGACTGGTTCAAGGAGGTCGAGGAGGAGCTGTGTGTTGTTAGTGATTAGTAGACCTCCATGGAAAAGGAAGCAGAAGAGATGCTTACATTCATATTCTGTTCGCGCGAGAATAGAGACTTGCTGGACGGATGAAGCAAAAGAGTGCCTTGTATCAGATCAAGAG
>NZ_JAELTJ010000671.1 GCF_016428805.1 Achromobacter sp. ASV32
GGGTACGACAGAGCAGACGACCGAGAAGAAAGATTACCGTTGCCCATTTTGCAAGGCTGAGTGGACCACAATGGAGGCAGTAGATAATCATGGCCCGGACGGTTTCCTTTGCCATCGCTGTAGCCATGTCTTGGTCGAAACAGACCGCGACACTGGGGGCCACGAACAGTCAACGCGTGTGAACGACCAGTTCCAATTCATCAGGGAGCTTCTACCCCAGATCGACGCGGTGCATATACCAGAGTGCGATTTTGATCGGGCGTTTGCCAAAGCTCGACCTGTCGTCAGAGATGAAACAAACCGAGTTGCGCACACCATTGCTCTGGATTCCGCCGCTAATAAACCAATGGCCGTCAAAGGTCTTGCAAACACTGGGCCTCAATCAATATCTGTGAATATATCGACGTCAGAAGGAG
>NZ_JAELTJ010000672.1 GCF_016428805.1 Achromobacter sp. ASV32
ATCAAAAAGCTATAAAAACAGAAAGAAAGAAAGAAAGACATTTTCTCTTTCAGGAACCAAAATTCGAATTAATCAAGGCCATTGTATCAACTACAATTTTACAGCTGGAACGGATGGACTTGGACATTGCCCCGGGTTCTGAATCTAAGTGAGAAACCAACCTGCATATTTGCGTGACCTAAACTGACATATAGATCGGCCGAGAAAGCTCTTTGGGAGTGGCTAGATAGCAGTTTAACACGAAATTCAGGCCACCTCGTTGTAATTCAACGCTCCGCAGCACGAGTACCCAGCAAGCTACAACGATACGGCTCTTCTTACCCAGTTCCCACAACGAAATACGTTACAGTCTTACTAGAATCACAAATGTGGCTCGGTTCAGCAGGGACGGCGGCATTAGAGGCAAAGCACGGGGT
>NZ_JAELTJ010000673.1 GCF_016428805.1 Achromobacter sp. ASV32
CTTTACAGATGTTGGCGAAATGGTAAGTCGACCCACCGCTGACAAGAGATTATTGTGTTTGAGAGAACAGTTGCTAACGGGAGGGGGGTTAGGCGTTTGGCGAGCTCGCGCAAAAGATAGTCAACGTGGCTGTAGAGCAGGGCCGAATCTCGAACGGTGCTGTCGAGGAGTAGTCGAAAGAAGGCGCTGATCGAATCATGGATCATGGCTGGGTCTTGCTTGGAACGCATGCGTGGGGTCGGCCTCGTCGTGCAACTGAGTTGTTGAAGTGGTCACCGCGAGAAGAATCGCTCGAGGCATTCATCCCTGCCGCCGTTGCCGAGGAAGCGAGTAAGCTGTATGCCGTGAGGGAGTCTGGGATATCTGATGTAGTCAATTTTCGCATTCACGAAATGGGGATCCACATGGCCATAAAC
>NZ_JAELTJ010000068.1 GCF_016428805.1 Achromobacter sp. ASV32
CAGGTGATGGCCCGGGTCGGCCTGCTGGGCGGCCCCTACGGCGAACCGGCGCTGCCCGGCCCCAAGCTGTCGGCCGTGTACCGCGACCCGGCCCAGGCGGCGGTCACCACGCCCGCCCAGGTGCCGGACGCGCTGGTCGAAGCAACGTTGGAAACCGTGCAGAAGCTGCGCTTTGACGACGCGCTGGCCTCGCGCTTTCTGGGCTGCTGGCTGACCGAACCCAGCAACCTCAGCGTCTTCGATGCGCCCGAAGACCAGGACGTGGACCTGGAACAGGACTGGCCCGCCACCGGCAAGCTGGTGCTGGACCGCCGCAGCCGCATGCTCTACCGCGGCAAGCAGCTGTTCATCAACGGCGAGACCGCCATGACGCCGGCCTCGGCCGCGCTGTGCAAGCTGGCCGATGCGCGCAGCCTGGATTGCGCCGATCCCGCCTGCGCCCGCTTGACGGACGAAGCGCGCTCCTGCCTGGCGGATTGGCTGGACTCGGGCTGGATCCATTACGTGGCTTCGTAGTATCCAGACACCTGCGCGTATCTGTTCCACACAGAACGCAATGAGGTCTGAGCATCGGGTCACATAAGGAAAGACATCACACTTGGCGGCAAGGTTTGTTGCCATTGGGATGCCACCTCTTTAATTTTCACACTCGCATCCCTGACGGCTTCCTGTAGCCTGGATTCCGGTTTCCCCTAACGGGGTTTCAAGAGTCGTCATCTACAGGAGTCCAAAAATGATGAGCAAAACCTTGATTATTGCGTCGGTGCTGGCCGTGTCGCTCAGCGCCTGCAACAAGAAGGAAGATGCCCCGGCGCCCGCGAACAACCCCACTCCGGGCGCAAGCAGCCCCGCGCCGGCCACGACCCCGCCGGCCACCTCGCCGGCTCCGGCCCCCACGCCCGGCACCACGCCTGGCGGCGGCTCGAACACCCCGGGCGGCTCGACCACGCCCGCATCGTAATCAGAGCAGAACCCCCGCTCTGGAAACGACAAAGCCCCGGCAGCCATGCCGGGGCTTTTTGCTTTGGACACAGGCAGGTGTTCCCTGGCCAGGCCTTGGGCCGCCTGAAAACGCCCGCCGTTGCAGCCGGGATCGACCCAAAAAGAAAGGCCCCCGCAGGGGCCTTTTGACCGCGCAGGCGCTGGACAAGCGCCTGCGGCCGGCATGGATCACATCTTGTCTTTCAGCACGCTCAGCAGACGCTGGGCCGTGGCGCTGCTGTCGCGTTCGCCCTTGGCGTCCAGGACCGTCACGTTGGTCTGCTCGCCGCTGGCGGTCAGGTGGATGCGGTACTGCGGCGCTTCGGCCTTCTTGTCGCCCGAGAACATGCGGCTGAAGAAGCCCGGCTGGTCGATCTTTTCGCCCGTGTCGGTATCGAAGTAGCGCACGAAGTAGTCGCCGGCCGAACGGTCGCGATCGTCCACCGCGAAACCGCCGCCGTCCAGCGCCACGCCGACGCGGCGCCATGCGCGGTCGAACGATTCGTTGACGACCAGCAGCGCGCCCTGGGCGCGGACGTCCTGCTGCACCGCGGGCTTTTGCGGCGCGGCTTCCGCCTGCTGCACCAGCTTGCGGGCATTGTCGACGTCGGAACCCAGGTAGACCATCATGCGCGCCAGCATCGCGGCGTTCAGGCCCGGATCTTCCTTGCCGTTCTGCCACTGCACTTGCGAGCCGTCGCCGCCGACGCGCTTTTCGAGCATCTGGCGGTGGCTGACGTAGACTTCGGTATGGCCGTTGACACGTTCGACGCGGGTGCGGAATTTCTCGCGCTCGCCGCTATCCCAGGCCGATTCCAGCACCGCGCCCAGGGCTTGGCGCAGCCAGCTTTCCGGGATCTTGGCGCGGTTTTCCGCCCAGTCGGTTTCGATCAGGCCGGCAGCCGGATTGTTGCTGGCCACGGTAAAGCCGTTTTCGGTCCAGAAGTCGACCAGACGCGGGAAGACGTCTTCGGGGGCACGGTCGACCACGAGCCAGCGCAGGTCGCCGTCGCGTTCGACACGCATGTCCTGGCGGCCGGGCAGCACGTTGCTGGCCTTGGGGCTGCTGGCTTGCGCCTGGCCCTGTTGCTGGAACTGCGAGTACGTCGTCGAGCCGGAAGCGGGCGCGCGGTAGCGCGGATCGCTGGCGGCCTGGGTCAGGTCAGGCGGAATGCTCAGAGGCTCTCCACGCTGAGTGACGGCGCTCTTGTAGTTGACGGATTCTTCATTGCCCAGGAATTGGTTGACCTCGCTGCAGCCGGCCAACAACACCAGAGACATCAATGCCGACAGACCGGCATGACGCTTGTTCATACGTATCCTCACGATATTTAGAGCAGACCCGTTTCCTGGAGCACACGACGCACCGTTTCGTGGTGCTGCGCCCCCAGTTCAACCAGCGGAAGCCGGTAGCCCAGTGCGGTGCGGCCCATTTCGGCCAACGCCCACTTGACGGGGATAGGATTGGCTTCAACGAACAAAGCCTTGTTCAGACGGGCCAAATGCGCATTAAGTTCACGCACCTTGGGAACATCGCCCGCCAGTGCAGCCGCGCAGAGCTCGCGCATGAGCTTGGGCGCGACGTTGGCGGTAACGGAAATATTGCCGCGGGCGCCCAGCAGGATCAGGGCGGCGGCGGTGGGATCATCGCCGCTGAAGACCTGGAAGCTGGCGGGCGCTTCGCGCAGCAGCAGGCCGCCGCGGGCGATGTCCCCGGTGGCGTCCTTGATGCCGATGATGCCGGGCACCTGGGCCAGGCGCAGGACCGTTTCGTTGCTCATGTCGGCAACGGTGCGGCCCGGCACGTTGTACAGGATAGTGGGCAGGTCCACCGCTTCCGCGATCGTGCGGAAATGGCGGTACAGGCCTTCTTGCGAAGGCTTGTTGTAGTACGGCACCACCGACAGGCCGGCCTGTGCGCCGACCGCCTTGGCGTGGCGGGTCAGGTGGATGGCTTCGTCGGTGGAGTTGGCGCCCACGCCGGCGATGACCGGGATGCGGCCCGCGGCATGCTCAACCGCCACGCGGATGAGTTCCGCGTGTTCTTCCATGGAAACCGTCGGCGACTCCCCGGTGGTACCCACCACCACCAGTGCGTCGGTTCCTTCCTGGATATGCCAGTCGATCAACGACCGGTAGGCAGCATAATCAAGGCTGCCATCGGGCTGCATCGGGGTGACGAGGGCCACCATGCTGCCCTGGAAATTAACGCCTGCGGCGGTTGCAGGGGATGCCATAAATGAAGGGCTCCAACGCCCCATGGCGGGATGCCTCAGGGCCAGAATCAATGAAACCGCTGAGTTTAACGGATATTGGCCGAAATCCTACAGAAACCACTGAACGATTGTCGTTCCTAACGCCAGGACCGGGCTCATCAATACCCAGAGCACATCGGTGACCAACAGCACGATCACGATCACCATGCCATACGGCTCGATTTTCGCGTACTGCCAGGCCAGGCGGTTGGGCAGCAGGCTGAAAACAATGCGTCCCCCATCGAGCGGGGGGATCGGCAGCAGATTCAGGGCCATCAGCACCAGGTTGACCTGGACGCCGGCCATGGCCATTTCGAACCAGAAGCTTTCCTGCATGCCCGATTCCAGGAACAGGCGCAGCGAGAACACCCACAGAATGGACATCAGGAGATTGGCCGCGGGACCGGCCAGGGCCACCCACAGCATGTCTTTCTTGGGGCGGCGCAGGCGGCCGAAGTCCACCGGCACCGGCTTGGCCCAACCGAACAGCATGCCCGAGCTGCCCATCAGCTTGGACATCAGCAAGATCACCACGGGCACCAGCAGCGTGCCGACCGGATCGATGTGGCGCGCCGGATTCAGGCTGACGCGGCCGGCCTGGTAGGCGGTGGGGTCGCCCAGCATGCGCGCGACGTACCCGTGCGCCGCCTCGTGCAAGGTGATCGCGAAGATAACCGGTATCGCGTAGACCGCGATGGTTTGGATGATGTCATTCATGGCGAACCGGATTGTAGAGGAGCCGTGTGACGCAATGCGCCGAATCGGAAACGTCGCCAATGCAAGCGCTGCACGGCGCGGCGTGCAGCGCTTGCATGCAGGGCAAAGGCGGCCGGCAGGGTCAGGCCAGGCCCAGCGTGGCCGGATCGCCGCGGCCCACGCGCACCACGACCGGCTCTTCGCTGGTCAGGTCGATGACGGTGGTCGGCGAATGGGGGCACGCGCCGGCATCGATGATGGCGGCCAGTTCGTGATCGTAGCGCTCGCGGATGGCTTCGGCATCGTTCAGCGCGTCGGTCTCATCCTTGGGGATGAGGGTGGTGGACAGCAGCGGCGCCCCCACCTGCTCCAGCAGGCCCAGCATGACGGCGTGGTCGGGCACGCGGATGCCGATGGTCTTGCGCGAGGGATGCGACACGCGGCGCGGCACTTCCTTGGTCGCTTCGAGAATGAAGGTCCAGGGGCCGGGCGTGGCGGCTTTCAGCAAGCGGTACTGGCGGTTGTCCACGCGGGCGAAATGGCCGATTTCAGCCAGATCGCGGCACAGCAACGTGAGATGATGGCGCTCGTCCAGGCCGCGCAAGCGCCGCAGACCGTCCGCGGCATTCTTGTCGTCCAGACGCGCGACGACCGCGTAGCTGGAATCGGTGGGTACCGCCACCAGCCCCCCGTCGTTCAGCCATTGGGCGGCCTGCTTGAGCAGGCGCGGTTGGGGATTCGCGGGGTGGATATCTAAATGAAGGGCCATGGGATTATCCTAACACTCTTGAAGGCCGCCCTGCCAACGGCGGCAACGCAACACATGGCGGCCTTGCCGGCCTGCCCGGAGACACAGTATGCGCCTGGATGATTCCCGCGAAAGCGACAATGTGGAAGACCGCCGCGCCAGCGGCCCGCGTATCGGCGGACGCGGCACCATCGGTATCGGCACCATCGTGCTGGCCCTGGTGGCCATGTATTTCGGCGTGGACCCCAGCGTGGTCCTGCAGATGGCCGAAGGCCCGCCGACGCAGCAGCAACAGGCGCCCGCGACCAAACCGCCCGCCAACGATCCGCAGGCCCGCTTCGTGTCGAAAGTGCTCGGCGAAACCGAGGACACCTGGAGCGCCATTTTCCAGAAGGACCTGAACCGCCAGTATGTGGCCCCCAAGCTGGTGCTGTTCCGCGGCGCCACGCCCACGGCCTGCGGCACCGGCCAAGCGGCGATGGGGCCGTTCTATTGCCCCGGCGACAGCAAGGTGTATATCGACCTGGCATTCTTTGACGAGCTGCAGAACAAATTCAAGGCGCCCGGCGACTTCGCGCAGGCCTATGTCATTGCGCACGAAGTCGGCCATCACGTCCAGCACCTGCTGGGCATATCGGACCAAGTCGACAACCTGCGCCGCCGCAATCCGTCGCAGGCCAACGCCCTGTCGGTACGGCTTGAGCTGCAGGCCGATTGCTTCGCAGGGCTGTGGGCGCAGCGCGCCAACGCGGCGCGCAACATCCTGGAAAGCGGCGACGTCGAGGAAGCGCTGGCCGCCGCCACCGCCATCGGCGACGACCGGCTGCAGAAGCAAAGCCAGGGCTATGTGGTGCCCGACGCCTTCACGCATGGCACGTCGGCGCAGCGGGTGCGCTGGTTCAAGCGCGGCCTGGAAAGCGGCAGCCTGAAGCAATGCGACACGTTCGCGGCCAGTTCGCTGTAACCCGGGCGCGGTTTGCGGCCTGCGCCCCGCGCCGCGCCGGGGACCGGCCGGCGCGGGCCGTCCCAGCGCCCGGCACTGTATATTCACACAGGTGCGGGACCGACCCCGTCTTCATCTTGTAAGATTACGCCCCCGCGCCTGTTCAATGGCGCGGATCAGCTCCCGCAAGGGGGCTTTTCCCATTGGGCGGCCCGATGGGAAAAGACCGCGCCCCCGCCATGCCGCGCATGCACACGCGTTCGCTGCGGCAAGACGGGCAGCGCATTTCCAGACACTAGATCCGTTCCATGGCCAACAAGTTCGAACCGTTAATCACCGTTGATGAGGTGCAAGAGATCCTTGCCGAACCCAAGGAAACCATCAAGCAGATCACCTGGCTGCCCAAGCCCGGCGGCGCCAGCATCCAGTGGATGGAATTTGCCAGCCCCTGCCGCATCAAGGGTGAAGTGCGCGACGACGTGATTTTCCGCGCCACCTACCGCGGCGCCCGCACCGTGGTGCACGGCCAGGCCACCATTTTCCTGACCGAAGCGTTCTGCGCCAGCCTGTTCGTGGGCCCGCATCGCGTGTTCGGCGTGGACACGGACGACTCCTTCCACACCAGCCTGGTGGGCGAAGGCCGGCCGCAATACCGCAAGCCGCTGGCGGACCGCAGCCATGAACATATCTGGGTGGACGAAGGGGAAGGCTATGCCGAACCCATCGTGCCCGCCCTGCACACGATCGGCGAGCTGATGCAGTATTTCCTGCCCCGGGCCAACCTGACCCTGACCGGCGGATTTGCGCATCCCCTCAAAGGCCGACAAATCGAACTGATCCTATGAGCACTTTCCTGGAAGCCTCCGGCTGGACCGTCCTGCCGGCGGGCGAACACGCCATCCGCGCGATCTCGCCGATGACGCTGGGCCTGGACGGCCAGCACGCGGCGTTTTTCATCGCGCATCCGGACGACGCCACGTTCTATCTCACCGACGCCTGTGAGACCGCGATGCACGCGTCCAGCTATGGCATCGACCTGGCGGCCAAGCGCATCGACCTCCTGAACGAAACGCCGGGCGTCAGTCTGGCGCACTTCGACAAGTCGGGCGCCATCGTCGCCTCGGGCCCCAACGAGCAACTGCAGGAAGCGCTGTGGGACGCGGTCAAGCTGGCCATGGCGCTGTCGTTCCAGTGCGCCAAGTGGCTGCCCAAGTTCAGCCAGCTGCGTTTCCGCGCCCAGGTCGGCCGGGCGCTGGCGGCCGGGGTGGGCGTGAATCGCATGGTCAAGGGCGCGCGCGCCAAGGGCAGCAGCGGCCACACCGCCGACTTCGCGTTCGCGGTGCGGGCGGCCGGCAGCACCGCGCTGACCTACATCGAACCGATCGCGCTCAAGGCGGGCAAGAAGATGGACTGGACCCAGGTCTACCAGACCCACGGCAAGATGTCGGACGTGAAGATGGCGGACGCGCGCAACTCGCGCATGGTCATTCTGGAAGACGGCGCGTCGGCCGAGGAATTCAAGAAGGCCGTGACCATTCTGGAGCAGTCGGCGAGCGTGCAGACGCTGTCCAAGACCCGCGACTGGCAAGCCGTATTCGCCGACTAGGGCCTGTTCCCACTAGAAGGCGCCTCGCACAGGCCCTAGCGGCGGTGGGCGGCGCTGGCGCCCTGTCAGGCTGCCATGTTGGTCAGGCCGTCGACGATTTCGCGGCCATGCAGGATGGCGGCATGCACCGCTTCGCGCGGACTGAAGACGAAGCCGCCCTCGGCGAAACGCGGTACGGGGTATTCGTCGCCGCCTTCGCGCACGGCGCCCGCCTGGACCACCATGACCGATGCGATGAAGACTGGGCCGCTGGGCAACGCTTGAACCTCATCGCCTGCGCCCCGGGACACTTTGGCCGTCAGCCGGTATCCCTTGTAGATCAAGTTGTTCTGATGCACTTCGGATGCCCTCTTTCTGCGATTCAGCATACCCCGGCTGTTCATGACAGTTCGGATATGTTTTGTAACGCGGGCATCTACCAGAAACATTGTTGCGATCACCGAATTGCGTCCCCGTTTTCTCCAACGGCATGGGCGGCGCACCGGGATGCGCCGATCCGCAAGCGGGGCGCGGCTGACGGGCAGATGAAGCCGATTGGCCCGGCCCGCCTGCCCGCTCCGTCCCGGGGATTTCCCTAAAGCTGTTGCGAAAGCGCACCATCGGACGGAGTCATGCCCGTCGCGCTCAGGTAATCGGACAGGGTCCACCCCCGTCCCAGCAGGAACATGCGGGTGTGCAGATCCTGCAGTACGGGTGGGGTCACCGTGCGGCCCAGATAGGTCAGGTGCTTGCGCCGCAAATCGGCATAGCCCAACTCATAATGGCGCGCCAACCCCAGCCACAAGCGGCAGGCGCCGACGGATTGGCGCGCCCCGCTCATGATGCACAGGCCCGCGTCCAGCCCCCAGCGGTAGACCGAGGTCGCCAACCCCATGCCCTGGTAGGGGGCGGCGTACTTGGAGTGCGGCGCCCGCACATAGGGATCAGCCCGCCGCGCCACTTCGATCAGGCGGTTGAATACGGTGTATCCCGCCAGCCGGCCCCGCCGCACGTCCACCACATACACGTAATACTCGCCGTCGGCTTCGCGGTAGCGAAGCACCATGCCAGGGATGTCGGTTTGAACCTCCGGCAAGGCGTGCAGACGGTCCGCGGGACGGTTCATGCGTTGGTAGATGGCATCGAGTTCATCGTCCACTTCGCGCGGAGCATGTTTGACGTCGATGCGCAGTTCCGTCGCGATAGGCAAGATCCGACGAAAAGCGTGCAGGGCCAGCGTAGGCAAGGCCACCTCCTGTATAGGGCGAATGCCCGTTGAAAAAAGCCGTGGTCAGCGCGCCCGCAAGGCGGGCGCCGGTCATGCAATGGGATGGGAAAAGGGGCCGCGCGGCGGCGACCGCGCCTGGCCTGGCGCTCGATTACCGGCCTGTGCAAGGCACCTTCGAGTGCGAACAGGCCCTAGGCCGCCACGTGGCCGCCCGAACGGGTCCAGTCCGCCGTGTCCGCCGGCGCCCGCCCTGGCATGCCAAAAAACGCCGGGAACTGACGCGCGCCTTTGCGCGTGACGGACAGGGCGCGCGAATCCAGATCCTTGTCGACCCAGCCGCGCCGCAGCAAGGCGTCCAGCAACGCGGCGCCGAGCGCGCCGCCCAGGTGCGAGCGGCGCTCGCTCCAGTCCAGGCACGGGCAGGCGAAGCGGCGACGCCGCTGGCGCGCCTGCGCCACGTCCACGCCCACCTGGGCCAGCGACGCTTCGCCCAGCGGCGTCAGCACGTAGTCGCGGCCATCGGCGGCCAGCCATTGGCGAGCCAGCATCGCGTCGTGGATGCGCACGGCCAGCGTGCCGGCCATGTGGTCGTAACAGGTGCGTGCCTCGCGCAGCGCCGACGGCGTGTTGGGCTTGAACGGCGTGCGTTCGGCGCCCGCCACCACCAGCAAGGCCTCAAGCGCCTGCGCCACCTCGCCGTTGGCCAGCCGGAAATAGCGGTGCTTGCCCTGCACCGCCATGTCCACCAGGCCTTGCTCGCGCAGCCGCTGGAAATGGCTGCTGGCCGTGGATGCGCCGATATCCGCTGCCGCGGCCAATTCCGTGGCGGTGCGCGCACGGCCATCGAGCAGCACGCACAGCATGCGGGCGCGCGCCGGATCGGCAATGGCCCCGGCGACGGCCGAGAGATTGATGTCGGCGAACTTGGATTCCATGATTCGGCCCAGACCAAAGTGTTGTGTACAGGCCCAAGCATACTTCGAGTCATCTCAACAAGACAGCTGGCGCCCGCGCCGGCACCCATCATGCGTAATGCGCCGCGCTTTTTCGGTTGGAACGTCCTGTATGCCACCTTCACCCTGGCCATCTTCGGCTGGGGCGTGGGCTTCTACGGCCCGCCTGTTTTCCTGCATGCCGTGGTGCAACGCACGGGCTGGAGCGTGGCACTGGTCTCGGCCGCGGTGACGCTGCACTTTCTGTGCGGCGCGGTGGTGGTGGCCAACCTGCCGCGGCTGTACCGGCGCTGGGGCGTGCCGGCATCGACCTTCATGGGCGCGCTGCTGCTGGCGCTGGGCGTTTCGGGCTGGGCGCGGGCAGACGCGCCGTGGCAGTTGTATGCGGCGGCGGTGTTTTCCGGTATGGGCTGGGTGACGCTGGGTCCGGCCGCGGTCAACGCCCTGATCGCGCCCTGGTTCGTGCGGCGCCGGCCGGCGGTGCTGGGCATGGCGTACAACGGCGCCAGCCTGGGCGGCGTCATCTTTTCGCCGTTGTGGGTGTTCCTGATCGCCAGCTACGGGTTCCCGCAAGCCGCGCTGTGGGTAGGCGCGGCGATGGTCCTGCTGATCGCGCTGCTGTCGCGCCACGTGTTCGCCGTCACGCCGCAACAACTGGGCCAATGGCCCGACGGCGCCGCGCCGGATGCGGCGACGCAAGCGGCAGCCACGGCGCCGCGCCTCGTGCCGCGGCTGTGGCGCGACCGCGCGTTCCTGTCGCTGGGCGCGGGCATGACGTTCGGTCTCTTCGCGCAGATCGGCCTGATCGCGCACCTGCTGTCGCTGCTGGCGCCGCTGCTGGGTGCGCAGACCGCGGGCATCGCGATGGGGCTGGCCACGGCCAGCGCGATTGCCGGGCGCACGCTGGTGGGCTGGCTGATGCCGCCCCACGCCGACCGGCGCAAGGTCGCCTGCGTGGCCTATGGCGTGCAGATCGCGGGCTCGCTGGTGCTGATGCTGGCCGCGGATCACACGTGGGCCGTTTGGGCGGGCGTACTGTTGTTCGGATCGGGCATCGGCAACGCCACCTCGCTGCCTCCGCTGATCGCGCAGACGGAGTTCGCGCGCGAAGACACGTTGCGGGTGGTGCCACTGATCACGGCGGTGTCACAAGGCGCCTATGCCTTCGCCCCAGCCGTGTTCGGCGTGCTGCGGTCCGTGTCGGGCGAAACGGGCCGCTCGATGTTCTGGTTCCTGACCGTGGCGGCCTGTCTGCAGGCGGCGGCGATCGCCTGCCTGGCGTGGGGACGCGGCGCCTCGACGCGCCGGCAGGCAGTCACAGCCTGAGCGCGCCGCGCCGGCACGCGCCAGGATCCCATGCCCTGGCCGGCGCGTTGCGCAGCCCAGGCAGGATCAGTCCAGCCCGCCGCGGCGCGCGACCAGGCCGGCCATGACCGCGTCGCCTTGCTCGTTGGCCAGGCCCGTCGCCACGCCCTGCCGATCGGCCGGTGTGCGGTTCTGGCTGACTTTCCATTTGCCTTCGATGCGAGAGATGGCGATTTCCACGCCGACGATGGCGCGCATCTGCGCGGCGATGAAGTCCGCGGGCGCGTCTTCGACCCGCCAGGGCTGGACCCGCGCCTTTTCCTGCGCGTCGGTCAGCGCGCCGATCTGCGCGCGCACCCATGACGGATCATCGTGAACCTGGGGCGTGCCCCAGACGTGCACGGCAACGAAGTTCCAGGTGGGCACGACCTTGTGCGTTTCGGCCTTGGTGGCATACCAGGACGGCGTGATGTAGGCCTGCGCGCCATGGAACACCACCAGGCATTCGGCGCCCGCGGCCAATTCCTTCCACTGCGGATTGGCGCGCGCCATGTGCAGGCGCAGCACGCCGTGGGGGCCTTCCGGATAGAGCAGACAGGGAATGTGGTTGGCCATCAGCCCGCCCTCCCCGCTGGTCATGAGCACCCCAAGCGGGTGCGCGCGGATGAAATCGTGCTGGACTTCGGGCGACGCTTCGCGGAAAGCGGATGGCAGGTACATGGCTGGAAAAGGCGTAGTCGGGGGAAAGACACACGATAGCGCCACCCTGGCTCCATCGCCAGGGCCATATATGCATCATTTCATAGAGCCAGACTACCTTGCGGGTGCGGAGCGGGGCCGCAAGGCAGCTTGATCCGTTCAGTCCGCCAGGGGTTTCACCAGCAGGACCGTCGTGAAACCGCTGTCCCACTCTTCGTCGGGATAGGTGTCGACCTCGGCATAGCCATGCTTGCCATAGAACGCGCGGCTCTGGGTATTGAAGGTGTCGGTTTCCAGACAGGCGTCGGCGTAACCTGCCGCCCGCATGCCGGATTCAGCCAGCGCCAGCAGCGCCGCGCCCACGCCTCGCCGTTGCAGGTCCGGGTGCACGTGCAGCGCCCAGATGAAGTTCTTTTCCCAGTCCACCATGCCGGCCACGCGGCCGTCGACCTCGCAAACGTGGAACAGCGCGCCGCGCTCGGCCACGTATTGCGGGATCTTGCCGCTGTCCAGGAAATACCGGTATTTTTCCGGCGCCATCTGCGGCTGCCAGGTGCCTTCGTAGGTGCGCGTCAGCACGTCTTCGAGCGCAGCCGCATCATCGGTGCGCGCCGGCCGGATCATCAGGGGAGCAGGTATTTGCGTCATGCGCGGCAGTTTACAACTGCCGCGCACCGGTCATTTTCGGACGCGCTCGTAGGCGTGATTCATGCGCTCGCGCGCCCGGGTCTCGTGTTCGTAGGCGCGATCATAAGTGTCCAGGCAGCCCGCGGTGGGATTGGGCCATTTGATCGCGGCGACCGCGGCGGTGAGCTCGTCCCGCGCGCGCTGCCATTCCTTGACGGCGGCATACCATTCCTTGGTCGTGTCCATAGTTTCCTCCCTATGTGCACGCCCCCATGGTATGCCCGCCCGGCCCGGCATGATTGCTGCATGCGGCGGCGCAAAAGGATGAGTTCCATTCCTGGACGGATGACGCTTTTTGGATGAGAAGCGCCAGGCCGCGGGTATACCCGCGACGATGCCCATGCCGACCAGAAAGCCCCGACGGCCACGCAAAACAGGCACATAATTGCCAGTACCTCGCTGCGTCACGGCCACGCCTTCCCCAGGCGCGCTTCCTGTAAAGGAAAGCTCATGAATATCCGCCGCACTCCCCTGCTCGCAGGCTGCCTCATCCTTGCCTTGGCCGGCTGTTCCAACTTGCCAAAGGCGCAGGACTACTCCACATCGTTGAGCGAAAGCCAAAGCGAGATGATCCAGGATCCGCAATGGAGCGCGGGCCGGGTCTGGGTGCGTCCCGGCCCGCCGATCGCCAGCCAATACGGCAAGACGCTGATCCTGGACAAGGTGGAGTACATCGCCGGCGACCGGCCCGACGACCTGGGCATGAAAGCCGACCCCGCCCTGCGCGAAAAGGCCCTGGCATACTTGAACAGCGCCGTGCGGCGTGAATTCGAGCAGGCCGGCTATACCTTGGTCGACACCCCACGGCCGCGCGCGTTGCGCCTGCGGGTCGCCATTACCGGCACGTTCAAGAACGACCGGGATCCACGCGCGATGGAGTACATCCCGATAGGGTATGTCATCGGACAGACTGCCCGTGCGGCGGGATACCGCGACCAATCCGCCCGCTTGCTGATCGAGGCCTCGGTACGCGATGCCGCCACCGGTGAACTGCTGATTGCGTCGGTAGGCAGCGTCACCGGCAACAACCTGCCCGCCGATCAGAAACCCACGGCCGAGGACGTGCGCAACGCCATCGACGACTGGGCACGGCAACTGCGTCAGCAGTACGACCGCATCTGGACCGCGCCCTGAGGGCGCTCGGCCTCACATGGCGCGGGCCTTACGCGCCGCCAAGGTAGAATTGCGCGCCGCGACCTCGCGGCCCGCGGCGGCGCGCCGAAAAATCGCCCCGCCGCCACCGCCGGGTGAACCCGACGCCGCCGCCGCTGTCCATAGACTGGCCAGCCTTGCCGCCAAGCTTGCTGCCGCCTTTCAAGACCGCCCGCGCGCGCCGCCGCGATTGCCCCGTTCCTATCACGATGTGATGAATATTGACGTCAACCCTCACTTACCCACGGCCACAGCTAATGCTACTGTTCCGCCTGTGCAAGGAGTACTAGCAATGGATCAGAAGACAAAGCCCTGGGCCTTTCCCAAACCCCATCCGGAAAACACCCCGCGAGGCGAACGGAATAAACAGGAATTCGACGCACCCGTCGCCGAGAAAACGCCCGCGGCCAAACCGCGCGCCAAGAAAGCCGCCGCCGCGGCCAAGCCATGAAGCGCTGCTGACAGCGCCTTCCCCTGCCCCCATGCGTTTGTCCGCCGTCACCTGGATCCGCCTCGCCGTCGCCAGCGCGCTCTGCGCCCTGTCGCTGGCCGCCGCCGCAGCCTCCGGCATGCAGACAGGCGATCTTGTCTTCCAGCAGTCGCGATCCGCGCAAAGCCTGGCCGTGCAGCAGGCCACGCACTCGCCCTACAGTCACATGGGCATGATCGTGCTGCGCCAAGGCCGCCCTTACGTACTGGAAGCCGCGGCCACAGTGCGCTATACGCCGCTGGCCACATGGGCCGCGCAGGGGGAGCGCGGCGCCTATGTCGTCAAGCGCCTGCGCGATGCGTCGCTGCTCACGCCCCAGGCCCGCGACCGCCTGGCGGCCATCGGCGCCACCTACGCGGGCAAGCCCTATGACGCCGCATTCGGCTGGTCCGACGACAGGATCTACTGTTCCGAGCTGGTCTGGAAAATCTACCAGCGCGCGCTCGGCATCGAGATCGGCGCGCTGCAGCCCCTGAAGCAATTCGACCTGACCGCCCCGGCCGTGCGCGCCAAGATGCAAGAGCGCTACGGCGACGCCATCCCTTGGGAAGAACCCATCATCTCGCCCGCCGCGATGTTCGATTCGCCCTTGCTGCGCACGCCATGAATGCCCGCCTGAATCCGTTCATGAATCCCGTGCTGCGCGGGGCAGGCAGGATCACCGGCGTTTTTTTCAACCCTGATGGCGACATCGCCGCGGTGGCCTCGACATTTCCGCTGCTGGCCACGCCGCGCGCGCGCGCGGCCTATGGCGGCGCCGCGCTGCGCCACCGCGTCGGGCTGTACCGGCGCGGTCAGACCGTGCCGTTCGCCGTCTACGACGCGCTGCGCCTGCCGGTCAACGACGTGGTCTTCCACCCCGGCAAACCGATAGTCGCGATCGGCGCGGGCAGCTACGACGGCGGCTATATGTTCGACGGCGACCTGGCCTTCTGGAACTGGCAAAGCGGCAAGAGCCGCCGCCCCTACGTGGCCATCCCCGAAGTGGTGCGTTGCCGCTATCGCGACGACGGCGGCGTCCTGGAGGCCTGGGTCAGGCCCTGGGACGAAGAATGGGGCGGCCAGGAACACGATCCCGACGGCGACTGGAACCAGGTCCTGGACACGCTGTACCGGGTGCAAGCCGATGACACCGACGCGGCCTGGCGCGCGCATGCGCCCCTGACACTGGCGCTGGACGTCACCACGGCCCTCCGCGGCGGCGCCCCCGCGCCGGACCCCGACGCGGCCAGCCGCCTGGCCAACTGGCTGGGCGTGCCCGACCTGGGTCTGCGTGGCGCGATCTGGGATATCGCGTGGCTGGACGCGGCGACGCTGGCCGCCACGCACGACGGCTGCCTGCTGGATCGCTACGACCCGCAAGGCACGCTGATCGCCCGCCACGAAGGCGGCGGACATGGCGCCGAAATCCTGCGCGGCGCGGTAACCACGGTGCACGCGGTCGCCCCGCCCGACCCGGCCGACGTCTTCCGGCGCGACTCGCGCCTGTATGTCCTGAACGGCGAGGATCTGATCGCCGCGCGCGACTATCCCGGGCAATACACGTTTTCGGCGGCGGCCGACGGCCGCCTGCTGGGCCGCCAGGACCGCATGGGGCCGACGCGGCCGCGCGCCTTCGACGTCTTGCTGGATGCCACCCTGGAGACCGAGCGGCGCCTGGACATCGGCCACTACGATTGCTTCAACCACTACATCGGCATCAACGGCGCGCCTGATCTGTTCTGCCTGCAAGGCACGCCGCCCAGCTCGCACGAAGGCAAGCACCTGTGCATTGTCCATCCGGACGGGCGCATCGAACGCCTTTGGCCGCTGCTGCCCCCCGACGGCACCCACGCCAGCCACGCCATGGAATGCCGCGGCGCCTACGTCGACGACGCGCAAGGACCCGGCGTCGTCATCGCCGGCAAGCATTACTCGCCCACGGTCGACAACCGCTACCAAGGTTTTATCTTCCGCAAACGCCTGGCGCGCGGCCAGGTGGTCTGGCGCCACGCCACCGGCGCGTCGCCCACGTGCATCGTGCCGCTGACCGCGGCCGGCCTGGTGGCCGCGGCGTTCCTGGATGGCCGCCTGATGCTGATCGACGCGCAGACAGGCGCGCTGCGGCGGGACGCCAGGATCCGCATGGACGGCGTGGCCACGGTAATCTATGCCCTGGACGCGCGCGCCGACATGCTCGCGCTGGGCACGATAGACGGGCGCATCGCCGTCATCAGCCTGGATGCCTTGCTGGCCGCGCCCGTGACGGGCGGCGGCATCGATCTGGCGTAACGCCTGCCAGGCGCATTCGGCGTCACGCGGCATAATCTGCTTTTCCCGTGACCGCAGCCGTCCATCATGCACTACACCCAAGACCCCAATACGCCGCCGGCCCCCACCGTCAGCTTCGATGACTTCATGAAGGTCGACATCCGCGTGGGCACCATCCTTGCCGCCGATCCGTTTCCCGAGGCGCGCAAACCCGCCTACAAACTGACGATCGATTTCGGCGCCGGCGTCGGCGTGAAGAAAAGCTCGGCACAGATCACGGGACGCTATGCGTTGGCAGATCTGCCGGGCAAGCGCGTGCTGGGCATCGTGAACTTTCCGCCGCGCCAGGTCGGCCCGGTGCGCTCGGAAGTGCTGGTGCTGGGCCTGGCGGACGACGCCGACCAGACCGTGCTGGTGACGCCGGAACTGAATGTGCCCAACGGCGCCCGGCTGACCTGACCGCGCCATGCGCGTGGCCGCGCGGCATCGCGTGAGCGCCCCGCCAGGGACATCCCCGCGACACACGCCCTTTGGTACACTGGCCTTCCTCTTTGGGGAGTAGCCTCTTTCGGCCCGTCCGAAAGCGTTTGCGTCAACATTCTTGGCCCCCCTGGCCATGGCGCAAACAACCGATACGGTTTGGCGAGACCATGGACTTTTCCGTAGCTTCTGACCGGGCGATAGGGAAAAAGTCTATGCGTTTCGCCCGGTCGGAGCTTTTCTCGCATGAATACCCTGTCCACGATTGTCCTGGCCTTCGCCATGTCCACCGACGCCTTTGCCGCCGCGGTCGGCAAGGGCGCCGCGCTGCATAAACCCCGCTTGTCCGAAGCCTTGCGCACCGGCGTGATCTTCGGTGTGATCGAAGCGATCACGCCCGTGATCGGCTGGGCCCTGGGCTCCATGGCCGCGACCTTCGTGCAGGACTGGGACCATTGGATCGCCTTCGGCATGCTCTGTATCCTGGGCGCGATGATGATCCGCAACGGCCTGAGCGCCGACAAGGAAGAAGCCGCGCCGGTCGGCCGCCATTCGTTCTGGCTGCTGGCCGCCACGGGTTTCGCCACCAGCATCGACGCCATGGCGGTCGGCGTCAGCCTGGCTTTCATCGACAACAACATCGCGGTCACGGCGCTGGCGATCGGCCTGGCGACCATGCTGATGGTGACCCTGGGCGTCATGATCGGCCGGCTGGTCGGCATCGTCGCCGGCAAGCGCGCCGAAGTGCTGGGCGGACTGGCGCTGATCGGCATCGGCGCCACTATCCTGCACCAACACCTGACGGCTTGATGCCCGGGCCACGGGGCTCAAGCGCGGCGCCGTTGATCCGCGGTGCTAAACCCCGCTCGCCCGCATCATCGGCGCGGCATCCGCCTTGACCGGCCTGACGCGGGGCGCGATGCGCTTGGCCCAGAAGGCGGTCAGGATGGGCACCAGCAGCGCAGTGATCACCACGCATGCCGCCACCAAAGCGGTGGCGGCGGGCGCCCACGGCTGGAACTGCGGCGCGGCCGCGGCGACCAGGCTGGGCGTAGCCGCCGCGGCGCCGGCGGTGCTGGAAGCCGCCACGCCAGCCGTGCCGCGGCCACCGCCGATCAGGATGTCCGAGACCACCAGCGCCACGCCCGATACCAGCATCACGCCCACCGCCACCACGATGCCGAGCAAGCCCGTGTCCAGGATGACGGACAGATTGATCGTATTGCCCAGCGCGAAGGCGAAGAACGGAATCAGCATGCGCGGCCCGCGGCCGAAGAATTCGCGCAGGTCTTCATCCAGGTTGCCCAGCGCGAAGCCGATCAGAAACGGAATCACCACGCCGACCAGGTGATGCGCCTCGAACGCCGCCAGGCCTGTGGTGCCCAGGATGATCATCGTCATGAGGGGGCCGGACTCCATGCCGATCAGTACCGCGGAACCGGCTTCCTCGCGCGTGCCGTATTCCTCCATCAGCGACGCGAACAGGCCCGCGTTGGTCATGTCCAGCGCCGCCACCAGCGCCAGCACCGACAGGCCGGCGAAAAAGCCCGTGGCGATACCGCCTCCAGGCATCCAGCGAGAGGCCAGCAGCGCCACGATCCAGGCCAGACCGAGCTTGGCGCCGATCAGCGCGCCGGACTTGCGCAAAACGGTGCCGGTGGCGCGCACATTGATCGATGCCCCCAGGCAAAACAGCCAGACGGCCAGGATGGGCACGACGCCGGTGATCAAGCCGTTGGTGAAGGAGCCGAAGTACTTGCCGGTATCGGACCAGAAGGTGTGCAGCGCGGAGCCCAGGAGCAGCGGCACGAGCATCATGCCGCCGGGGATCCGTTCGATGGAACGCTTGATTTTCATGGTGTCTCCGTTATTGCGCGTCGCTGGGTGGGTTCGGATGCGCTTTATTTCTCTAATGAAATCAAGTTTTAAAATAAATCGCTACAGGGAAAGCCCGAAACACGGAATATTTGGCGAAAAATTCGGGTAATCACCTAAATTCTGGATGAAATCTCTTGAATTTATATTTCATAGGTAATATTTATTTTTATAAATAAAACTCATCCCCCTCCCCCTGGCCGAATGCCCCCTCGCCCCAGGCCATGGCGCCGCCTATTGATACTGCAGCGTGATGGTGACCGCGCCATTGGCGTCCCCCGGGGTCACGCCAGGCGACGTCTGGTAGTACCTGGCGCTGTACGGCAGGTCCCAGCCGGGGCCGTGCCTGCCGTAATCAATCGTCGTCCCCAGCGGCACCGGATTGCCCGCCCAATCCAGTATCTGAATGGCGACGCCGGCCGCGCCACCAGAGACTTCAACCAGACCACGCCCGGCATCGGCAACCCGGGCGGCCGTCACCACCACCGTCACATGGGTGTTGGCCTCGCAGGCAAGCCCCAGACTGAACGGCCTGGCCCCCGTCGTGGTGCCCACGCTGCGAAACAGGTGCGTACCGAAGTCGCCCAGCGGAATCGTTCTATTCATCCCGCCCGTCACCGTGCAGCCGGGCGGCGTCGGGTTGAAATCGATATTGATCGGCCCGCTGCACCACGAATGAAAGAGCGGGTTATCCGCATTCGGCCGCAATGACGACCCGGCCCAGACCTGCGTGCTGATCGGACCACCAGGCGTATAGACCGCCGTGCACGAGGTTCCGCCCCCTGCCTGGCACTGGACCGGCGCCCCGTTTGCCGAGCGCAACATCCTGTTGTTGGACGTGTAGAGCGTGATCCAGGGCCGGGCGCCGCCCGTTCCGCTGCCCTGGCGAAAGGAAAACGTGATCGCCTGCGTGGTCTGGCTGGTGATCGATACCCCCACGGTCTGCGCCTGACAACGGAAAGGCGCGGCCTGGGCCGCCACCGAAAAGCAGATCCCCACCAGGGTAAAGGCCGTGTTGCGCAGCATCGCTGCCGAGACGATTTGAGCGTGAGTCATCTGTATACGATCGTAAAGGTGGCCGTCCCGTTGGCGGAGCCGGCCACGATTCTGTTCGGCACCGCCTTCTGGTAGTAGGCGGCTTTCAACGAGACAAGGGCGCTGCCCGCCCCCGCGGGCGCCTGCACGTAGATCGGCGCGCCCCAGGTGATCGGCGCGCCGGTGCCGTCCATGACCTGGATGGCGATGCCCGCCGCGGTGCTGCCCGGGCTCAAGGCCATCGCGCCAGCCACCACGGGATCGGGCCGCGCGGCCTCCAGGTAAATGCCGAGGATGCCCGTCCCTCGCGTGCAGTCCAGGCGGACGGTGAAATCCGTGATTCCGACCCGTTTGCCTATCGCGGTAAACGCCGTCTTGTAGTGCTCGCCCAACAAGACATCCTGCGACGGCGCGGAGGCCTTGCAGGCGGTTTCAAGAATGCGCCCATTGAACGCTGCACTGACATCGGCGTGCGTCTCCATGGACAGCGCAAGCAGCATCGCCCAGAGTCCGCCCACCCATGCCTGGCGCACGTATCGGCGGCGCATGCGGCAGATTCGCCATTGATCGCGCGAGCTCATTGGTATTGAATCGTGAATTGCGCCGTGCCATTGGCGTCGCCCGCGCCAATGCTGGTGCCGGTGCGGTAGTAGCGGGCGTAATACCCCAGGTCCCAGTTGCTGTCATGCCCGTCGCCATAGTCGGTCTGGGTTCCAAGGCTGACCGGCTGCCTGCGCCAATCGAGCAACTGGATGCCCACGCCGGTAGCTCCGCCCGTGACACCGAACACGCCGATGTTCGACGAGATGACGTTCGAGGCGGACGGCGTCACCAGCACCCTGACAGACGTGGAAGGGCAACGGATTCCCAGCGTGAAGTACTGCTCGCCCCGCGTCGAACCGATCGGGCTGTCGAAATCGGCGGCATCGTGCGTGCCCAGCGAGAGATTGATATTCGGACTGACCACGGAGCAGGCCGAAGCGGTGATCCTGCCCGTGAAATTGGCGTTGACTGTGTCCGCGCCGTGCGCGCTTCCCATGGCACCGGCGGACAGCCATGCGCAGGCCGCGACGAACGTTCGCACGTACCGCGCCGAAATAGCGGATTCCTTGATCATGATCGATTCCTACGAGAATTAGTCAATCCTGTTGGCGCACGTCGCCTCGGCGCGCTGGAATTGGGCGTTTTCATCGATGGGCTTGTGCAACACATACCGCGCATCGCAACGCATCCCCTCGGCCTCGCCCCACCGGATGCGGATCAATCCCTGCTCCTTGGCGCCCGAGATGAACGCCTGCCCGTCGTTGCCGACCACGCCGACCTCCTTGCCATCGTCATCGCTGATGAGGGATCCGAACGGCGGCACCTCGCCCCGCGCATCGCGGATATTGAGCATGACGCGATAGCCGACCGTGGTCTGGTACGCGGCCCGCACCACCGCGCCGCGGGTCGGAATCACCTCGACCGCCGCGTTGGCAACGTCCACATTGCTACCCAGGTCCTCCGTGCGCAGGGCCAGGCGATTGATGCGATAGGGCTGCACATAGGGCACCACCGTTCGGCCGGCGACATCGGTGCGCACGCCCGTATACCCCTCGACCCCGACGCCGTTGGCGGCGGGCGCGTCGACCAGCGCCACGGTCTCGCCCAGGGACTGCGACAGGGTCACGCCACGGTCATGCAGCAACACGCCCCCTTGCATGCCGGCCGTGGTCTGCCCATAGCCGTTGCCCTGCGACCGACCAAGATCGAACTGCGCCATCCGGCCCAGATAGCTCGCCGATGCGCTGGTGTTCGAGCCCCTGCCTTGATTGGACTGCCCCGCCGTAAGGGAATAGGCAAGGCGGCTGTCATCGAAGGCCGAGCCGAAGACCGAAACCTGATTGTCGGTGCGCCCGCCGGACTCGGTGGTCAGGTTGTATTGCGCGGAGGCCTTGGACGATCCGAGCGGAATCTGCAGCGTCAGCATGAACTGCCGATTCGAGGGCGTGCCCCCCATCTGCGTGTAGTTGAAATACGCGCCGACCGCCAACTGCCTGTAAGCCGTGTTGTAGCCCAACTGCAGGGTTCTTTCCGGCGCGCCGCCCCGCCAATAGGTTTCATTGCGGGCCGTCACATAGGCGTAGCCCAGCCCGCCCAGTTGCTGGCTGATCTGGCCTTCGAGGCGGCTGCGGCGGCCCTGGCGCTGCATGGGGTAGCGCAGGCCGTCCTCGCTGAATCCGCCTGGCTCGGCGGCTTCGGCAAAGGTACGGAACCCCTCGGTGGAATAGCGATAACCGAGAATCCGAAAATCGGTGCCAATCGGGACAAACGACTTTGCGTACAACATGCGCAACGACTGCCCGCTGCGCCAGAGGTTGTCCTGCGCCTTGCTGCGCGCATGCGTGGCATCGACGGACACAGCGCCAAAATCGCCGAGGTTCTTGCCCACGCCCGCCAGCGCCGATTGGTAGACGTCCGCTCCGATCGCCCCGCCATACAGCGAAAAACCCTGCGGCATGCCGCGCGCCACGGTGACCTGCGCGAAAACCGGCTGTCTGGCGCGTGTGTAGCCCGAACGGTACTTGCCGGACGTGGCGCTGTAGCGCCATACGCCTTCACGCAGCAGCGTGGGCACCGCCGAGAAAGGCTGTATGAACCGCGTCTCCCGGCCATTCGCCTCGGTCACGACCACTTCCAGATCGCCGCTGGTCGCCGTGGGATAAAGATCGTCGATCGCGAACGGGCCCGGCGCTACGTATTTGGTATAGACGATGTAGCCATTCTGGCGAACAGTGACTTTGGCATTCGATTGCGCGATGCCGCGGATGACCGGCGCATAGCCCTGCAGGCTGTCTGGCAGCATCTGCTCGTCCGAGGACACCTGGATGCCACGGAATTGAATGCCGTCAAACAGATTGCTGGGCGTCGTGCCATCGCCCAGCAGCACACGCCCCCGGATGGCGCGGACGTCCCGCTGCGCGTAGGTTTCGATCGCGCGCCAGGTAGACGTGCCGGACAGATCCCGGTTGTAGGTCGAGAAATGACGCACCCGCCAGGCATCGAGATTCACCCCGCCCCGGAGCGAGCCGAAATACGTATTTCCTGCCGGCGCACCCGACGAATAGCCGCCGCGGGTATTCGCATAGTTCAATTGATAGTTCAGCAGCGCCGCGTTGATGCCGTTGTCCCACCGGTCCATCGGCACGCTGCCCCGCGCCACATTGATCATCGCCGCCTGGGGAATGCTGACCGACAACCGCTGGCTCGCGGCCTCGTAGGCGACCGTTGAATCCGGTATGACTTTCTCAAGATTGATGCAGTCTCCTTCAGCCGCGGCAACGACGGCCGGAAACGCGGCGCCATTGACCCTCCAGGCAGTCAATTGCTGCCGGGTGACGCAGGGCGTGGCATCTCCATCGCCCGCCTCGACAAACCGGATTTCCTCCTGCCCGACGAACGCCTGATTGACGAACACATCCACCCGGTAAAGACCGGGCACGACCCGGTTGCCTTTGCTGAACAACGACAGATCCGCTGGCGCGGTGCCATTGATCTCCAGAAATCCGGGATTGAACTGCACGTCGCCGGCATCGGCCGCGGACGACGCCAATTCGGCAGCGCACGCGGGCGCGCTCAATACGACCGTCAGGGGCAACAGCGAGCGGCTCAGCCATGTGCCGGCCAGGCCAGATGGATTGCGGCCCGGCGGGCACGGAGAATGAACAGAATGCACAGCCATATTCACGCGCTCAACGTTTGGGGGCATCCGCCGCCGACTCGTCGGCGACGAGACGGCCATGCGCGTCGAGCAGCAGCGACATCTTTGGGGTCACCGCCCCGAAATCGTTGATCGTCGTGTAGGTGACGCGTGTGGCGCCATTGCGCGACGCGCTCTTCACCGCAAGCGTGACCGACTGCTTGGGCGCGATCATGTCGGGCTTCAGTTCCTCCTGGTCCGTGCCGGACCCGACGTCCAGCGTAGCCAGGGTCACGTGATAGACCGTGGGGTTGTCGATCTTGAGCGCCATGCGCCGTCCGTCGCCATCCGGCACGAACGACCAGGTCAACTGCGCCGGCGCGCGGTCTGCCTGCCCGGGCAGGCCGGACGGCCGGTAGAACAGCTTGATGCGGGTCCGCATGGCGATCTGCAGCGTGTTCTCTCCCGCGCTCTTGGGCGGAATTTCCTTTACGTTCAACCAATAGACGGACTCTTGATCCTGGCGCACTTCGCCCGCAAGCAGGACGCGCAGGATGTTTTCTTTGCCGGGGTCCAGGCGAGACAACGGCGGCGTGACGAAAAAAGGGGTCTTGTTATTGCCGTCCCCCGCATCGACCCAGGTTTGAACCACGTAGGGCGTCTTGCCGTCGTTCTTGATGGAAACAGACGCCTGCTGCTTCGCTTCCTCGAATATCACGCGCGTTCCACCCACCATGACCGCAGCCGATGCCGCATTGACCAAAGCCACAAGCAGGCACCCTGCAGCGCAAACCAAGCGGAGGCGAGCGTGATTCATAGGGGTTCCATTCCAAATAAACAGGCGATAGCTATCCAGCCGCGCACCGGAATGCGCGGTCAACGACCATCTGGGGAGTCGGCCGGCGAAGCGCCGGCCGCATGAGGAGTTGGCGCGAAGCGCGCCGGACTTAGTTGTAGGCGACCGTGAACTGCGCGGTGGCGTTGGCGGTACCCGCGGTCACGGCAGAGCCGCCAGCCGCCGGGTTCTCGGCCGTTTGAATGTAGGCCGCCTGGAACTGCAGCTGGTTATCCCCCCGGAGCACGGCGTAGTCGCCCGAATCGGCCCCCACCTGGATGGCCGTGCCCGACGAATCCTGCAACTGGATCGCGATGCCCCGGGCGACCGACGAGATCACTTCGCCCGCGCCGATGCGCAGATTGCCGTCCGCGTCGGCAATGCCGTCAAAGCGAACGTTCGCCGTTCTGTCGGCGCTGCAACGCAGCAGATCGATCGTGAACTTCGACGCCGCGGTCGTCGATCCCTGGGCGGTGAAGGAATCGGTGTTCCAGCTGCCCATATTGACCGTCATGTTCTGGCTGGCCGGGGAAATGGCGCAAGGCGAGGTATTCACCAAACCCTGGAAGCTGATGTTGCCATCCGCAGCTGACGCCGTACCGGCGGCAAATGCGCCACTCACGGAAACCGCAACAATCAGGAGTTTCTTGACGTTTTTCATGATTGGATAATCTCGCTTAAAGTAGACCAAGGAAGCACTGAAAAAAACCGGTCCGCCTGGCACAAGAACCGTCGCCGGATCCATGGCGCTAGCAAGGTATTTTCAGCACTGACTAACGCCTGCCCCTGCTTTTTTTCCCAAGGGCTTACCGGCAGCGAAAATATAAATCCATCATGCTCGACGGTGACGTAAGAGAAATCCTAAAAAAAATGGCGCGACGCGCCCGACCGTCTGCGAAAGGCGTTTAAACGCGATATGCCGCACCGCTCGGCACATAGAGGGAAGTGCCTCACCGAAGTAACAACCAATAGGAATATTCCGAAAAATTCTGGATTTTCTTCAAATATCCCATCCCGCACTCCATCATGAGCGTCATCGTGACCATCCTCTCGGACATGCGCTGTGAAACACGACGTCGTTATTGCAGATGACCATCCTATTATCCGTGCCGGCATCGAGCTGGCGATTCGTCAGATTCCATACTGCCGTTTGACTGCGCAGGCCTCGCACGGCAAGGAATTGATCGACCTTCTGGCCGCGCACAAATGTGACGTTCTGATCGCTGACTATTCCATGCCTCACGAATCATCGCCGGACGGCTTGGCACTGATCGATTTTGTCAGGCGACGCTATCCGCAAACCCGGATAATCATTCTCACGATGGTGGATAACCCCCTGCTCATCCATCGGATATATGAACTTCGCGTCGCGGCGTTGTTGAGCAAGATGGACTCTTTCGAACACATCGAGAACGCCATGCATGCGCTGGGCGGCGAGACGCCCTATTGCTCGCCGATCGTGCAATCGATTCTGAAGACGTATCGGAAGGGCCGCGGGGATCATCCGCCGATCGAACGGCTGTCGCCCAGGGAATTGGAAGTGCTGAGACTGTGCGCCTCCGGACTACCGGTGGGAAAAGTTGCCGAGCAGCTCCGGCGCAGCATCAAGACAATCAGTTCGCAGAAAATCACGGCCATGAAAAAACTCGGCATCAAGAACGATGCAGATCTTTACTGCGCCATCTTCGAACACAAACTGCTCAAGAACATCGCGATCTGACGATCTCTGCTGCCCGGTCAGCCGCGGGTGCGATGGGGCTAGTTGCTATCGCGCGGCATCGTTCGCGCCGTGTTCGATCTTCGTGCCACTGGGGATCACAGGCGGTATCGAATCGGCACCCATACCCGAGCAACCGAGCCCGACTCGAATCGCCTGTCCCGTGACGGCTTTACTTCAAGAGCATGAATAGGCGGGCGCGCAAGGGTTCCGGCCGGACGCGCGGATCATACAGATACTGCTCAAACAGCGGGAACGCTGCCGGCTCCCTGCCGCTGGCCGGCAACCATTCGGCAAACAGCCACTGATACGCCTTGATGACCCCGGCCGCGGGCCCCGCGTAGTCCAGAATCGCATACTGCCCCGCGGGAATCTCAAAGCGCTGGAGCTTGTCCCCAAGATTGGCGCCTGGCGCCACGGACACGCCTGCCAGGGAACGCAACTTGGCAACCGGCACTTTTTCAGGATCGTCAAAGTAGACGCCATAACCCTGGGCATTCTTGCCGGCCAGGCCCCGTTCGGTGGCCAGCGTCAGGGCGCGTTCAAATACAGGGCCGATTTCGTGATAGCAGCCATGATGAAGCAGTACGGCAAGGCTGGTTCCGGAGAAAGAGTCAATGGTGATGGGATACAAGCGTTGCTCCTGAAGACGAGAGCCCGACCGGGCTGGGAGGCTTCTCCAGGACCAATCTACGGGGGGCGTCTCTCAAAGCACCATTGGAAAATTCTGATTCTTGGGCCAGATGCATCGCCACCCGGGCCGACGGGCGTGGATCCCAGGCCGCTCGGGGCGGGGATGCTCACAAACGACAGGCAAGAAAAAAGCCGCACTAGGCGGCTGATTTCCAAGGAATTCTTTGGGGTGGCTGATGGGGCTCGAACCCACGACAACTGGAATCACAATCCAGGACTCTACCAACTGAGCTACAGCCACCACTGGTTTTCTTTGCCACTGAAATAAAGCGTTTGGCTTTGTGTTCAACAGCGAAGAGGCCGAATTCTAGCACGTTTTTTTCGCGTGTGTAAAACCCCCGGTGCCGAACCCGTCACAATTCCAGTTGCCCCCGGCATGCACCGCGCTGCCGCCTTGCTATCCTTGCGCCTTGGAACACGCTTTGGATCCCTTTTTGGAGGCCCGCCCCGCGCCGCAGCTATGGATCGCATACACGAATTATTGATCGCTTATTGGCCGCACATGGTGTTCGGCATCAGCCTGGTGGCCGGCGCCGGCGCGGCCGTGCATGCGGCCATGACCAAGCAGGACGTGCGGTCGGCCATCGGCTGGGTCGGGCTGGCGCTGTTTTCGCCGCTGTTCGGGGCGCTGGCCTACTTCGTGGCGGGGATCAACCGGATCCGCAAGACGCGCCTGTCGCAGCAACGCGACGAAGCCATGCTGGTGGACGCGGCGCAGGTGGAAACGCCCAGCGTGGACGTCGCGCCGATCTCGGGGCCGCAGTTCGCATCGCTGAAGGTACTGGGCGACCGGGTCAGCCGTTTCCGACTGCTGGGCGGCAATACGGTGCAGCCGCTGGCGGGCGGCGACGAGGCCTATCCGGCCATGCTGCAGGCGATACGCGGCGCCCGCCATGCGGTGGCGATGCAAAGCTATATTTTCGACAACGACGCCATCGGCCGCGAAATGGCGCAGGCGCTGATCGAGGCGCAGGCGCGCGGCGTGCAGGTGCGGGTGCTGATCGACGCGATCGGCTCCAAGTATTCGCACCCGCCGATCGTGCGGATGCTGGCGCGCGGCGGGGTGCCGGTGGCGCGCTTCATGACCAATCCGCTGGGCGTGCTGCGCATGCCCTACGCCAATCTGCGCAGCCACCGCAAGGTGCTGGTGGTGGACGGGCGCATCGGCTTCACGGGCGGCATGAATGTGCGGGCGGCGTTTGTCACGGCGCTGTCGGGCGCGGCGACCAACGTGGATACGCACTTCCGGGTGGAAGGCCCGATCGTCACGCAGCTGATGTCGGTGTTCGCGCACGACTGGAATTTCACGACGCATGAGTCGCTGCCTGCCGCGGCCTGGTTCGACCCCAGCGCACAGCCGCCGCACGGCGCGGTGCCCATGCGCTGCGTACCGTCGGGCCCCGACCGGGCCCTGGGCAGCGCCCACAGCATCCTGCTGGGCGCGCTGGCGGTGGCCCAGCGGCACGTGCGGATCCAGTCGCCCTACTTCCTGCCGGACCAGCCGCTGATCGGCGCGCTGGCCACGGCGGCGCGGCGCGGAATCGTGGTGGATATCGTGATTCCCGGCAAGAACAACCTGCGGCTGGTGGACTACGCCATGACGGCGCAGCTGGACCAGGTGGTGCGCACGGGGTGCCGGGTGTGGCGATCCAGCGGCGCGTTCGACCATTCCAAGCTGATGACGGTGGATGACGGCTGGGCTTACGTCGGCTCGTCCAATCTGGACCCGCGCAGCCTGCGGCTGAATTTCGAGCTGGATACGGAAATCTACGACCCGGCGGTGGCGCGCTGGATCGGCGCGAAGATCGACGCGCTGGTGGGCAAGGCACGCCGCGTGACACTGGAAGATCTGCAGCAGGCGCCGTTCGCCAAGCGCCTGCGCAACAAGGTGATCTGGCTGGCCACGCCTTACCTGTAGGTGGCCGGTGCACGGACCGCTGGCGCGGCCGCCGCGCGGGAAGACACCTGCACCGCCTGCCTGCCCACTTGGCCAGCCTGCGCGGCCTTCCCCCGATCAACCGTCCGACGTCGGCGTGGCCGCTTGCCGCACCGCGAAGACCGCGCTGGCCTTGAGCACCAGCCGATCATCCACCTGCAGCCGGCAGGTGGCGTAGATCAGGCGCTTGCCGCGCTTGTCGATGGTGACGTGCGCTTCGAGCCAGTCGCCGGGCATGACGGCGTTCAGGTATTCCACCGACATCTGCGCGGTGACGACCGAGGCCTGGCACTGGTGCGCAATGACGAATCCCAAGGCGCTGTCGGCCAGCGTGGCCAGGAAGCCGCCGTGGGCCATGCCGTGCATGTTGCCGTGGACCTGGCCCACGCGCAGGGCCAGCACGTCGTCGGCCTCGCGCCGGTAAAAGCCGCTCAGGTCCGCCAGGTGTTGCATGAAGGCGCTGCTGGGGCGCCAGGGCGCAAAGCCGGAGGGAATGGAATCTGTCATGGCGAAAAGGGGAAATACGCTGCGGAACCTGCAACGGTAGCGCAATCCGGCCGCCGCGGCCGGGCGCATGACCCGGACGGCCGGTGAACGGACAATATCGCTCCCGGCTGGCGCGGCCGTCGCGCCGGCGCTACATTCTGGCCATGCAACCGTCCGACCCTCCGCTTTCCGCATGAATTCCATCAAGACCTACGGCATGGCCGAGCGCGCGGACTATTTCGATTTCGATATCCGCGCGCAGCAGGTGCGCGAGCCGCTGGAGCAGCCGCACCGCCACGAGTACTTCCAGATCCAGGTGAACCTGGACGGCGATACCCGCCAGACCATCAGCGGCACAGTGCGGCCGTTCAGGCGCGGCTGCCTGAGCTTTGTGCTGCCGTACCGGGTGCACCTGGTGCCGCATCCGCCGGGCGCGCGCTACGTGATCATCAACTTCGCGCAGCGCTTCCTGTGGCCGGAACTGACCGTGGACCCGCTGGACCTGGAAGAGGTGCCGGTATCGCAGGCCCCGGCGCTGGCGCCGTTTCTGTTCCAGGAATACCTGGATTTCGAGCTGGACGCGGACGGTCTGGCGCAAGTGCAGGACCTGATCGCGCGCCTGACCGAAGAGAACCAGCGGCGCGGCTTCGGCTCGTTGACGACGATCCGCGGGCTGACGCTGCAACTGATCGGCCTGGTGTGCGGGCGCCATGAAGCGGACCTGCTGCATATGGCCCGGCACCATGCGGGCAGCAGCCGGCGCGGCAGCGTCAAGCGGGTGCTGGCGCATATCGGCGCGCACATCACCGAGAACCTGACGCTGAACGACGCGGCCGCGGCGGCGTTCCTGTCGCCCAACTACCTGGCGCACCTGCTGAAGAAGGAAACGGGCAAGACCTTCACCGAGCTGGTGGCCGAGCGCCGCATGGC
>NZ_JAELTJ010000674.1 GCF_016428805.1 Achromobacter sp. ASV32
GGTAAGGTGAAAGATTCTACACAGGTCATAGTGCGTATTATATCGCAGACGCAAATGAACGGCAACAATGTAGTCGGAGACGAAGGAAATGTATTAGAAGTCTGAGACGAGAACTTCGTTGTGGTTGATTCTGTCGATGCTGGCTACGCGAGTTGACGGCCCTCATCTCTTCAAAACTCTGCTGCGTGCTCCGAAAGGGCAAGAAGCGGGCAAGAAGAAGAAAAGAAGACGAGGGGTTTTGTAAATATGTCAGCATGTGCATTATAGTAGTCTAATTATGATTTAGTAAAAATTTAACTATTATAAACTTTTTAATATTTCAAGTATTAATTATTTCTTCTCCTCTAAATACTTGAGAAGATGTAGTTTATAACTGTAGGTACTTAATTTTCTATAGCGTTCTCGCTATATAGTAT
>NZ_JAELTJ010000675.1 GCF_016428805.1 Achromobacter sp. ASV32
CCCCCCCCCCCCCCCCCCCCCCACCACCGCATCGTCGTCGGCAGCGTCAGATGTGTATAAGAGACAGCTTGGATGGATCATAATCCCTCAGCTCGCCCTTGAATCTTTTGTGAAAGTCCGGGAGCACATAATCCTTGACAATGCCAGCTGCGCCAGACAAGTATTCAGATCGCCTCTCGCCCCGTGTGCCCTTCCACGTCTTTTCGAGGTCGCCTTTGAAGTCGAGAGACACGTAGCATGAAAGCTCCTTCAGCTCGTTTACGATATATGGGTCGCTTCGTACGTCAAAGTGGCGAAGGGATATCTGCCGAGCCATGTAATTTGTCAAAAACTTGCCGCCTATGTCAAGGCGTCGGATCGCCGGCTGAATTGGCCGGCCACGAAAGACTGGCGTAACAGTTGTGTACGAATAACC
>NZ_JAELTJ010000676.1 GCF_016428805.1 Achromobacter sp. ASV32
CGATCGGTAGCTATCCACTCTATGGTGGCAATATTCTAGGTATTCGATAGAGGAGATCGCACATCTACCCCCAGAACGACTACAACACACAGTAATACCGAACACCTTGACGAATGCAAATTGTTGACAGTCTGGTAGCGAAATCGACCAATATTTTATAAGCCAGATGCGCCAGCCGATTCATGATACTGGTTTGTAAAGGAGACTTGTAGACTCCCGCGTCATGTCGGGTAAAACAAATCCCATAGTGAGAACTATTCGAGGAATCATTCTAAACTATGCGTACCTGTGTGCCCATTTCGGTCTGCGATTTCATCGCTGAAAGCATTTGCATCTCATGCGCTGATACTGAAATTGCAATTTCCGCTGCAAAATTTCATTTGCAGCCTATTTCTACAGCTTCTACTCCTAGAAT
>NZ_JAELTJ010000677.1 GCF_016428805.1 Achromobacter sp. ASV32
GTGCCACACGAATCCGAGGCTTCTTCAGGCTCACATAGAGCGTGTTTGGGTGTTTGGTGGTGTATTGGCGGCGTTTCCGGTTTGGCTGGCTAAATCAGGTGGTGATGGATAAGAAGGCTCCCGGGCGAGTTAGCAACTTGCTGGTGCACGCTGGCGCACTCCATGGTTCATTGGGTAGTAGTGTGAATGTAAGCACTTGGAGCACTACTAGCGTGAACCAAAAAGCCACCCGGGACAAGCTCAGATGATGGAATTCGTGCTCTCGGAGAAAGTGGCTGCGGCATCGTTAGTAATTTCCGTCGTTGGAGGCAAGCTGTGCAAGGGAGTTTTCATTCCCAAGCTCTGCGTGCTTTCCACCATCGTGTTGATAACCTTTCTAGCCAAAATTTGGCATATTTGCTTCTACTCCATATTC
>NZ_JAELTJ010000678.1 GCF_016428805.1 Achromobacter sp. ASV32
GAGCTCATCATTCGTGGGAACTCTAGCTTTGAGCAAGTCACTGCTGTATAAGTCATCATTTGTTGTTCTTAGATTCAGGGCTTTTTCACTTGCCACTTAAAACACGCAAAACGCATTCATTCAATGATGCAAGTGATCAGGTTTGCAAAGAAATGCCTCACTCCTCCGCACTGCCGTCAAACACTACTGGTACGAGTACGCATTCAAAAACGCCATGAGGTTGTTGAAGTGGGCTCTCTTCGCTGCTTTTAAGAAGAAATCCCCCTAAAATCTAATAGAAAACTGCTTTAGTATTACTTTCAATTGGACTGCTATTGGCCAACAAATTAAAGGTTGCACACCTGGGACCCACGTTGAAGCACACATGACCCCAAGCTGCATCTCGCTAGTACATTCTTGTTGGCTGCTAATAATG
>NZ_JAELTJ010000679.1 GCF_016428805.1 Achromobacter sp. ASV32
GACCCGATGTTTGATGCGCTCAAGTATGCGGGTGGGATGACGTTTGAGGACCTGGCGACGGATTATAGCGAGTCGGGGATGGCAATTATGAGCTTGTTTGGGAAGAGTGACTTGTCTGAGACGACTGTGCAGGCACAATTTACAAGAGCCTTGTTTTTGAAGTACACGGCACATGTCAGCGAGTGTGTAAGTATCTTGTTTGACTTATTTGAACCTTGACCAGAAAAAAAAGGATGAAAAGCTAATATGCGGGCAGTGGCATGGTGTCGCGGCTGCGATCCGCGACGCCCAGGAGCTTGGGTTTCATCGCGACAACTTGGATCCTAAGCCCAAAGAGTCAAGCATAGAAAGTATTCTTGAGAACCAGTGGCTGATTCAAAGACGGCGCAAAATGTACATGTACCTGGTAACATGG
>NZ_JAELTJ010000680.1 GCF_016428805.1 Achromobacter sp. ASV32
GGCGAGGAGCGAGAAAAAGCTTCAATCTAGGTAGCTGGGTCCCCAGCCACAGCCACCGTGACAATCCGGCCAATCAGGGATCTGCGACCGCTACGAAAAGGGACTTGTATCCAAGCGTGTTGCTGCTAATGTACGTCCGTACGTCCGTACATTGGGAGTCGTTAGTTTGGTGCTCAGAGCCAACTGGCGAGAGGTTTCAGTTGGTGGTCGCTCCGGCGGACTCGTATGCCCCGCTGCGCGTCCTCTGCTGGTGGTCCTATTTTTTTTTTTGCCCGCTAGAGTCACCCACCGCAGCTTGGCGTTTCATTCATTCCCGCCGCCCGCACTGCGCACCGTGAGAGGTCTCGTTTCCTACCTGGGCCGGGTTAGGCCCCCGCCTGCTCATCACCACTTGCCTGCTGTCTGGGTTTGGGCC
>NZ_JAELTJ010000681.1 GCF_016428805.1 Achromobacter sp. ASV32
ATCCGTGGTACGTCTGCCAATCGTTCTCTAGATTACATTATAATATCGAATGTTTAACCCTAGCTCCGTAACCGAAGCCACCGAGCCAGATATTTCCATGGCCGTCACCACGGGTCGGCGACATGGGTCTGACACTGGCGATGCAGGATAGCTACAAGACCTTTAACAGCTAAAGTTTAGACATAAATTACCCCAATCCCTCAATGGTGTATACTAAAAGTCGGTATAGTCCAGTTGGCTTTTATTGTCTTATTGATCTATTGATACGCTCTCCTCTACACATCATACGTTTCGTTAAACCGCCATTCTCAAGCGGTCTTTCATCTTCATACGGAGGCACTCCCGCCCCAAAAGCAAGTCAAAGTGCAGACATATCTGACCTTGGGCCAACATGTCGTCAAGGGATCGGTACTAC
>NZ_JAELTJ010000682.1 GCF_016428805.1 Achromobacter sp. ASV32
TAAAAAGAATAGCGTAGAAATCATGACATACGTCGACTCCTGTTGGTTTCTGGCCCCAAGGGTACGCAGAACAAAGCAAAAGCATTCCCAAGAGGCGCCCATGATAATGACCCAACAAAATGGCTATCACATGTACTTAGAAGAACAAATAATTACTCGCAGAGCATGGAATTCAACACTTACCTTTTTAAACCTGACAGCCTGGAATATATGCACCCCGGTTGTCACAGCAAACGCAATCGCAAATGACATATTATCCTGCCACTTGGGATAGAAGCCATAATTGGCATTACATGCCGTCGGAGGAACGTAGCCAAACTTGTCAGGCATCGCGGTTGTGCAGGTTGCCGTAGCTGTTGCGGCAGCAAGCCGTGTAGGGGTAGGAGTAATGAATTCCATTGCAATAAATCAGAC
>NZ_JAELTJ010000683.1 GCF_016428805.1 Achromobacter sp. ASV32
CCTTATCTACGCTAGCTCGCAAGTACGTCAACCATTATCCGGCGCATTTAAGCGGACGCCGCTTACCCCTTTCAATTAGGTCCAAGAGATCCGCCTCGACTATACAGACTGCGACATAAGCGCACCGACAATCCAGGATGGCTCCGGGTTCGAAGATATGCCTCCTGAAAACGTCGAGTTTGCTTTCAAGAGCAACAACGGCTCCATCAACGCCCAGTGGGCCAAGGAATACAGTGAAGACATTCCCGTCGTCACCGGCGACACATCCGTGACGACTAACGGCACCCGCTGCTACCTGCAGTTTAACATCCCTGAAAGCATGGGCCCGCCCGTTCTCTTCTACTACTACATGACCAACTTTTACCAAAACCACCGCCGCTATGTCGACTCGTTTGACGCCCAACAGCTCGATGG
>NZ_JAELTJ010000069.1 GCF_016428805.1 Achromobacter sp. ASV32
ACTGGTGCATGGCGATGATGGCGTGTTCCGCCTGGCGCCGGTCAATGGCCAGCCCGCGCCGCCGACGCCGGCCGACCCCAGCCTGCGCGTCCTGTCGGGCGTGCTGGAAGGCAGCAACACCAATCCCATGGCGGCGATGGTGGGCATGATTGAAAACGCCCGCCGCTTCGAGCAGCAGATGCAGGTGGTGCAGCAGGCGGATCGCAACGCCGAACGCGCCAACGGCATCTTGTCGGTCAGCTGATTTCCGAATAAAAATTTTCGCGCGCGGCCGGGCCGCCGCAGCAGGAGTACTTCATCATGATGCGTTCACTGTGGATTGCCAAGACGGGCCTGGAAGGTCAACAGACCTCGATGGACGTGATTTCCAACAACCTGGCCAACGTCTCGACCAACGGGTTCAAACGCGGCCGCGCCGTGTTCCAGGACCTGATGTACCAGACCCTGCGCCAGCCGGGCGCCCAGGTGGGCGACGCCACGCAGCTGCCGTCGGGCCTGCAACTGGGTACCGGCGCGCGCGTGGCTGCGACCGAGCGCATCCACACCACGGGCGGCCTGAACAACACGGGCGGCGAACTGGACGTGGCGATCAATGGCCGCGGCTTTCTGCAAGTGGAATTGCCTGACGGCACCCAGGCCTACACCCGCGACGGCGCGCTGCAACGCGACCAGAACGGCCAGCTGACCACGGTCAGCGGCTACGTGATCCAGCCGCCGATGAACGTGCCGGACAATGCCTTGTCCATCTCGATCGGCAAGGACGGCATCGTGTCGGTGACCCAGCCGGGCGCCGCCGGCGTGAACGTGCAGATCGGCCAGTTGCAGATCGCCACGTTCATCAACCCGACCGGCCTGCAAAGCGTGGGCGAGAACCTGTACCTGGAAACCGACGCGTCGGGTCCGGCCAACCTGCTGCAGCCCGGTGTGGATGGCGCGGGCACGTTCCTGCAGAACTACGTCGAAACCTCCAACGTGAACGTCGCTGAAGAACTGGTCAACATGATCACCACGCAGCGCGCCTACGAAATGAACAGCAAGGCCGTCAAGACCTCGGACGAAATGCTGGCCCGCCTGACCCAACTGTGATGCCCATGTCTGTCCTGCGCCTGGTTTCGAGTGCGGCCCTGGCTTTGCTGGTGGCCGGTTGCGCCATGATTCCGCCCGAGCCGATCGTGACCGGGCCGACGACGGCGGCGCCGCCGCCGCCGCCGATGCCCATGGCGCAGCCCACGGGCTCGATCTACCAGCCCACGACGTACGGCAACTATCCGTTGTTCGAGGATCGCCGGCCGCGCAACGTCGGCGATATCGTCACCATCGTGCTCAACGAGAAGACGAATGCCTCCAAGAACGTCGCCACCAATACCAATCGCAGCGGCAACGCCAGTCTGGGCATCGCCGCCGCGCCGTCCTTCATGGACAGTTGGGCCAATGCCAACCTGAACCTGGACGCCAAGGGCGGCAACGTGGCCCAGGGCAAGGGCGACAGCACCGCCAACAACGCCTTCACCGGCACCATCACCACCACGGTGGTGGGCGTGATGTCCAACGGCAACCTGCAAGTGGCCGGCGAGAAGCAGATCGCCATCAACCGGGGCAGCGAGTACGTGCGCTTTGCCGGCGTGGTGGATCCGCGCTCGATCACCGGAACGAACACCGTGTCGTCCACCCAGGTGGCGGACGCCCGCATCGAATACCGCAGCAAGGGCGTCATGGACGAAGTCCAGACCATGGGCTGGCTGCAACGCTTCTTCCTGATCGCCTCGCCGTTCTGACCATGAAACAACCGACTCCGATTTCCGCGTTGCTGTCCCTGTTGGCGCGTGTCTGCGTCGCCGCCGGGTTGCTGGCCGGCGTCTCGGCGGCCCACGCCGAGCGGCTCAAGGACCTGGCGTCCATCCAGGGCGTGCGCGGCAACCAGCTGATCGGCTATGGCCTGGTGGTGGGGTTGGATGGCAGTGGCGACCAGGTGCGCCAGACGCCGTTCACGCAGCAGAGCCTGACCAACATGCTGTCGCAGTTGGGTATTACCGTGCCCGCCGGCAGCAACATGCAATTGAAGAACGTGGCCGCGGTCATGGTGACGACCACCTTGCCCGCGTTCGCCCGGCCTGGCCAGACGCTGGACGTGGTGGTGTCGTCCATGGGCAATGCCAAGAGCCTGCGCGGCGGCACCTTGCTGATGACCCCGCTCAAGGGCGCGGACAGCCAGGTCTATGCGATTGCCCAGGGCAACATCCTGGTCGGCGGCGCGGGCGCGTCGGCCGGGGGCTCCAGCGTGCAGATCAACCAGCTCAACGGCGGGCGCATCAGCGCCGGCGCGATCGTCGAGCGCGGCGTGCCGACCACGTTTGCGCGCGACGGCTATATCTACCTGGAAATGAACAACACCGACTTCGGCACTGCCCAGAACGTGGTGGCGGCGCTGAACCGCAAGTTCGGCCAGGGCACCGCCACGGCGCTGGATGGCCGCGTGGTGCAGGTGCGCAGCCCGATGGAACAGGCCTCGCAGGCGCGCTTCCTGTCGCAGATCGAGGATCTGCAGGTGACGCGCGCGCCCACGGTGGCCAAGGTCATCATCAACGCCCGCACCGGCTCGGTGGTCATGAACCGCACGGTCATGATCGAAGAGGCCGCCGTGGCGCACGGCAACCTGTCGGTCATCATCAATCGCCAGAACCAGGTCTCGCAGCCGGACACGCCTTTCACGGAAGGCCAGACGGTGGTGGTGCCCAATACCCAGATCGAAGTGCGCCAGGACAACGGCTCGCTGCAACGCGTGACCACCAGCGCCAATCTGGCTGACGTGGTCAAGGGCCTGAACGCCCTGGGCGCCACGCCGCAGGACCTGCTGGCGATCCTGCAGGCCATGAAGAGCGCCGGCGCCTTGCGCGCCGAGCTGGAAATCATCTGACCGCCATGGCCTACACCAATGACGCCGCGCGCGTGGGCAGCCGCCAGGATTCCGTGTTCGACATGGGCCGCCTGTCGGACCTGAAGCGCGATGTGACCAAGGATCCCGCCGGCCCCGGCACCGAGCAGCAAAAGCAGGTCGCCAAGCAGTTCGAGGCGCTGTTCCTGCAGATGATGCTCAAGCGGATGCGCGAGGCGACGCCCAAAGAGGGCCTGTTCGACTCGCAGCAGACCCAGATGCTGCAATCCATGGCCGATGAACAGCTGGCGCTGCACCTGGCCACGCCGGGCATCGGCCTGTCGCAATCGATCCTGGCGCAGATGCAGCAGGGCAAGCCGGGCGACCTGTCGGCGGATGCCGTCAAGAACCTGGGGCAGGGCACTGATCTCGATTTCCGCACCGGCGGCTCGCGCGAAGTGGCGGCGCTGATGGACGTGATGCGCAACAACCGCGCCAGCGACCGGGCCCTGGCCGCGGCCGAGGGCGCGCCCGAGCACGTCATCAACTTCGTGTCGAAGATGTCGCGCGCGGCCAATCTGGCGTCGCAGCAAAGCGGCGTGCCGGCCCGCCTGATCATGGGCCAGGCGGCCCTGGAGTCCGGCTGGGGCCAGCGCGAGATCAAGCACCCCGACGGCTCCACCAGCTACAACCTGTTCGGCATCAAGGCGGGCGCAAGCTGGAAGGGCAAGGTCGTCAACGTGCTGACCACCGAGTACGAAGACGGTGTCGCGAAAAAGGTGACGCAACCCTTCCGGGCCTATTCGTCCTATGAGGAATCGTTCGCGGACTACGCCCGCCTGATCGGCAACAGCCCGCGCTACGAGAGCGTGACCCAGGCGCGCAACGAGATCGAGGCCGCCCGCCGCATCCAGGATGCCGGCTACGCCACCGATCCCCAGTACGCGCAGAAATTGATCGGCGTCATGAGCCAACTGCGTGGCGCGGCCGCCAAGGTGGATATTTCGCGCCAGATGTTGGAAGGACTCTAAATTTGGACTACCTGCTGCCGTTAAACAGGTATCCAGACATATCAGTTGCGGTTACATACGGGGCATTGTCAGCATGAATCTGTATAAATTGGCGTTGGGCGGGCTGAACGCATCCCAGGCGGGCCTGGCCACCACCAGCCACAATATCAACAATGCCACCACGGTCGGTTACAACCGTCAGCGCGTCATGATCTCGACCGCCGGCGCCCAGGCCACCTCCAACGGCTACATCGGCCGCGGCGTCCAGGTCGACACCGTCGTGCGCAGCTACGACAGCTTCCTGTACAAGCAGCTGGTCGGCGCGCAGGGCAGCGGCGCCCAATTGCAAGCCCAGTTCGACCAGGTGTCGCAGGTGAACAATCTGTTTGCCGACCGCACGGTCGGCATTGCCCCGGGCCTGTCCAATTTCTTTACCAGCATGAACACCGTGGCCAGCAAGCCGGCCGATCCGGCCGCGCGCCAGGACTTGCTGGGCAAGGCCAACAGCATGGCCACCCAGATCCGTTCGGCCTACCAGGAAATGCAGAACCAGCGCCTGGGCCTGAACACGCAGATCTCCACGACCGTGGACCAGGTCAACAGCTACCTGACCCGCATCGATGACTTGAACACGCAGATTTCGACCGCCCGCGCCAAGGCCGGCGGCAATCCGCCGAACGACCTGATGGACCAGCGCGACCAGGCCGTGTCGGAGCTGAACCAGCTGATCGGCGTGACCACCTACGAGCAGGGCGACAAGATCAATATCTCGCTGGCCTCGGGCGGCCAGGCGCTGCTGTCGGGCCAGACCATCTACCCGCTGCAAGCGGTGTCGTCCGCCAAGGACGTGAGCCGTACCGTCATCGCCTACACGCTGCCGGCCGGCTCGGGCGGCAAGACGGTGTCGGTGGAACTGAACGATGCCGAAGTCACCGGCGGCAAGCTGGGCGGGCTGTTGCAGTTCCGCGCCTCGTCGCTGGACGTGATGCAGGCGCAATTGGGCCAGATGGCCGTGGGCCTGGCGCTGTCGTTCAACGACCAGCACAAGCAGGGCCTGGATACCGCCGGCAATCCCGGCACCGATTTCTTCAGCGTCGGCTCGCCCCAGGGCGTGCCCAACGCCAACAACAAGAGTGGTGCGCAGATCAGCGGCACGTTCACCAACGTGAACAATATCAACGCCAAAGACTACGACATCACGTTTGACGGCACCAATTACATGGTGACGCGCCTGCCGGAAGGCACCCAGGTGTACAACGGTCCGGCCAACGGCACCCCGCCGACCGCGACCCTGAACCTGGACGCCGAAATGGGCGTCACGCTGACGATCGACGCGCCGCCCCAGGCCGGCGACAAGTGGTCGTTGTCGCCCACCCGCGATGCCGCGCGCGACATCAACGTGCTGATCACCGATCCGAACAAGATCGCCGCGGCCGACGCCACCGGCGGCGACGCCAACGGCAAGAACGCGCTCAAGCTGGCGCAACTGCAGACGGCCAAGGTGCTGGGCCACGGCACGATGAGCATCAACGAGATGTTCTCGCAGGTGGTCAACACCGTCGGCGTGCAGACGCAACAGATCAAGTCGGCCAATACCGCCCAGGCCAATCTCATCGCGCAGAAGCTGGAAGCGCAGCAGGCCGTGTCGGGCGTGAACCTGAATGAAGAATATGTAAGCCTGTCGCTCTACCAGGAGCAATACCAGGCAAGCGCTCGCATCATCGACGTAGCAAGCACGTTGTTCGACACGCTGCTGGGTTTGCGCGGCTGATCGGACCGTTGACTCGTGACTCATAAAGAAAATTTCGGAGCTTCCCCATGCGCCTGAGCACCTCCATGATGTATTCGAACGGCCTGAAGGGCGTTCTTTCTCAGGAATCCGACATGAACCGCCTGGTCGAACAGGTGGGCAGCGGCAAGAAGTTCCTGACGCCCGCCGACGACCCGCTGTCGGCGTCACTGGCGATCAACGTCGCGCAGACGCAGAGCATGAACTCGACGTACTCGCTGAACCGCGGCACGGCCAAGACCAATCTGGGCCAGGAAAACAACATCCTGGATTCGATCACGACGGCGCTGGCCGACGTGCGCACCCGCGTGGTGCAAGCCGGTAACGGCACCTTCGCCGACAGCGACCGCCAGGCCCTGTCCACGGCCCTGAAGAGCGCCCGCGACGCGCTGCTGGGCCTGGCCAACAGCACCGATGGCAACGGCCAATACCTGTTCTCCGGCTACCAGGGCGGTGTGGTTCCCTATGCCCAGGACGCCAACGGCAAGATTGTCTACAGCGGCGCTACCGGCGAACGCACGGTGCAGGTTGACCAGTCGCGCCAGATGTCCACCAGCGACATCGGCAGCGATATCTTCAACCGCGCCAATCCGGGTTCGCAGGCCTATGTCAGCACTGCCGCGTCGACCAACCAGGGTACCGCGCAGTTCAGCACCGTATCGGTAACGCCGGGCAGCCCCAACATCGGCAAGAATTTCAGTCTGCAATTCGAATCGGATCCCGCCACCGGCAACATGGGCTATCGCGTGATCACGACTTCGCCCAACGCCAATCCGCCGGTGCCGCCCGTCATCACGCCGGCCCCGCCGGCCGTGCCGACCCCCTACAAACCGGATTCGTCCATCGATTTCGGCGGCGTGGCGATAGTGGTCAAGGGCACGCCGCAGAACGGCGACGTGATCGACGTCGAGAGCATGCAGTCCGCCAACGTGGACATGTTCAACACGCTGGACAGCCTGATCAAGACGCTGGATTCGCCGATCGCCGGCGACGAAGTGGCCTTGGCCAAGCTGACCAACGAACTGGCCACGGCCAACAAGAAGCTGTCCAACACCTACGACAACGTGCAGACGGTCGCCGCCTCGGTCGGCGCGCGCATGAACGAACTGGAAGCGCTGGACGGCACGGGTGTCCAGAAGGGCCTGTCCTATTCCAAATCGTTGTCGGACCTGGAAGACCTGGATTACTACTCGGGCGCCAGCCAGCTGGCCCTGCGCCAGGTGGCGCTGCAGGCCGCCTCGGCGGCGTTCATGACGATCCAGGGATCGAGTCTGTTCAGCCGCAAGTAATGCGGTGAGTCCATAGGCCGCGTCCTCGGGGACGCGGCAAGTTGCGCCCTTGCGGACGCTTCCGGTACCAAGCCGGAGCGTCCGTGTGTGCGTGCAGGGTAGGGAATTTGTCGTTTCACGCTGCATAACGCTCGGATATTTCATGCTTGTCAATTTGAAAGTTCGCACCTGCATAATTTTGGTGTTGCTGCTCTTTACGGGCGCCATGTTCATATCCAACGGCGTGGCGTGGATGGGATTGAATTCCAGCAACGACAAGCTGGATCAGATCAATACCGCGTACTCGGACCAGGCGACGCAATTGAATCGCGCCTACAGCCTGTTCCTGCGCGCACGCCTGTTGCTGGCGACCTCGCTGATGGACATGCAGCAGGGCAAGACCGAGCAGGCCGCGGCGCAGGCCAAGCGCTCCGAAAGCCTGATGCAGGAAGGCTACAAGCAGATGGACGCCTTCCGTAAGGCGCCCGCGCTAGCCGGCACGGAAGCGATGACCCAGAGTCTGGAGGCGGCGCTCAAGGAGTTCGATGCCGTGATCAAGAGCCAGTCGGCCGCGTTGGCGGGCATGGCGATCCAGGACTACCTGAACCTGAATGACACGGCTACCAGCGTCAACGCCAAGTTCCTCGACTCCGTCGACAAGTACCTGAATTTCATCGATACCCATACCGACGAGCTGGCCGCCCAGGCGGAAGTGGATCACAAGGTCTCGCGCACGGTAACGGTGGCGCTGCTGGCCATTGCGCTGCTGCTGGCAATGGGGTGCTGGATTTTCATCAACCGCACCGTGCTGCGACCGCTGCACGAGGCGGGCGACCACTTCGAAAAGATCTCGGGCGGCGACTTCACCGGCCGCATCGAGGTACGCAGCACCAATGAAATCGGTCAGCTGTTCGCGGCCATCAAGCGCATGCAGGAAAGCCTGACGCGCACGGTGGCGTCGGTGCGCCGCGGCGTCGACGAGATCAATGTGGGTTCGCGCGAGATTTCCGCGGGCAACACCGATCTGTCCAGCCGCACCGAGCAGCAGGCGGCTTCGCTGGAAGAAACCGCGGCCTCGATGGAGCAACTGGCCTCGACCGTCAAGCAGAACGCCGACAACGCGCGCCAGGCCAATCAGTTGGCCGCGAGTGCGTCGGACGTGGCCGAGCGCGGCGGTTCAGCGGTGGCCGAGGTGGTCAACACGATGCAGGGCATTTCGGCCAGCTCGCGCAAGATCTCGGAAATCGTGTCGGTGATCGACGGCATTGCGTTCCAGACCAACATCCTGGCGCTGAACGCGGCGGTGGAAGCGGCCCGTGCCGGCGAGCAGGGCAAGGGCTTTGCGGTGGTCGCGGGCGAAGTGCGCTCGCTGGCCCAGCGCAGCGCGCAGGCGGCCAAGGAAATCAAGGGCTTGATCGAGGACTCGGTGACCAAGGTCGGCGCCGGTTCGCAGCAGGTGGAACGCGCGGGCGCGACGATGCAGGAAATCGTGTCGTCGGTGAAACGCGTGACGGACATCATGGGCGAGATCTCGGCGGCCTCGGAAGAGCAGTCCAGCGGCATCGACCAGGTCAACCGCGCGGTCTCGCAGATGGATGAGGTGACGCAGCAGAACGCGGCGTTGGTGGAAGAGGCGGCGGCCGCGGCCGGGTCCTTGCAGGAACAGGCACAGCGCCTGGCCGAAGCGGTGGCGGTGTTCAAGATCAATGCGGGCGATGTGATCGAAGTGCCGGCGCGCCAATTGGCCCAGCAGCGCAGCGCCCCGCGCGTGGCAGCGGCGCCTGCTCCGAAGGCTGCGCCCGCCGAGCAGACGCCCGCGCCGGCCGATGCGCCGCCCGCCCAGGCACCGGTAAAGCCGGCAGCCGCGCCGGCGCCGCGCCTGGCGCAGCCGGCACGCGCCAAGCCGACGGCCAACAGCGGCGCCACGGCGGCGCGTCCGCTGCGCCGTCCGGTCGTCAAGACCAGCGACGCCACCGATGCCAAGCCGATCAAGCCCGCGCCCGCGGCGGCCCGGCGGGCGCCGCCAGCGGATGACGATTGGGAGTCCTTCTGACAACGGCGTCGTCCGTGCGCGAATGATCGGGAAGTAGAAAAAAGCAGACCCCTTTTACGGCGGGGCGGCGCGGGTGTGCCGCTTTGACGATTACCGGAACCATCGGAACATGTTTAGCAATCTGAAAGTGCGCACGGGCCTGATGCTTGCCCAATTGGCCGTCGCCCTGGCCGCGCTGGTTGCCATCGCGCTGGGTTGGAACAGCATGCAGTCCAATGCCGCGGCGATCAACGCTTTGGATAGCCTGAGCGTCCAGCAGAGCAATCTGATCAAGGATGCCTATGTGCAGATGCTGCGCGCGACCATTCGCGCGGATCTGGCCGCGGCGCAGCGCGCCGCCGGTGACAAGGCCGGTGCGGCGGAGAACACGCGCACCGTGCAACAATTGATGACGGACGCCAGAAAAAAGCTCGACAGCTTCAAGACAATCCCGAAGGCCACCGAGATCGACCGCGCCGCCGAGGCCCAGTTGCTGGCGTCGTTCAGTGGCTTTGCCGATGGCCTGCAGGCCATGCTGGCGGCGCTGGACCGTGGCGACAATGCCGAGTACCTGAACCTGAAGAACACCAAGACAGCCGCCGCCAGCGGCGCGTTCTCCAAGCAGCTGAACGAATTCGCCACCTCGATCAACACGTATAGCGAAGCGCAGGTCGCGGCCTCGCGTTCTCAGGCTACGGTGATGACCTACGTGTACATCGCCTTGGCGGTGGTGATCCTGCTGGTGTCGCTGGGCGCGTTCCTGTTCATGAATCGCGTCGTGTTGCGGCCGCTGCGCGTGGTCAGCGAAAGCTTTGACCGCATCGCCGGCGGCGATCTGACCACGCGTGTGGAAGTCAATTCCACCAACGAAATCGGCGCGCTGATGGCGGCGGTCAAGCGCATGCAGGAAAGTCTGACCCGCACCGTGTCGGCCGTGCGCCGTGGCGTGGATGAAATCAACGTCGGTTCGCGCGAGATCTCGGCCGGCAACACCGATCTGTCCAGCCGCACCGAAGAGCAGGCGGCCTCGCTGGAAGAGACCGCGGCCTCGATGGAAGAGCTGGCCTCGACCGTCAAGCAGAACGCCGACAACGCGCGCCAGGCCAACCAGTTGGCCGCGAGTGCGTCGGACGTGGCCGAGCGCGGCGGTTCAGCGGTGGCCGAGGTGGTCAACACGATGCAGGGCATTTCGGCCAGCTCGCGCAAGATCTCGGAAATCGTGTCGGTGATCGACGGCATTGCGTTCCAGACCAACATCCTGGCGCTGAACGCGGCGGTGGAAGCGGCCCGTGCCGGCGAGCAGGGCAAGGGCTTTGCGGTGGTCGCGGGCGAAGTGCGCTCGCTGGCGCAGCGCAGCGCGCAGGCGGCCAAGGAAATCAAGGGCCTGATCGAGGACTCGGTGACCAAGGTTGGCACCGGTTCGCAGCAGGTGGAACGCGCGGGCGCGACGATGCAGGAGATCGTGGCGTCCGTGAAGCGCGTGACGGACATCATGGGCGAGATCTCGGCGGCCTCGGAAGAGCAGTCCAGCGGCATTGACCAGGTCAACCGCGCCGTTTCGCAGATGGACGAGGTGACGCAGCAGAACGCGGCGCTGGTGGAAGAGGCGGCGGCCGCGGCCGGATCCTTGCAGGAACAGGCGCAGCGCCTGGTCGAAGCCGTCGCGGTGTTCAAGATCAATGCGGGCGACGTGATCGAAGTGCCGGCGCGCCAATTGGCCCAGCAGCGCAGCGCCCCGCGCGTGGCGGCACCGGCGGCCGATGCCGCCGCGGCGCCAGCGCCAGCGCAAGCCATTGCTGCACCGGCCAAGCCGGCAGCGGCGGTCCGCAAGACCGCTCCGGCCGCGCCCGCTGTCCGTCTGACGCACAGCAATACGCGCGCCAAGCCGGCTGCGGCCGAAGCGGCCTCGGCCGCTCGTCCGCTGCGCCGTCCGGCACCGCGGACGGCCGCGACGAACGACGCCAAACCGGCACCGGCGGCTTCCCGCCGCCAGGCGCCGTCGGACGACGATTGGGAATCCTTTTGACGCCGGTTGCGACCGGTAAACGGGCAGGTATGCGAGGCTATCTACATCTTCTGGCCGCCGCGGCGATTGCAACGCTGATTGCAGGCTGCGCGGCGACGGGCCATAACTTCGACCCTGGCAAGCTGTCGACCCTGACCCCGGGGCAGACGACGCTGGAAGAGGCCTCGCGGGCGCTGACGGCGCCGCCCGACAAGTTCTACAAACAGACCGACGGTACCTTCCTGGCCCTCTGGTCCTTCAAGATCACGTTTGTCGCGGACGGCCTGTACAGCCGTAAAGAAGCGCTGCTGCAGTTCGGCCCCGACGGCCGGCTGATGCGCCTTGTCGACAGCACCAATATTCTGCTGGAACCCTGGGAACGCCAGAAATTGCTGGGCCCCGCACCCGCGCCTGACGCCAGTCAGGCATGGACGCAGCAGCCCGCGCCGGCGCCCCAGGTGGAGACGATCGTCATACCGGTGCCGGCTGCGCCGCCCGAATCGACGCGCCAGGGGCTGTAACCCCCCGGTTTCCTGCGGAAAAGCGCCCTGGCCGTCACAGGCCCGGGCGTACGTCGCCCTGATGCGTGCCCGTCCGGCAAGGACGGCGCGCCGGGGTGGTTTTTCATTTGGTCAGAGCAGTTCCTGAGGGATGGGGAAAGAATATGGAAGCGAGTCTCGAATCCGGTGCGAAGTCCGGCAAGGTCGGCAAGAAAAAGGCCGCGCGCGCGCCCAAAGTGAAACGCAAGCTGCGGCTGCGCGACGCCCGCGTCGGCACGATGCTGCTGTGGGTCATGGCGTTCTTCGCCGTGCTGATCGCGGCGGTGGGCGGCCTGGCCGCTTTCTTCCTGCAGCACAATTACGAATCCATCCGCGAAGTCAATGCGCTGACTGAACGTGCCAAGCAAGTGGAAGTGATCAACAGCGACATGTTGCGTGCCCGCGTCAGCCTGATGGTGGCGGCGCGCCACCTGCAGGAATCCGGCTGGGGCAGTGGCGAGAATTCCGCTCGCGACGCGGCGGCCGCGTTGAAGGGCGCGACCGATCTGCTGACCGGCGTGCGTAGCCGCTTCGCCGACTTCCAGAAGAACATGCTGCAGGACGACACCGGTCGTCAGCTGTCGATGAACCTGGTGCGCCGCTACCGCTCGTATATCGATGACGGCGTGGACACGATGGTCGAGGCGCTGCGTAGCGAGGACTACTCGACGTTCTACATGGTCAACAACGAATACGGCACGCCGCGTAGCGCCGCGTTCATTGAGGCCATCACCGAATTCGGCAAGTACATTGCCGACCAGCAGCAAGCCACGATCGACCAGGCCGAGACCAACTTCAATCGCGCCATGATCGCGGTAGGTGTCGCCGTGGGCCTGGCCTTGGTGCTGATGGTGTTCTGCCGCGTGCTGTTCGGCCGCCTGGTGGTGCGCCCGCTGGTCGAAGCCGGCCAGCATTTCGACAAGATCGCCGCGGGCGACCTGACCAGCCGCGTCGAAGTGCGTTCGCACAACGAAATCGGCCAGCTGTTCGCCGCGCTCAAGCGTATGCAGGAAAGCCTGACCCGCACGGTGGCGACCGTGCGCCGTGGCGTCGATGAGATCACGGTGGGTTCGCGCGAGATCTCGGCGGGCAACACGGATCTGTCCAGCCGCACCGAAGAGCAGGCGGCCTCGCTGGAAGAGACTGCGGCCTCGATGGAAGAGCTGGCCTCGACCGTCAAGCAGAACGCCGACAACGCGCGCCAGGCCAACCAGTTGGCCGCCAGCGCGTCGGACGTGGCCGAGCGCGGCGGTTCGGCGGTAGCCGAGGTGGTCAACACGATGCAGGGCATTTCGGCCAGCTCGCGCAAGATCTCGGAAATCGTGTCGGTGATCGACGGCATTGCGTTCCAGACCAACATCCTGGCGCTGAACGCGGCGGTGGAAGCAGCGCGTGCCGGCGAGCAGGGCAAGGGCTTTGCGGTGGTCGCGGGCGAAGTTCGCTCGCTGGCGCAGCGCAGCGCGCAGGCGGCCAAGGAAATCAAGGGCCTGATCGAGGACTCGGTGACCAAGGTTGGCGCCGGTTCGCAGCAGGTGGAACGCGCGGGCGCGACGATGCAGGAGATCGTGGCGTCCGTGAAGCGCGTGACGGACATCATGGGCGAGATCTCGGCGGCCTCGGAAGAGCAGTCCAGCGGCATCGACCAGGTCAACCGCGCCGTTTCGCAGATGGACGAGGTGACGCAGCAGAACGCCGCGCTGGTGGAAGAGGCGGCGGCCGCGGCCGGGTCCTTGCAGGAACAGGCACAACGCCTGGCCGAAGCGGTGGCGGTCTTCAAGATCAACGCGGGCGAAGTGATCGAAGTGCCGGCGCACCAACTGGGCGGCTACCAAGCGCCCACGTTGACGCAGGACTGACAACCGCCGGGGCCATGCGCCCCGGCGCGACTTGGCGCGGCCCCCGCGCCGCGCACCTGTCGACCCGGCGCCCGTACGCGGCCGCCGGGTCGAATGCTACTGGGCGTTAAGTTTTCGAAAATATTGTCGTTAATGACATTAACGCCTGGAGCCTGCCTGTTGAGCAGGCCGCTGCGCTATACGATGCAATCGGAGACAAGCTGTGCGCGTAAACCTTCCTATCAATGATGTGGAAACCAAGCTGCGCGAGGATCAATACCTGATCTCGCGCACGGACACCAAGGGCCGCATCCTCTACGCGAACCCGGCGTTTGTCGAAGTCAGCGGATTCACGCGCGAGGAGCTGATCGGCAAGGCTCACAACATTGTCCGCCATCCCGACATGCCGCCCGAGGCCTACGAGGACCTGTGGCAGACGCTGGAGGCCGGCGAATCGTGGCTGGGCCTGGTCAAGAACCGCCGCAAGGACGGGGGCTATTACTGGGTGCTGGCCAATGCCACGCCCATCGTCGAGAACGGCGAAGTGGTGGCCTATTCGTCGGTGCGCGTGCGTCCCAGCGAAGACCAGATCGAGATGGCCGAGGAACTGTACGCGCGCATCCGTGAAGGCCGTGCCCGCGGCGTCAGGATCGTGCGCGGCCGCCCGGTGCGGGCCGGCTGGCGCCGCAGCCTGGACCTGTTGGCCTTTCCGTTCAAGCGCAACGTGCGCAGCCGCATGTTCCGCCATGCGCTGCTGTCTTCGGGCATTGTCGTGGCGGCCGGCGCCTATGGCCTGCGCGCCAATTGGGACACGCTGGATGCCACAGGCGCCGGCCTGGCCTGCGGCCTGATCGCGTTGGGCGTGGTCGGCATTTTCGGGCTGGGCTGGAGCCTGTGCCGCTCACTGCTGGACCCGATGGTCGACGCTGCCAACATGGCGCGCCAGGTCGCGGCCGGCAATCTGACCACGCAGATCGTGGCGGACTCGGACGACGAAATCGGCAGCCTGAAGTTCTCGCTGGAAGTCATGCGCAAGAGCCTGGTCGGTATTGCCCAGGACGTGTACCGAGGCATCGAAGGCACCACGCAGGCCGCCGTGCACATCGCTCGCGGCAACCAGGAACTGGCGGGCCGCACCGAAGGCCAGGCCGCCTCGCTGCAGCAGACCGCCGCCAGCATGGAGCAACTGACATCCACCGTGCGCCAGAACGCCGACAACGCGCGCCAGGCCAATCAACTGGCCGCCAGCAGCATGGACGTGGCGCGGCGCGGCGGCGTGGCCGTCGGGCAGGTGGTGAGCACCATGCACGGCATCTCGGACAGCTCGCGCAAGATCGTCGACATCGTCAGCATCATCGAGGGCATCGCGTTCCAGACCAACATCCTGGCGCTGAACGCCGCGGTGGAAGCTGCGCGCGCGGGCGAGTCCGGCAAGGGCTTCGCGGTGGTGGCGGGCGAGGTCCGCAGCCTGGCGCAGAAGAGCGCCCAGGCGGCCAAGGAGATCAAGGGCCTGATCGAGGACTCGGTCGACCGGGTCACGGAAGGCTCGGCCCAGGCCGAGCAGGCTGGCGCCACGATGCAAGAGATCGTGGCCGCGGTGCACCGCGTGACCGACATCATTGGCGAGATCTCGCAGGCCTCGCAGGAGCAGTCCAGCGGTATCGAACAGGTGGATACGGCGGTTTCGCAGATGGATGTGATGACCGTGCAGAACACCGCGTTGGTACAGGAACTGGGCGGCGCGGTGCTGCAGCTGGGCAACCAGTCGGGCGCCCTGCGCGAGACGATCCGGGTGTTCCGCCTGACCGGGCAGCAGTAACGCGCGGCGCAGCACGCCATGAAAAAACCGGCCACAGGGCCGGTTTTTTCATGGCGTGCCGGATCGGCCTGGCCGTCCGGGACCTGTCAACAGGCCCTAGCGTCCGGCCAGGGCATCGGTCACCCGGCTCATTGCCGACAGGCCGGACTCGAACAACGCTTCCAGGAACGGACCGGAATTGGGCAGCACCACGGTCAGCAGCACCACGCCGACGATCAGGCTGACGGGAAAGCCCACCGAGAACACGGACAGCTGCGGCGCGGCGCGGTTCAGAATGCCCATGGCCAGGTTGATGGTCAGCAGCGCGCAGATCAGCGGCAGCGCCAGCAGCAGGCCGGAGACGAAGACGGTCTTGCCCCATTCCACCACCACGCCCCAGCCGTTCTGGTGCAGCTGGACGGCGGCCACCGGCAGCGTGTCGAACGAGCGCACCAGCGCGGCCAGCACCAGCAGGTGCCCGTCCAGCGCCATGAAAGTCAGCATGGCCACGATGTTGAACAGGCGCGACAGCACGGCGGTGTTGGCGCCGGTGCTGGGGTCGAAGAACGAGGCGAACGACAGGCCCATCTGCAGGCCGACGAATTCACCGGCTGTTTGCGCCGCGGCGAACACCAGGCGCATGGTAAAGCCCATCGCGATGCCGATCAGCACCTGCTGCATCACCATCCACAGGCCGGCGAACGAGCCCGGGGCGATGGCTGGGACGGGATCCAGGGCGGGGCTGATGGCCACGGCCAGGACGAATGCCAGGCCGACTTTGACCTTGACCGGCACGGTGGATTCGGAAAAGAGGGGAGCGGTGCCGATCAGCGCCAGGATGCGCACGAATGGCCAGAGGAACTGGCCGATCCAGCCGTTGAGCTGTTCGAGCGTGAAGGCGAACATGAAGGCGCGTTGCGGGAGCCGGCGGCGCTGGCCGCTACGACACCAGGCCGGGAATCTGGCCGATCAGCTGGCGGATGTAGTCGACCATGATGCCGATGAGCCAGGGGCCCAGCAGCACCAGCACGCCGCACATGGCCAGCAGCTTCGGAATGAACGACAGCGTCATTTCGTTGATCTGGGTGGCCGCCTGGAAGATGCTGATGACCAGGCCCACGATCAGCGTGATGACCAGCAGCGGACCCGCCATCGCCAGGGCGATCTTCATTGCCTGGTAGGTCATGGTCATGACGGTTTCGGCAGTCATGGCGATTCCTCCGGGGCTATTGGTAGAAGCTCTGGGCCAGCGAGCCCATGAGCAGGTTCCAGCCGTCGGCCAGCACGAACAGCATCAGCTTGAACGGCAGCGCCACGGTCACGGGCGGCACCATCATCATGCCCAGCGCCATCAGCACGCTGGCGACCACCAGGTCGATGATGAGGAAGGGGATGAAAATGGTGAAGCCGATCTGGAACGCGGTCTTCAGTTCGCTGGTGATGAACGCCGGCACCAGGATGCGCAGCGGCACTTGCGACGGATCGTCCAGCGCCGGCTGCTTGGCCAGGTTGGCGAACAGCGACAGGTCGTTCTCGCGGGTCTGGTGCAGCATGAAAGTGCGCAGCGGACCGGCCGCGCGTTCCACGGCCGTCTCGAACTGGATCGAGCCTTCGGACAAGGGCTTGTAGGCCTCGGCGTAGATCTTGTCGAACACCGGCGACATGGTATAGAAAGTCAGGAACAGCGCCAGACCGATCAGCACGTGGTTCGGCGGCGACATGGCGGTGCCCATGGCGCTGCGCAGAAGGCCCAGCACGATGATGATGCGGGTAAAGCCGGTCATCATGAGCAACGCCGCCGGCAGGAACGACAGCGACGTCATCAGCAGCAGCGTCTGCATGCTGAGCGAATAGGTCTCCGAGCCGTTCGGGCCCGGGGTCGCGGTCAGCGCCGGCAACGTGGCCTGGGCGACGACGCCGGCCGGAAACAGGGCCAGGCCCAGCAGCGCGGCGGCGCCCAGCATGGGCAACAGGCTGCGACGGGCGCGGGGGAAGGTGCTGCTCGGCAAGCTCATGGTCAGGGGAATACGCGCGCCGTCTAGCGGCGCTTGAGCGCCTGGCCCAGCTTGGCCGCGAAGGCGGCGGCGGGCAAGGGCGCGGCCTGCGGCAGTTCGCCGGCGGGCAGGGTATGCAGGGGAGTGATCTGGCCGGGGCTGACGCCCACGACCACCCAGGTGTTCTCGATCTCGACCACGACGATGCTCTGCCGCGCGCCCACCGGCAAGCTGGCGACCTGCTTGAGCAGGTTGCCGCCGCCGCGCTGCGTAAGGCCGGCGCGGCGCGCCATCCAGGCCGCGGCCAGGATGGCCGCCAGCACCAGCACCAGGCCGATGATGACGCGCAGCAGGGCGGAGTCGTTCATGGCTGGCGACGCGTCAACGGCGGTTGTTCAGGCGGTTGATGCGTTCGGACGGCGTGATGATGTCGGTCAGGCGGATGCCGTACTTGTCTTCCACGACCACCACTTCGCCCTGGGCGATCAGGTAGCCGTTCACGAAGATGTCCATCGGTTCGCCGGCCAGGCCGTCCAGTTCCACCACCGAACCCTGGCCCAACTGCAGCAGGTTCTTGATGGTCAGGCGGGTACGGCCCAGCTCCACCGTCAACTGGACGGGAACGTCCATGATCAGGTCGATGTCGGTGCCGGCGCCGGCAGCGCTGCCGGCCAGGGGCTTGAACACCGACTGGGCCGCCGATTGCACCGGGGCCGCGGCCGGCGCCGCGGGTGCGGGTGCGGGTGCGGGCGCAGCCGGCGCGGCGGCCGCGGGCGGCGTGGCGGCGGTCTGTTCGGCCATGGCGGCGGCCCAGTCGTCCTGGGGCTTCAGGCCGTCCGCCTGGGTGGGCGGGTTGGCGCGGGATTGTTCGGCGAGCGCGTCGGCCCAGTCGTCGGCCGGGGACGAGCCAGTGCCGGGCTCGTTCTTGTCAGTCATGGTCGGGGGCCTCGTTTGATTCGGTATCGTAGGTAAACATGTTTTGCACGCGCAGGGCGTACTGGCCATTGAAGACGCCGTAGCCGCATTCCATCAGCGGCACGCCATCGACGTTGGCGATGATGGTTTGGGGCACATCCACGGGCAGGATGTCGCCGACCTTCATGTGCATCAGTTCGCGGATGCTGGAAGGAATGCGCGCGAATTCGGCGACCACGTCGATGTCGGCGCTGCGCACCTGGCGCGACAGCTGCTGCGACCAGCGCTGGTCCACTTCTTCCAGCGTGGTTTCCTGCAGCGGCCGCGTCAGCAGATCGCGCACCGGTTCGATCATGGAGTAGGGCAGGCAGATGTTCAGGTCGCCGCCGGTCGCGCCGAATTCGATGTGGAACGAGGTGACGACCACCACTTCATTGTTGCCGGTGATGCTGGCGAACTTGGTGTGCATCTCCGAACGTACGTAGTCGAACTCGATCGGATAGACGGGGTCCCAGGACTTGCCGTAGCTTTCCAGGGTCAGGTTGAGCAAGCGCCGGATGATGCGCTGCTCGGTGGTGGTGAAATCCCGGCCTTCGACGCGCGTGTGATAGCGGCCATCGCCGCCAAACAGGCTGTCGATCACCAGGAACACCAGGTTCGGGTCATACGTGAACAGGGCCGTGCCGCGTAGCGGCTTCATCTGGACCATGTTCAGGTTGCTCGGCACGGGCAGGTTGCGCTCGAAGTCCGCGTACTTCTGGATCTTGATCGAGCCGACCGTGATGTCGGCGCTGCGGCGCATGAAGTTCAACAGCACGCTGCGCATCTGGCGCGCGAAACGCTCGTTGATGAGCTCCAGCGTCTGCATGCGCCGGCGCACCACGCGGTCCGGCGAGCTCAGGTCATAGGCGCGGGCGCCGTCGTTCGCACCCGCGGATTCCTTTTTGCTGTCGCTCTCGCCCGTGACGCCGGCCAGCAGCGCGTCGACTTCGTCCTGCGAAAGAAACGCCTCGTAGGCCATGCTTATTGCACCACGAACGCCGTGAACAGTACGTCGGTGACATACTGGCCGTCCGGCAGGGGGGAGAACGGACGGTTGACGGCTTGCTTGATGGCATTGGCCATGTCGGTCTTGCCCTGCTGGGTCTGCACGCCGGTGGGCGACTGCGACGACAGCACCATCAGGATGCGGCTGCGCACTTCGGGCATGTACTTTTCCAGGCGCACGCGGGTCTGCTCGTCGCTGACGCGCAAGGTCAGGCCGACGTGCATGATGCGCTCGGTGTCGGCATTTTGCAGCGTCACGGTGAAGGCTTCGATCGGCACGAAAATCGGCGCGGGCACGGCCGCCGGCGTGGCGGGCGGCGCGACGAACGTGGTCGGCGTGGCTTGCGGGCCGGCGCCGGGCTGGCCAGGCTGGCCGGCCGGGGTCTGGCCGACGCCCAGTTGCACCGGCGCGCCGCCTTGCGGCTGCATGCGCTGCGTGATGAACCAGGTCGCGCCCGCACTGGCGGCGGCCACGAGCAGCAGCACCAGGATCATGATCAACGGGCGAAGAATGCGGCCGATGCCGCCAGAGCGAGTCGGAAGCGGGCCGCGCGGCGGCATGGTTGTGGGTTTGGAAGTCGCCATCTCGGTGTCGATGCGTGTTTTGCCGCTGATGAAAACGGATTCTTAGTGGATGAAAGCATTCTGCCCGAAATCACGCCTCGGCTTGGAGGCGAAAAACAGGGCGAAAGCCGCGTATCTCAAGCTATTGCTGCACTGCCCGCAACCGTTGCCGGATGCGGGCCGCGGGATTGTTACGCGAAGGTGTCGACCAGCGCATTGGCGTTGCGCGATGCCGTCACCGCGGGCTGCTGCCCGTCGATCGCGCCATCGGCCACCGCCGCGCCGTTGCCGCCGCCTTGCCGTTGCGAACCGCCGCCGTTCTGTTGCGCGAATTCCTGCTGCGCGGCCTGTTCGCCGACGCTGGTCTGACCCAGCGAGATGCCGGCTTGCGCCAGCGCCTGTTGCAGTTGCGGAATCGCGGTTTCAATGGCCTGGCGCACGGAGGCATGGGCCGACACGAACGAGGCGCTGGCCACGCCGTCGGCCAGGTTCAGGCTGACGCGCAGCGGGCCCAGGTCCGGCGGATCCAGGCGCAGTTCGGCGGTCTGCGTGCCTTGGCGCACGTTGTTGCTCATCACGACCATTTGCTGGCCAAGTTCGGTGCCCCAGTGCGTACCGCCCACGGGCGTGGCGACTTGCATGACGACGGGCACGTTGGGCACGGCCACGCTGGCCGGGTTGGCGATGGCGGGTTGCTGGCGCTGAACCGCGGCGGCGACCGCTTGCGCCAGGTGATCCTGGGCGCTGGTGGCGTGCTGCGGCACCTGGAACTGTTGCGCGGTGCTGAGCACCGGTTCGTTGGCGTCTTCTTCCGTGCGGGCATGCAGCGGCGCGGCGGGCGCCGGTTCGGCGGGGACGCGCGCGGCGGCATCGCGCGGCATGGCGGCTTCGGGCGCCGGGCGCGGCAGCTCGACAGCCGCGGCTGTCTTGGCGGCCGTGGCGTCGGACGCAGGCGTCGAGCCCGGCTTGACCGCGGCGGTGACCACCGGCAGCGCCACCTGGGCATCGCGGCTGGCTTGCAGCGCGGCGGCTTCGGCCTGCTGCGCGGTGGCGGCGACTGGCGCGCGCGGCGTGGCGATGGCGTCGTTGGCGGTCAACGCCGCCTGCACCACGGCAGCGCCGCTGCTGAGCGTTGATGCGGCGGTCTGGGCGGCGCCGCGCGCCAACTGCACTTGTTCGGCGGCCTGGGCGGCGATATCCAGCGTCTGCTGCGGCAGGACCACCGGCGTGACCGGTTGCTGCGCGGCGGCGACGGCCAGCGCACCGGCTTCGGCCTGGGTGGCGGTCTGCACGGCGTCGTCGATGGCCGTGGCCGCTGCGTTTTCCGCGTTGCCGGCGGCGTCGCCCGAGGTCTTGCCGTTGTTCGACGGCGTCTTGGCGCCGTTGGCCGGGCGCGCGTCGGCCGACGGGTTCGGACGCTGCGCGGCGGGGCGCTGCTGGGCCAGCACGTCGGAGAAGGACGGACCCTTCTTGGACGAGGCGGCCGAAGACTTGACGCCAAGCGTGTCGGCGATCGAGGTCGGCGCGGCGGGCGCGACGGTGGGCAGGGGCAGGGGAGCAGTCATCTTGGGCTTCCTCTCATTAATGCATGCCAGCCTGGCGCTGGACCAGGCGGGCGGAGTATTCATCGTTGGCGCGCTGCTCGCGGCGGGATTCCACCACGGCCTGCGCGCGCAATTCGCGTTGCGCCAGGGCGTCATACGAATTGAGCTTGCGTTTTTCCTGTTGCCAGTAGAGACGGCCCTTGGCCAGGTTCTCGTCGGCCTGGCGCAGCACGCCTTGCTGCTGGCCGATGGCGTCGTCCAGGGTGCCGATGAAGCGCTGGTAGTTGTGGCAGTCGCTGGCCGACATTCCGGTCGTCATGGCTTGCTGCAGGCGTTCCAGGTAATCCTGGCGGTAGTCGTGCAGCATGCTGAGCTGGCGTTCGGCGTTGGTGCGCTCGGCGCTGAGCCGGCCGAGCAGGCGAGCGGCTTCGTCGGTGCTCTCCTTGGCCAGGTTGATCAGCATGTCCAGGGGCAATTGGCTAGGCATAGGTGTCCCTCAATTCAAAGCTTGCACGCAACTGGTTGACCGCATCCTCGTAGCTGACGTTTTCACCAATATCCTGCTGCAGGAAGGCTTCCAGGCGGGGATAGCGGGCGATGGCGTCGTCCAGTTGCGGGTCATTGCCGGCGGCGTAGGCGCCCACGGCGATCAGGTCGCGATTGCGCTGGTAGCGCGATAGCGTCTGCTTGAAACGGCGCACGACCGCGAACTGCTGCTGCGTAATCAGCGAGGTCATGGCGCGGGAAATGGAGGCTTCGATGTCGATGGCGGGGTAGTGGCCCGCTTCGGCCAGGTGGCGCGACAGCACCACGTGGCCGTCCAGGATGGCGCGCGCCGAGTCGGCGATCGGGTCCTGCTGGTCATCGCCCTCGGCCAGCACGGTATAGAACGCGGTGATCGAGCCGGCCTTGCCGCTGGGGCCGGGCGCGCCCATGCCGGCGCGTTCGACCAGCATCGGCAGCTTGGCGAAGACCGACGGCGGATAGCCCTTGGTGGCCGGCGGCTCGCCGATGGCCAGCGCGATTTCCCGTTGCGCCATGGCGTAGCGGGTCAGCGAATCCATGATCAGCAGCACATCCAGGCCCTGGTCGCGAAAGTGTTCGGCCAGGCGGGTGGCGTAGGCGGCGCCTTGCAGGCGCAACAGCGCCGAGACGTCGGCCGGGGCCGCCACCACGACCGAGCGGGCCAGGCCCTCCGGGCCCAGGTTGTGCTCGATGAATTCCTTGACTTCGCGGCCCCGTTCGCCGATCAGACCGACCACGATGACGTCGGCCTTGGTGTAGCGGGCCATCATGCCCAGCAGCACGCTCTTGCCCACGCCGGAGCCGGCGAACAGGCCCATGCGCTGGCCTCGGCCAACGGTCAGCAAGCCATTGATGGCGCGCACGCCGGTGTCCAGCACGGTATCGATCGGGGCCCGCGACAGCGGGTTGATCGGCAGCGCGGACAGGGGCGCCAATTCGGCGCCGGCCAGCGGGCCCAGGCCATCGAGCGGCCGGCCAGCGCCATCCAGCACGCGGCCCAGCAGGGCGTTGCCCACCGGCAGGTGGCGGCCCAGCTGCGGTTTGGCGTTGCCGTTCAGTTCGGCCTTGCGCGGCAGGGGAATCTGGCGCTGCACGGGCGGTTCGCCGGGCACCACGCGGGCGCCGGGCGGCAGGCCGGAAATGTCGGCCTGCGGCATCAGGTACAGGGTATGGCCGTCAAAGCCGACGACTTCGGCGTCGGCCCAATGGTCATGGCCGCGCGCGATCTCGATGCGGGCGGCGGCGCCTACGGGCAGGCGCAGGCCGGTGGCGTGCAGTACCAGGCCGGTGGCGCGGGTGATCTTGCCGCTGACCAGCCAGGGGTCGGTCGAGGCGGCGCGAATCGACCCGATCTCCAGCTGGGTCTGCCAGCGGTCGATCACGGGCACGGCCGGTTGGCCGGGCTGCGCGGGGGCCGGGTTGCCGCTCACGCCGGCTCCTCCCAGTTGACGTTGCGGCCCAGCGAGGCCGCCACGCGGCGCCAGCGGGTCTGCAAGGTGGCGTCGATGTCGCCGAACGGCGTCTCGGCGCGGCAGCCGCCGCGGGCGATGGATTCATCGGCCAGGACGCGCCAGTGGCCTTCCTTGAGCTCGTCGGCCAGGTGCAGGCGGATCAGTTCGATGTCCGCCGGATTGGCCCACAGGCGCATCTGGCCGCCAGCGGTGGGGTTGATGTGCAGCACTTCGCGCACGGCGCTGGCCACGGTTTCGGGCTGCTCGGCCAGGGTGGTGCGCACGACCTGCTGCGCGATGTCCAGGGCCAGCGTCAACAGGCTCTGGCCCATCTTCTCTTCAAGCGATCCGATCGACGTGGCGCAGGCCTGGACCAGCGCGTGCAGCTGTGCGGCTTCCTGGGCGCCTTGTTCGCGGGCTTGCGCCAGGCCTTCGGCATAGCCGGCTTCGCGGCCGGCTGCCTGGCCCGCTTCAAAGCCTTCGGCGCGGCCGGCTTCCAGGCCGGCGGCGTGGCCTTGTGCAAAACCTTCCTGGCGGCCCTCGGCGATTGCCTCGGCGCGCAGCTGGGCCATCACCACTTCCGGGTCGGGTCCCGGATCGGGTTCCGGCTCCGGTTCGACTGGCGCGGGCGGCGGCTCGTCGAACGACAGCATCTGCCAGCGCCGCCAGGCGGCGCTGCGCGTGATGCGTGCCGACTGGCCGGTATCCGCTTCAGACATACGCGTCGTCTCCGGAGTTGCCCAGCACGATCTGGCCGCTTTCGGCCAGGCGGCGGGCGATCTGCAGGATCTTCTTCTGCTCGGTCTCGACCTTCGACATGCGGATCGGGCCTTGCGCTTCGAGGTCCTCGCGCAGCATTTCGGCGGCGCGGCTGGACATGTTGCGCAGGAACTTGGCGCGCAGCTCTTCCTGGGCGCCCTTGAGCGCGACCATGAGCGTGTCGTTGTCGATTTCCTTGAGGATGAGCTGGATGGCGCGGTCTTCGACGTCCAGCAGGTTGTCGAACACGAACATCTCGTCGATGATCTTCTGGGCCAGGTCGTTGTCGCGTTCGCGCAGGCTGGCGACCACGGTTTCCTCTTCGGCCGAATTCATCATGTTCAGGATCTCGGCCGCAGTGCGCACGCCGCCCATCTTGCTGCGCTTGGCGCCTTGGCCGGCCAGCACGGAATTGAGCACTTCGGTCAGTTCCGACAGGGCCGCGGGCTGCACGCCGCCGAACGTGGCGATGCGCAGCATGACGTCGTTGCGCAGGCGGTCGGTCAACAGGGCCAGCACGCCGGCGGCGCGGTCGCGCTCCAGGTGCACCAGGATGGTTGCGATGATCTGCGGGTGCTCGTCGCCGATCAGTTCGGCCACGGTGTGCGGATCCAGCCAGTTCAGCGCGTCGATGCCGCTGCCGCCTTCGCCGGCTTCCAGGATGTCTTCGATCAGGCCGGCGGCGCGGTCGCTGCCCAGCGCCTTGGTCAGCACGGTACGGATGTAGTCGTCCGAACCCAGCGTGACGGCCATGAACTGGTCGGCTTCCTGGCGGAATTCTTCCAGCACCACGGCCACGTCGTTGCGGGTGACCTGCTTCAGGCTGGCCATGGCGGCGCCGACCTGTTGCACTTCACGGGCGCTGAGGTACTTGAAGACTTCGGCCGCCGCGTCTTCGCCCAGCGACATCATCAGGACGGCGCTGCGCGTCATGCCGTCCATGGGTTTGGAATCATTTTTCATCTTTGGTCATCCAGGTGCGCAGGACCATCGCGACGGCGCGCGGATCCTTGTTCGCCATCGTGCGGGCACGTTCCAGGTTGTCTTGGTAGCGGTCCGTTTCCTTGGCGCGGGCCAGGTCCTGGGCTTCGCGCTGGGCTTCGATGCGCTCGGCCTCGGCCACTTCCGGATCAACCGGCGGGTACAGGTACTCGCCCACCGAGCGGCGTACCTTGCGGTACAGCCACAGGGCCAGCACGCCACCCACCAGCCAGGCCAGGATGGTCTTGAACAGCGAGATCATTTCCGGATCGCGCCACATCGGCAGGGCCGGCGGACCGTCGTTGAACTGGCTGTTGACCAGGTTCAGCGAATCGCCGCGGCTTTCCGAATAACCCATCGCTTCGCGCACCAGGTTGGTCAGCTTGTTCAATTCCTCGGGCGGCAGGGCCTGGGGCTCGCCGTCCTTGTCGCGGATGTAGTTCACCACCACGGCGACCGACAGACGCTTCAGGTTGCCCACCGGCTGCTTGATGTGGCTGATCGTGCGGTCCACTTCGTAGTTGGTGGTCGCGTCGCGGCGCTCGTTCAGGTTGCCGCTGGCGGCTTGCGTGCCGTTCTGCTGCTGTTGCTGCTGCTGGGCGTTGGGCTGCTGCGGCTGGCCGGGGCGGGGCGGCTGGGTCTGGGGCGGATTGGCGATGGGCGCCTGGGCATTGCCCGGGGGCTGGTTCGACAAGGCGCCGGGCACGCCCTGGGCGGGGTTGATGCCGCGCTGGGTCGAGTCGCTGGTCTGCTGGCTGCGCACGGCGGCCTGGCCAGGTTCCTGGTTGGGGCGGTAGACCTCGGAGGTTTCCTCGCGGCGCGCAAAATCCATTTCGGCGCTGGCCTGGGCGTGCACATTGCCCGGGCCGACCAGCGGGTTCAGGATGGTCAGGATACGTTCTACGGTGCGTTGCTCGGTCTCGCGGACCATGCGCATCTGGTCGGCGTCCATGCCGCGGCCTTCGCCCAGGGGCGAGGACAGCAGACGGCCGTTCTGATCGACGATCGAGACGTTTTCGGCGGTCAGTTCCGGCACGCTGGAGGCGACCAGCCAGGAAATGGCGGACACCTGGGCGTCGCTCATGCTGCGCCCAGGGTAGACATTCAGCAGCACCGAGGCGGTCGGCGGCTGGCGTTCACGCACGAACAGCGACTGGCGCGGCATGGCCAGGTGCACCCGGGCATGCTGCACGGTGTGCATCGATTCGATCGAACGGGCCAGTTCGCCTTCCAGGCCGCGCTGGTAGTTGATCTGCTCGGCGAACTGGCTGGCGCCGAAGCGGGCGTTGTCCATCAGCTCGAAACCGACCGAACCGCCGCGCGGCAGGCCTTGCGATGCCAATTGCAGCCGGGCGTCATAGACGCGGTCGGCCGGTACCAGCAGGGCGGTGCCAGTTTCGTTGTACTTGTAAGGCACGTTCATGGTGCCCAGGGCTGTCACGATGGCGCCGCCGTCGCGGTCGTCCAGATTCGAGAACAGCACCTTGTACTTGGGTTCGCTGCTCCACATTGCCGCGGCGACGATCAGCGCGACAAGGGCAGCCGCCGCGCCCAGCAAAATGGGCTTGGGCAGCGCGCGTATCTTTTCCAACACGGGAAACTTCGCCAGAAGCGACGCGCTCAGGGTAGCCTGCTGATTCATTGGCGGCTCCCGCTGGCTTCGCGGAGCAGGGAAAATGACTTCATGTTCGGGTAGGGCAGATTACACATGCAACGTGCTTCTGGTCTGGGGAGAGCCTGGATTATTGCTGCTGCGTTAGCAAACCCAATCGTCGAAAACAGCGGTTTTTTGGCGTTACTTATCCCCTATGTCCGGAACAGGGTGAAACCCGGGTCCGGGCAAGGATCCGTCAGGCGGTGTGCGCTGCCGCGCATTCGCGGAAATATCGGGTGTTTTGGCGTTTTTTATCGGCTATGGCGCCGCGCCGCCGGGGTTACGCTTGCTGCATCTTTGGCGTAGTCCACCCCGCAAGGAATAACGTAATGGCTGTATCAGGCTTGTCCGGCATCGAAACGATGCTCCAGCAGATGCGCGCGGTCGTCAGCAAGGCCGAAACCGGCAATCTGGCCGCAGGCGAGGCAGTCGCCCAGCCCGACGGCTTTGCCGCCGAGCTGCAACGCTCCATCCGCCGTGTCACCGGCGCCCAGAACGCCGCCTCGGCGCAGGCCAAGGCTTTCGAAATGGGCGCGCCCGACGTGTCGCTCAATGATGTGATGATCGACCTGCAGAAGGCCAGCATCGGCTTTCAGACCGCAGTCCAGGTCCGTAACAAGCTGGTGTCCGCCTACAAGGAAATTTCCTCGATGGCGGTGTGATGTTGCGGGGGTAAGAGCCCCCACGCCGCGCCCGCTGGGCATTCTGGCTTGGAGGGCGGGCTCGCGCATTGCGCGCGGCCGTGTTGTGCTACCTGGCGGTTTTCTCCAAGCGCCACACCACCTGTTGCAGCCAGTTTTCCTGACGGGCGTTCAGGTCCAGGAAGACCGCGCCCAGGTGGCTCATGGGCGGTTCGCCCGTCAGGGATACGTGGGTCGGGGCGGGCTCATCCGGGCCGCTGGCCTGGGTCATGGGCTGGCCCGAAATCGGATAGACGTTGCGCACTTGCAGGCGCGCGCTGAGCTGGCCCAGGTCGCCGAAATCCAGTTGCACATCTTCCAGCACCGTGCCGCGCTCGGGCAGGGCTTGCACCGCCATGCCCACCCGCAGGCCGACGCCGTCCACCGAGATATCGCGCACCGAAAAACTGATGGGCTTCTCCGTGGGCGCGGGGCGCCAGCTCGCCTGGCAACGGCCAACGCTGGCGGCCAGCGACGCGCGGAACATCTTGCGGCGCTGGATGCGGGCCAGCCGGTCGGGAAAGGGCGACATCAGCGCGGCGCTGCCGTCGTCGAAATAGATCACCTCGGGGCGTTGTACCCGGAAGCGGATCTGCACGCCGCCGTAGGCCGTGGCGTGGAAGTGGAACGTGGTGCCGCTGAGCAACCCCATGCTGTCCGACTGCTCGAAGTCGGCGCCAGCGTAGTCGCGCGGCCGCCAGAAGAACTGGCGGGTCTGCTTGTCGGCGCCCAGCACCAGCACCGCCATCTCGCGATCGGCGGCGTCACGCACCAGGATGTGGCTGTCCGGGTGTGTCAGTTCAAATAGCGCGGCGCGCATGTCTTCCGGCCGGGTAAGCAGGAATTCCGGATCGCTGGCATCCAACACGGTGGTCGTCCTTAGAGAATGAGGGTCAGGCAGGCGGCGGGGCGTCGGGCAATTCGCGCGATTCCAGGCGATACAGCCAAGCCAGCAATTCTGCCACTGCTACGTAGAGTTGGGGGGGAATATGGGAATCCAGGTCCACCTGCATCAGCAGGCCGACCAGTTCGCGGGATTCGTGCACATACAGCCCGTTCTCTTCGGCGGCGCGCACAATCGTGTCCGCCAGCTGGCCGTAGCCCTTGGCCACGACTCGCGGGGCGCCGTCTTTCTCGTCATACGAAATGGCGACTGCCGCGTTGCGGTTGGCGTTGGGGCCGTTGTCGGGGTGCGGGGCGGGGCTCATCAGAAATCCGTCGGCATGACGGGACGCGGGTCGACCACGTTCACCACCAGATGGCTGAGTGTCAGGCCGGACGCCAGCAGGCGCGCGCGCAACTGGTCCGACGAGTCGTTGATTTCAGCGGCGCTGTGCGGAGCGACCAATTGCAGCACGATCTGGTCGCCGGCCAGGTTCAGCCGCGCATCGACCAACCCCAGGCGCGGCAGGTCCAGCTTCAGGCGGGTGGCCCAGGTGGGCACCGCGGAATCGGGATCGCCGCCGTAGGGTTCGCGCTCGACTTCCCATTCCATTGGCGTGCCGGGCCAGGCTTCGCCTTGCCAGGTCAGGGCCTGGTTGGCCAGCACATCCAGCTGCTGGCGCACCAGCACGGTCAGGTCCTGGTGGATGCCGCTGACCGGGGTGCCGGGCGCGGGCGTGCTGGACGAGCCGGACGTGGCTGGCGCGTCGGCGCTGGCGCGGCTGGCGGCCGGGGCATCGCTGCGGGGCCGGGCAGCCTCGGCATCCGTGGGTACGCCAGCCTTGGTGAGCTTGGCCTGCGGTTCCAGCTGGAGCTGGGCCGGATTGCTGCGGCCGAAGACCATGTCGGTCAGGTGAGATTCATAGAATAGGCCGCTGGTCTGCAGCGCCGCGCGCAGGGCCTGGCCCAGGGCGCGGGCCGAGGGACCGGCCGTGGCCAGGGCGGCGTGCGCGGTGGCGTCCGCCCCCTTGGCGCCGCTGGCCGCCTCGCCTGCGCCTGTCTCTTATACACATCTCCGAGCCCACGAGACCTAATAACCGATCTCGTATGCCGTCTTCTGGGTGGAAAGGGGGGGGGGGGGGGGGGGGGGGGGGGGGGGGGGGGGGGGGGGGGGGGGGGGGGGGGGGGGGGGGGGGGGGGGGGGGGGGGGGGGGGGGGGGGGGGGGGGGGGGGGGGGGGGGGGGGG
>NZ_JAELTJ010000006.1 GCF_016428805.1 Achromobacter sp. ASV32
CCCCCCCCCCCCCCCCCCCCCCCCCCCCCCCCCCCCCCCCCCCCCCCCCCCCCCCCCCCCCCCCCCCCCCCCCCCCCCCCCCCCCCCCCCCCCCCCCCCCCCCCCCCCCCCCCCCCCTTTACACGCAGAAGACGGCATACGCGATCGGTTATTAGGTCTCGTGGGCTCGGAGATGTGTATAAGAGACAGGCCGCGGGTTGTCCGGGCGGCCCCGGTTGCGCGGCGGGTTGACCCGCGGGCTGCTGCGCGGGCGTGCCGGCGGATTGTGCCGGCGCATCGGCCGTCCACAGTGGGGCGCGGCCCAGCACGGCGGGCGCGGCTTCAGGATATTGGGCCAGCAAGGCCAGGATGGTGCGGGCGGTCGTGCCCAGCGTGGTCGGGGCCGAGGCCGTGGTGTCGCTGCTGGTGACCAGGCCGCGCGCGGCCAGCGCCAGGGCGGCTGCGGTCTTGGCGTCGACGATGGCGGCCTGGCCGCCCCGGGCGCCGCCGGTCTGTATGCCTTGCCGTGGATCGCGGGTGGAGCCGTCGGCCGAACCCGGCTTGTCCAGGCCGGCGGGCTGGCTGACCGCATCCGGACGCGCGCCGGATACCTGGTTCGCGTTGGCGGCGGACATGGTCGTGCCGAGCACGGCGTCCAACCGCTGCACCAGGACGTTGCCGAGTGCTGCGGGACCTACACTCATTCTTCAGACGCCTGGTAGCCGTAGGCCGAAAGCAGGGTCTGCTGGCGTTTCATGCGGCCCAGCAGTTCGCCCAGCCGGGCCAGTTGCGGAAGCGCCAGATCACGCGTCAGCGCATCGTTTTCCAGGATGCGAACCAGCAGGTCGTACTTCATGGCGCGGCCGGCCTCGTCCAGCGGCGCCTTGGGTTCGGCGGCGCGCAGGCGCTCGACCAGCTCGCAGTACTGCTGTCCATGGGCCATCGCAGCATCCCAGTCGCCAGCCTGGGCGGCTGACAGCATTTCGCCCGTGATGAGAGCGATCTCCTGGTAGTGTTCCAGGATGGGAGAGGAGTACTGGGTAAGGGACGTCATGGAAATCTCGGGCGTTCGATGGCTGGCTGAAATCGTGGAATGGGCCATCAGGGCTGCGTAACGCCAGCCGGTCGGTCGATGGAAGTCTGCCAAGCCTCGGCCAGGTCCGCCAGCAGGCGGTCGGCGATGTCGAGTTGCTCGGTATCCGCTTTCAGATTCGCCGTCAGCAGTGTGCGGACGATGTAATCGTAGAGCCGGGCGAGGTTGGCGGCGATGTCGCCGCCGGCCTCCATGTTCAGCCCGGTTTTCAAGCCTTCATCAACGATCTTGATCGCTTTCGAGATGGCCGTGCCGCGCTCGGCGATGCGGCCTTCCTGCATGTGGATGCGCGCTTGCCCGATAGCCGCCCGGGCCCCCAGATACAGCAGGGTGATCAACCGCTCTGGGGTCGCGCCCAGTACCTGGGTTTCCAGGCCGATATCGGCGTAGGAGCGGACAGAGTGGGACCCTGTGGGACGGCGGGCGGCGTAAGTCATTAATGCATCTTTTACAGGTTATTTGCTCGATTTGTTCATCGCCGCAAATTGTTGGGTCAGGTAGTTGGCGGTGGTCTGCATTTGCATGTAGAACTTGTCCAGCGCCACGAAGCGGGTGCGCATCTGGTCGATTTCGGCATCGCTGGCGGCCTTGGCGCGTTTTTGCTGCGCGTCCAGATCGCTCATGCTCTTGGTCAGGCCGTCGGTGCGCGTCTTGAGCGAGCCGTTGGTGCCCAGCACGTCTTTGAAGGCGGCGTCGAATTTTTTCGCCAGGCCGTTATCGCCGGTGAGCAGCTTGGTGACGTCGGCGGGGCTCTCGGTCAGAGCCTTGTCCAGTTTGGTCTGGTCCAGTTTCAACTGGCGCGACTGCGGGTCGGTGGAGATACCCAGGTCGGCCAGGGAGCGTACTCCGGCTTCACCGAGAACTGCCTGCAGCGCATTGGACATCGACGACTGGATCGAGCGCGTGGTGCCGTCGCCGGTCAGCGGCTGGTTGGTGGCCGCCTTGGCATCAAATGCCGTCAGATTCTTGATCGTCGTCTGCAGCGCGTTGTAGGTCTTGACGAAATCCTGGACCGCCTTGCTGGCGACCGACGTGTCGGCTTCCAGTTTCAGGGTGATCGGCTTGTCGGCCGGGGTCGTCTCGGTCAGGTTCAGCGTAACGCCGTCGATGGCCTTCGAAACGTTGTTCGAGCCGCTCTTGACCGTGATGCCGTTGATGATCACCTCGGCGTCGACGGCCTTGGTGTTGGTCATGCCGGTGGTGGTGCCGTCTGCCGCAGTGCTAAAGCTCAGGATGTCCTTGAGCGATTGATCGCCGGTTACGGTGATGTTCTTCACCGATGCCTGTACGCCGGTGTCCTTGGCCGTCAGCATCAGGTAGTTGTTGCCATTGCCGTCGTTGATGACGGTAGCGCGCAGGCCGGATTTGTCGTCGGCGTTGATGGCCTTGACGATGCCATTCAGTGACGTGTCGCCCTTCAGGTCGATGGTGCGCTTGGTGCCGTCGCTCAGTTCGATTTCGAACGTGCCGGTATCGCCATGCTTGGCGCTGCGGTCGGCCACGGCGTCCGATTGCAGGCTTTGCGCGCGCGCCAGGTTTTTCACTTCGATGGTGTATTGGCCCGCAACGGCGCCCTCGGCGGCTACCGAGGCCGTCAAGGCGGTGCCACCGGTGACGCTTCCCTTGATAGCAGCCATCGTCTCGGTCTTGCCGAGCACGCCAGCGGACTTTTGCAGCGCTTCCAGTGCGCTTTGCAGCTGCGCATAGGCGTCGATACGAGTCTTGTAGCTGGCCGCGCGATCCGTATAGATCGAGAGCTTCTTGTCCTCGGCCGTCTGCAAGTCCGACAGGATCTTTTCCAGAGGCAAGCCGGAAACCGAACCGAGGTTAGTGATAGAGGCCATGTGAAATTCCTTCCTAGCGATGCGATTCTGTCAAAAATAGGGTGCCGGCGATTGGCCGGGTAAGGGCATAAGGCGGGCCTAATTCGATGGTTCTGTCATCGAATGGCGCCAAAACGGGCACATCAGAAAATATCCGGGGCCATATCAAGCCGTGGTTTTGATGCCATTTCCCTGCATGTTCACGATCATTTTGGCGATCTTGAGCAGGGCTTCGCTGGGGATGGTGCGAATGACATCCCCCGTATTGGCGTCCACCACCGACACCACGACCTGGTGCACGTTCGGGTCGATCTCGAACTGCAGCTGGGTCGACCAGGCCTTCATCTGGTCGTTGATCTCGTCCAGCGCCTTTTCCAGCGGCAGCTTCTGCGAGGTCGACTGCTCCGACGTCGCGCTATCGGCGCCGCTGCTGTTGCTGCTGGCAACGGGCGGGGCAACGGTGACGGATGGATCTGCTACGACCGGCGTAGCGGCTACCGGCGCCGGAGCGAACGTAGCGGGGGCTAAGGGGGTTACGGCCATGATCACTCCAGCGGCGAGGTGGGCGTCTCGGAGGAACGCGCTGTTTTCAGGGAATTCTCAGCTACGATAACGGCACCCCGGCAGGGAACTTTAGCCCCCTGCCGGGCGGGATGTTTCACGTGCTAAACAGTTCGGATCGGGCAATGAGTGTCAAGACGGCGCTGCGAGTCATAGAAATCATCGAAACCTACGCCCGCGAGAAGCGCGCGCTGCCGCTGTCCGAGCTGGCCCGGCTGCTTGACGTGCCGGTTTCCAGCTGCCTGGCCCTCATCCGTACCCTGACCGGCCTGGGCTACCTGTACGAAACCGGGCGTCGTCAGGGCTATTACCCGACGGGGCGCCTGCTGGCGATGGCGCAGCGTATCGCCCGCGCCGACCCGGTGCTGGACCGGGTCTATCCCAGCCTGGTTGAATTAAGGGACGCAACCCGGGAGACCATCGTATTCGCCAAGCTGACCCAGGATGGGCGGGTGGTGTATCTGGATGTGCTGGATTCGCCACATACCATCCGATACGCGCCTGTTGCCGGCGAGTTCAAAGACGTACACGCCAACTCGCTGGGCAAGGCCTTGATGTCGCTGTTGGACGCCGACGCGCAGGACGTGCTGCTGGGCGCCACGCCATTGACACGCTACAACGAGCGCACGCTGGTCACGCGCGAGGCGGTGCTACGGGACATCGACCTGTCGCGCCAGCGCGGCTGGTTCATGAACAGCGGCGAATCCATCGCCGACGTCGGCGCCATTGCCTGGCCGGTCACGTTGTCCGGCGAACACTACGCGATTTCCGTCGGTGGCCCGATCTACCGGATCGAGCCGCGCCAGGAAGAATACGCCCGCATCCTGCGGGCGGCCTGCACCGGGTTGGAACAGCAGTCGTAGGCGGGCCGTTCCCGGTCCCGGCGATGGCCGCCGGCCGGCCAAGCGATGCGACGGCGGTCATCGGCCTGAATCACCCGTGGCTTTAATAGGCGCGGGGCCTCAGTAAGACTTGGGCAAGCCCAGCACCTTTTCCGCGATGAAGCACATGATCAGTTGCGGGCTGACCGGAGCGATGCGTGGAATGAAGCTCTCGCGCAGCAGCCGCTCCACGTGATATTCCTTGGCATAGCCCATGCCGCCCAGCGTCATCACCGCCGTCTGGCAGGCGTTGTAGCCGGCTTCGGCCGCCAGGTACTTGGCGGCATTGGCAGCCGGCCCGCAGGGCTTGCCCGCGTCGTACAGGCTGGCGGCCTTGAACACCATCAGGTCGGCGGCTTCCAACTGCATCCACGCCTGCGCCAGCGGATGCTGGATGCCCTGGTTCTGGCCGATGGGCCGGCCGAACACCGTGCGCTCGCCGGCATACTTCACCGCCCGCTCCAGGGCCGCGCGGCCGATGCCCACCGCCTCGGCGGCGATCAGGATGCGTTCCGGGTTCAGCCCGTGCAGGATGTACTCGAAGCCGCGGCCCTCCTCACCGATGCGGTCGGCCACCGGGATGCGCAGGCCGTCGATGAACAGCATGTTCGAGTCCACCGCCTTGCGGCCCATTTTCTCGATCTCGCGCACCTCGATCCTGTCGCGGTCCAGATCCGTATAGAACAGCGACAGGCCCTGGGTCGGTTTGTCCACCTCGGCCAGCGGGGTGGTGCGGGCCAGCAGCAGCATCTTGTTGGCGACCTGGGCGGTCGAGATCCAGATCTTGCGTCCGTGCACCAGGTATTCGTCGCCCTGGCGCACCGCGCGGGTGCTGAGCTTGGTGGTGTCCAGCCCGGCGTCCGGCTCGGTCACGGCAAAGCAGGCCTTTTCGCGGCCGGCGATCAGCGGTTCCAGCCAGCGGGCGCGCTGCTCATCGCTGCCAAATACCACCACCGGGTTCAGCCCGAAGATGTTCATGTGCACGGCGGACGCGCCGGTGAAGCCGGCGCCCGACGCGGCGATGGTCTGCATCATCAAGGCCGCCTCGGTCATGCCCAGGCCGGCGCCGCCGTATTCCTGCGGCATGGCGATGCCCAGCCAGCCGTCGCGGGCCAGATCGGCATGCAGCGGCTCCGGAAAGCCGCCGATGCGGTCGCGCTCCAGCCAGTAGTCGTCGGGGTAGCGCTCGCAGATGCGGGACACGGCGGCGCGCAGCGCCAATTGGTCAGGGGTGAATTCAAAGTCCATCAGTCGGTTCCGTCTCGGGTAATGCGGTTGGCGAGCAGCGCGTCGATGCCGGCGGCGTCATAGCCGGCCTCGGCCAGCACCTCGCGGCTGTGCTGGCCCAATGTCGGCGCGGGGCGGCGGATCGCCGTCGGCGTGCCTTGATAGCGGCCCAGCGGGGCGGGGGTACGCAAACGGCCCTCGGTGGGGTGATCCATGGTCTGCACGAAGCCCGTGGCGGCCAAGTGTGCGTCCTGCACCAGGTCGTCCACCGTATACAGCTGCGAGGCCGGAATGTCGGCGCGCGCCAGATCGGGCAGCCAGTCGGCGGTGGGCCGGGTGCGGATCACGTCGGCGACAAAGGCGTACACCTCGCCGATATGCGCCGCGCGGGCGCCGTGGGTGCAAAAGCGCGGATCCTCGGCCAGCTCGGGCCGGCCGATCAGGTCGAAGAAGTTGCGCCAGTGCTTGTCGTTGTAGATCAGCAGGCACAGGTAGCCGTCGGCCGTGGCGTAGGGGCGGCGGTGCGGGGCCAGCAGGCGGGCGTAGCCGGTGGGGCCCAGCGGCGGCTCGAACGTCGCGCCGCCCAGGTGGTCGCCCAGCACCAGATGGGCCATGCCCTCGAACATGGGAATTTCCACCTGCTGGCCTTGTCCGCTGCCGCGCGCGTGCAGCACGGCGGATACCAGCGCAATGCCCACGTGCAGCCCCACCGCGCGGTCGGCCAGCGTCAACGGCGCGTAGCGAGGCACGTCGCCGCTCTGTTGCGCGGACAGCGCGGCGATGCCGGTCTGGCCCTGGATCAGGTCGTCGTAGGCGGGGCGTCCGGCGTAGGGGCCCGCTTCGCCAAAGCCATACGCGCCCAGGTAGACGATGCGCGGGTTGCGCGCGGCCACCGCCTCATACGACAGGCCCAGCCGGGCCATGGCCTGGGGGCGGATGTTATAGAGCAGGGCGTCGCAGCTTTCGGCCAGGCGCAGGCAGGCCTCGCGGCCCTCGGGCGTCTTCAGGTCCAGCACCACCGACCGCTTGTTGCGGTTCAGGTGCAGGTACAGGTGGCCCATGCCCGGATTGCGCATGGGGCCGACGGCCCGCATGTTGTCGCCCGCGGGTGATTCCACTTTGATCACGTCGGCGCCCAGGTCGGCCAGCACCTGCGTGGCGTAGGGCCCCATCACCACCGAGCTCAGGTCCAGGATGCGCACGCCGGCCAGGGGGCCGGCGGCCGGCGCGCGATCAGCGGTCGTGTCGGTCATTGCTGCTCGATCCCCGCGTCGCGGATCAGCTTGCCCCACAGGTCGCGCTGCTCGGAAACGAACTGGGCAAAGGCTTCGGGCGAGCTGGAAAAGGCGTCAAAACCCAGTCCGGCCAGGCGCTTGCGCACGTCGGGCTTGGCCACCACCTGCTTGATGGCGTCATTGAGCTTGGCCACCACCTCGGGCGGCATGCCCGCCGGACCGAAGTAGCCGTTCCAGGAGTTCAGGTCGAAATCCGGCACGCCCGACTCCGCCATGGATGGCAGCTCCGGCACGATCGCGCTGCGCTCGGCGGTGGACACCGCCAGCGCCCGCAACTGGCCCGACTGCACGAACGGCAGGCCGGAGGCCAGGTCGGTGAACATGAAGTCCACCTGGCCACCAACCACGTCGGTCAAGCCCTGTGGCGTGCCTTTGTAGGGCACGTGCAGGATGTCGATCTTGGCGCGGTTGGCCAGCGTGGCCCCGGCCACGATGCCGGTGCTGTTGCCGCTGGCGTAGGTAAGGCGGCCCGGATGCTGGCGCGCGTCCGCCACCAGGTCGGCCACCGTTTTCCATGGCCGCTTGGGGTTGACCACCAGAATGAACGGCAGGTTGCCGCCACGGGCGATGGGGGTGAAGTCCTTGACCGGGTCGTAGGGCACGTTCTTCATCAGCCACGGCGCGGCCGAGTGCGAGGTGTTGGTGGTCACGAACAGTGTGTAGCCGTCCGGCCGCGCCCGCGCCACGTAGCTGGCGGCGATGGTGGCATTGGCGCCGGGTTTGTTCTCTACCACCACCTGCTGGCCCAGGATGGTCGATAGTTCGACGCCGAAGATCCGGCCGACCGCGTCGGTGCCCGAGCCGGCCGGGAAAGGCACGATCAGGGTGATGGGTTTGTTCGGATAGTCCGTGGCGGCGTGGGCGGCGGGCAGGGCCAACAGGGCCGCGCCGCTGGCGAGCAGGGCGCCCAGGAATCGTACAGCTTGCATAGGTTTGTCTCCTGATGGAAAGAGGGGGGCGCGGCTCTGCGGCCGCTGCCCGTCCGGGAGCCGGTATCCGCGGCGCGTGCTACGCGCCGTTGGCCGGCGCCGGGAAATTCCGGATCACGCGGTCGGGGGATTCTTCGTACGGGGGCGTGTAGATCACCAGCAGGCGAGCGGGCTCGTCGCTGGTGACGGTGAACACATGCGGGATGTCCGGCGGGAAATAGCAGCAATCTCCCGGCCCCATGTCCGCCCATTCGTCCTGGACCTGCGCGCGGGCGGTGCCCGATAGCAGATAGCAGACCTGTTCGATGCCTGGATGGGCGTGCGGCAGGGCGCCCTTGCCCTTGTCGATGACGCCCAGCAGCACTTCCACGCCGCGCGCGCCCACGGTGTCCGGACCGATCAGGCGCCGGTTCAGGGTGCCGGTGTGGTTGGCCGGGTGGTAGCCGGGAACGTCCGCTTCCCGCACCAGCCAGGCCGGGGTCTTTTGCTGCGCCATGTCTCATCCTTTTGAGTTTTCATATGTGAATTTATTTTCACGTATGAAAAAAACATCGGCAAGCGGTTTTTCCCGGGGGATACCGCGGCGCTCCCTAGGGGATTAGGGAAAACACCGGGCGCGCACTGCTAAAATCGCCTGCTGACCTCTTTTGCGACCCCGACATGCCTTCTGCTCGTACGCCCGACGCTTGCGCCACCCTGTCCGATTGGCTGCAGTATCTGGAATCCATCCACGCCACGACGATCGACATGGGCCTGGAGCGCGTGCGCGAAGTGGCCGCGCGCATGGACCTGGAACTGTCCGGCGTGAAGTTCGTGGTCGGCGGCACCAATGGCAAGGGTTCCACCTGCGCCATGCTTGAAGCCATCCTGCTGGCCGCCGGCTACAAGGTCGGCCTGTACACGTCGCCGCACCTCATCGACTTCAACGAACGCGCCCGGGTCAACGGCCAGATCGCCTCGGACGAGGCCCTGATCGAGCAATTCATCGCTGTCGAGGCCGCGCGTGGCGAGACCTCGCTGACCTACTTCGAATTCACGACGCTGGCCATCCTGCGCCTGTTCGCGCAATCGCGGCTTGACGCCGTGGTGCTCGAAGTCGGGCTGGGCGGCCGCCTGGACGCCGTCAACATCGTCGACGCCGACTGTGCCATCGTCACCAGCGTCGATCTGGACCACACCGACTGGCTGGGCGACACTCGCGAAAAGATCGGTTTCGAAAAAGCCCACATCTACCGCCCGGGCCGGCCCGCCATCTGCAGCGATCCCGTCCCGCCGCAATCGCTGCTGGACTACGTCGAGAAAATCGGCGCCGACCTCTGGCTGTTCGGCCGCGACTACAACTATTCCGGCGACCGCCAGCAATGGGCCTATGGCGGACGCGAACAGCGCCGCGGCGCGCTGGCGTACCCGGCGCTGCGCGGCGCCAACCAGCTCTTGAACGCCTCGGCGGCGCTGGCCGCGCTGGAATCCGTGCGCGACCGCCTGCCGGTGCAGGCGCAGGCCGTGCGCCAGGGGCTGCTGCAAGCCTCGCTGCCGGGCCGCTTCCAGATCCTGCCCGGTCAGCCGACCATCATCCTGGACGTCGCGCACAATCCGCACGCCGCTGCCGTGCTGGCCCAGAACCTGGACAACATGGGGTTCCACCCGTACACCTACGCGGTGTTCGGCATGCTCAACGACAAGGATCTGGCAGGCGTCGTCGCCAAGATGGGGTCGCGCGTCGACCACTGGTATTGCGCCGGCCTGCCGGGCCCGCGCGGCGCCACCGGCCAGGCCCTGGCCGACCAGGTGTCCGCCGCCTTGCCGGCCGCGCCCGCGGGGGCGCAGGCGCCGGGCGTGTCCGCCTGTGCGGATCCCGTCCAGGCCTTTGCCGCGGCGCGCGAGCGGGCGACCGAGAATGATAGAATCGTGGTGTTCGGATCGTTTCTCACCGTGGCCGCGGTTTTGCAGTCACTAGGCCGCAAGGCGTAGGCAAAAACACGCAGGCAAGGAATTCTCTCCCATGGGTTTTTTCAAACGCAAAGATCCTGCCGACCAGGCGCAGCCCTCCAAGCGGGCGGCGGTGCCCAGCGAGGTTCAGGCTGCGGAGCTGCGCGGGCGCGCGCGGCGCAGGTTGGCCGGAGCGATCGCGCTGGTGCTGGCGGCTGTCATCATCTTGCCCATGGTGCTGGATTCGCAGCCGGTTCCCGTCGCCGACAATATTCCCATCAAGGTGCCGGAACGCAATACGCCGTTCCAGCCTCAAGTCAGCGAACCGCAGGCCGGAACCACCCCCGCGCCCGCGGCGCAGGGCGCCGCGCCCAACGAGGCACCCAATATTCCGACGCCGCCGCCGGTAAGCTCGGCCACGCCGCAGACCGCCACGCCGTCCGCCACCCCGCCGGCAGTCACGCCGCCGCCGGCGACCACGACGCCGCCGGTCACGCCGCCGCGCACGGCCCAGACCACGCCGCCCAAGCCGGAACCCAAGCCCGAGCCCAAGCCGGCCACGCCCAAGCCCGAGTCCCGTTCGGACGACGGCGCCCGTGCGCTGGCGCTGCTGGAAGGGCGCGCCGCGCCCGCCGCCGCGCCGACGCCCAAGCCGGCGGCCGCCAAGGGCAATTTCGTGCTGCAGATCGCGGCCTACACCACGGCCGAAGACGCCCAGTCTCGGCGCAGCAAGTTGCACCAGGCGGGTGTAACCAACGCATTCGTCGAGCAGGCTTCCATCGGAGGCAAGCAGCAGTACCGTCTGCGCGTGGGGCCGTTCCCCTCGCGTGAGGCGGCGCAGGCGGCCCAGGCGCGGTTGCGCACCCTGGGTTACGACAACGGTTTCATTGCCGCCGCCCAGTAGTGACCGGCTTCGACTTCGTCGTGCTGGCCATCCTGGCGGTATCGGGTGTGCTGGGTCTGGTGCGCGGCCTGCTCAAAGAGGTGCTGTCGCTGGTTGCCTATCTGCTGGCCTTCGTGGCCGCGATATGGTGGGGGCCCACGGTCTATACCTGGCTGGAGCCCTACATTGAAACAACGCTGCTGCGTATGGGAGTCTCGTACGCGGTGGTCTTCATTATCGTGCTGCTCGGCGTGGGGTTGGTCAACATGACGCTTGCCGCCTTGATCCGCAGCACCGGACTGGGCCCGGCCGATCACGGCCTGGGCGGCATGTTCGGGCTGGCCCGGGGTCTCTTGATTGTGCTGGCGCTGGTCGCCGCCGCCGGCTACACGCCGTTGCCACAAGAGCCCTGGTGGCAGGACGCCATGTTTTCGCATTCGGCCATCGAGGCCATCAAACATATCAAGACGTGGCTGCCGCCATCCCTGGCGACATGGCTGCCGTATTGATTGGCTTTACATCAACCAGGAAATGTCACCATGTGTGGAATCGTAGGGGTCATCGGGCGCGGGCCGGTCAACCAGCTGCTCTATGACAGCTTGCTGCTGTTGCAGCATCGCGGGCAGGACGCCGCGGGCATTGCGACGTCGCAAGGCAACCAGTTCAATATGTACAAGGCGCACGGCCTGGTGCGCGACGTATTCCGCACGCGCAACATGCGCGCCTTGCCGGGCACGTCCGGCGTGGGCCAGGTGCGTTACCCCACCGCCGGCTCCAGCGCCAGCGAAGAAGAAGCGCAGCCGTTCTACGTCAACGCCCCGTTCGGCATCATGTTCGCCACCAACGGCAACCTGACCAACTGGCGTGAACTGCGCGAATCGCTCTACCGCGTCGACCGCCGCCACATCAACACCAACTCCGATTCCGAAGTGCTGCTGAACGTGCTGGCGCACGAGCTGCAGTCTTCCGCCAACGGCGTGTCGCTGGACGATGACGCGATCTTTCGCGCCGTGTCGGCCCTGCACAAGCGCGTGCGCGGCGCCTACGCCGTGGTGGCGCAGATTTCCGGCTACGGCCTGCTGGCCTTCCGCGATCCCAACGGCATCCGTCCGCTGTGCATCGGCCGCCAGGAAACCGACGAAGGCGTCGAATGGATGGTGGCCTCGGAATCCGTGGCCCTGGAAGGCAGCGGCTTTGCCTTCGTGCGCGACGTCGAGCCCGGCGAAGCCGTGTTCATCGACCTGGATGGCCGCTTCGTCAGCCGCCAGTGCGCCGAGAACCCCCAACTGGTGCCGTGCATTTTCGAATACGTCTACTTCGCCCGTCCCGATTCGTTGATCGACGGCGTGTCGGTCTACGACGCCCGTCTGCGCATGGGTGAATACCTGGCCGACAAGGTCGCGCGCAACATGCGCCTGGGCGATATCGACGTGGTCATGCCGATCCCCGATTCCTCGCGTCCCGCCGCCATGCAACTGGCCGCCCGCCTGAACCTGGATTACCGTGAAGGCCTGATCAAGAACCGCTACGTCGGCCGCACCTTCATCATGCCGGGCCAGGCCGTGCGCCGTAAATCGGTGCGCCAGAAGCTCAATGCCATCGGCATGGAATTCAAGGGCAAGAACGTGCTGCTGGTGGACGACTCCATCGTGCGCGGCACCACCAGCCGCGAAATCGTCGACATGGCGCGCGCCGCCGGCGCCAACAAGGTGTACTTCGCCTCGGCCGCGCCTCCGGTGCGTTTCCCCAACGTCTACGGCATCGACATGCCCACCCAGAGCGAGCTCATCGCCACCGGCCGCAGCGACGAGGAAATCGCCCGCGCGATCGGCGCCGACAGCCTGGTCTACCAGGACCTGCACGACATGCAGCAGGCCGTGCGTGACATCAACCCGAAGCTGTCGCGCTTCGAAGCCTCGTGCTTCGACGGCGAATACGTCACCGGCGATATCACCGCCGAATACCTGGCGCGCCTGGGTCAGTCGCGGGCCGAACCCGGCCAGGACGAGGCCGCCAGCGGCCTGCAGTTCAACATGGGCTACGCCGCCAACGACGTCTGATTGCTGCCGTTACGCCGCAATGCAAATCGCCGCCCCAAAGGGCGGCGATTTTTTTCAGGCCTGCTGCGCCGGGGTGTCCCAGAGCGGCTGGCGCGTGGCCTCCAGATGCGTCAGGTACAACCGGAGGTCGAATTCGTACTGGTGGTACTGCGGCTCCATCAATTGGCACAGGTTGTAGAAGGCCTTGTTATGGTCCTTTTCCTTCAGGTGGGCCAGTTCGTGCACCGTGATCATCTTCAGGAATTCCGCGGGTACCGTCTTGAACAGCGTGGCCACGCGGATCTCGTGCTTGGCCTTGAGCTTGCCGCCCTGCACCCGCGAAATAAAGGTGTGCTGGCCCAGCGCGTGCTGGATCACGTGGATCTTGCTGTCGAAGGCGATCTTGCTGAGCGGCGCGCCGTTGCGGATGTACGTGTTCTTCAGGTCGACCACGTAGTCGTACAGAGCCCGGTCGGTGCGCACGTCATGCGCGCCGCCAGGATAGCGCGCCAGCAGCGCCGGCCCCAGCTTGCCTTGGTCCAGCAGGGCGCGGGCCTGGGCCAGCAGGGATTCCGGATAGCCGGTCAGGTATTTCAGGGATTGCACGGTCAGGAATCTGTCGCGGCCGCCACGCACAGGCGGGGCCATTTTTCGGTGTAGCGCTTGTCCAGCAGGCGCTGATTGTAAAGCTGCGGGTCGCGCAGGGCGGGGCTGGGGCGCAGCACCAGATCGAACAGATCGTCCAGGCCATGCGGCGCAACGATGCGCAGGCTGTCGTCGGTGTTCAGCGACACCCCCACGCACGTGGCGGTTTCCGGCCATGCGGCAATGCCTGCTTGCAGCGACCGGGCCGGGGGTGGGGCCTCGGCGCCATCACGGCGCCAGAGATGCACCCGTGCCTGGTTCACGACTTCCCAGGCCGCGTCCGGCGCGGTCTCGCCCAAGCGGCGGGTGATATCGGCTTCCTGGGTGGCCGACAGGTCGGCGGGATCGAAATAGACGAAATCGACGTCGGCCGGGGCGTGGCAGCCGGGCGTGAAACCATGCAGGTGGTTCCAGACCAGCGTCCGGACCACGCCCGCGCCGATGCACCAGTCCGCCACGCCGCTATCGCGGCCGGCGCGCAGCCAGCGCATCAGTGGGGCATGGGTGGATACCAGGGCGCGCAAGCGATCGGCATGGCGCGCCGGCAGGCAGATCTGCGTCACTCAGGCTGCGCGGCCGCGGCCGAACACGACCGGCAGCGCCATGAAGAACAGGATCACGAACAACGCCAGGCTCCAGAGGGCGTACTCGATGCCCAGTACCGGCACCACGGCGTCCATGCAGGTGGCGTAGATGCCGAACAGCCAGGGCACGCTGCCGTCCAGGCCCAGGCCGGTCATGAAGCGGTCGGCGAAGGTCTGGTCGCACGACAGCATCTTGGCCGCCACGGTGTACTGGTACCAGGCCGCGGCCACGCCGGTGCCGGCCAGCACGGCGGCCAGGCCGCCGCAGATGCGGGTCAGCGCGCGGCCGCCGCCAAAGCCGCCCACCAGGGCGATGACGCCGATCACCAGGTAGATCAGGCGCTGCATCACGCACCATGCGCAAGGCGGCATGTCGAAGGCGTACTGGGATACCAGGGCGATGCCCACGGCGCCGAAGCAGAAAAGGGCGATCAGGCGAAGCAGGCGTTCTGAGCGGGAAGTCATGGTCATCGTGGGTAAGGGTTCAAAAGGGTCAGCCCCGAATGGTAAAGCCCCGGCCGGTCGTGCCGATTTCCGGGGTGGGGCAAGCTTGGCAGGGCTTAGGCCTTGGGAATCGGAATTGGTTGCATCACTTGCTGCAGCACGCCCACCATGAGCTCGCGGGCGCCTTCCCAGAATATCTGCACCCCCAGGCACAGCATGATGAAGGCCGACATGCGCATGAACACGGCGGTGCCGTTGTCGCCCAGCCGGTGCAGCATCTGGGCCGCAAAGCGCAGGCAGATATACAGCGTGAGCGACACGACGATGATGCCGGGGATCGAGCCGCCCAATCGCAGCAGGCTCAGCACGTGGTTCTGGTCGCGTAGCGACACGCCCACGGTGATGGCGGCGGCGATCGAGCCCGGGCCGCAGCTGATGGGGAAAGTCAGCGGGTAGAACGCCCGCGCCTTGGCCATTTCAGGCGTGAAGGATTCGGCCATGCGCGCCACGCGCTCGGTGTCGGCATCGGGCGAATTGACCAGGCGCCAGGCGCTGGCCATGACCAGCATGCCGCCGCCCACCCGCACGATCGAAAGCGAGATGCCGAAAAAACTCAGCAGCACGTTGCCGGCGACCATGGCGATGATCAGCATCAGGCCGACGTTGATCGCCACGCGCTTGGCCAGCACTGTGCGTGTGGCCGACGATGCGCCTTCGGTGAGCGACAGGAAGATGGGGGCGATTGCCGGGGGATTCAGAAACGGCAACAGCGTGGCCAGCGCGAAAAAGAAGCTGCCACCCAGGACACGCAAGTATTCGTTGAGCTCCATCGCAGGGCATCGCCAAGCCGAAAACCGGATTGTATGCGGTCAACGGCCGTCTGGCGATGCATGCGCGGGCCGGCGCCAAGCCCGGCCCGCAGGCCGGCTTCAGGCCGCCTGCTGGCGCGCGTCGTCGCCGGCCAGGGCGTCCAGGATGTCGCGTTCGAACTGCATCTGGCTGCGCGGCCGGGTCAGGGCCGAGCCGTCGACAATGAAGACGTCTTCCACCCGGTCGCCCAGCGTCATGATCTTGGCCATCAGCAGGTTCACTTCGTGCTGCGCGAACACCCGCGCCAGGGCGTGCAGCAGGCCGGGGCGGTCGGTGGCGGTGACCGACAGGCGCCACGAGGTGCTGCGTTCGTCGGGCTGCAGTTCCGCCTGGGGCATGATCGGAAATACGCGTGACATGCGCGACTGGCGTCCGCGGCCGTAATAGCCGCCGCGGCTCGGTTGCGCCTGGGTGGCGCGGGTGTCTTTCAGGCGCTCGGCCAGTTCATGCTCGACCAGCGTGGCCTGCGCCCGCAGGTCGCTGGCGCCTTCGGGCAGCAGCACGATGAAGCTGTCCAGCGCCCAGCCGTGGCGGGTGGTATGGATGCGGGCGTCCTGCACCGACAACGATTTGGCGTCGAAATAGCCGCAGATGGCCACGAACAGGTCGGGCGCGTCGCGGGTGTACACCATGATCTGCAGGCCTTCGCCCTGCTCGGTGGGGCGGGCGCGGACCACCGCCTGCGCGGGCGCCACCTGGTGGTACAGGTGGCGCGTGTGCCAGGCGATGTCCGAGGCGTCGTGGCGCAGGAAGTAGGCGACGTCCAGCTGGTTCCAGAAGGCCTCGCGGGCGTCGTCGCGCAGGCCGGCCAGGCGCGTCAGGCGGGCGGCTTCTTCCTTGCGCTCGGTCAGCACGGTGTGGGCGTCGGCGTGGGCGCCGCCCAGGGCGGCCAGCGTCAGCTTGTACAGGTCTTCGAGCAGCTTGCCCTTCCAGGCGTTCCAGACCTTGGGGCTGGTGCCGCGGATGTCGGCCACCGTCAGCAGGTACAGCGCCGTCAGGTGGCGCTCGTCCTTGACCGTGGCGGCGAAGTCCTGGATGACGGCGGGATCGGACAGGTCGCGCTTTTGCGCCACGGCCGACATCAGCAGGTGCTGGCGCACCAGGAATTCGGCCAGGCGGGCGTCTTCGGGCTCCATGCCGTGGTCTTGCGCGAACTTGCGCACTTCGCGCGCGCCCAGCTCGGAGTGGTCGCCGCCGCGGCCCTTGGCGATGTCGTGGAACAACGCCGCCACGTACAGCACCCAATGCCGGTCCAGTCCGGCGATCAGCTGGCTGGCCAGCGGATATTCCTGGGCGTGCTCGGGCATGGTGAAGCGGCGCAGGTTGCGCACCACGGCCAGCGTGTGCTGGTCTACCGTGTAGGCATGAAACAGGTCGTGTTGCATCTGCCCGACGATGCGCCGGAATACCGGCAGATAGCGCGGCAGGATGTTCAGCATGGTCATGCGGCGCAGTTCGTGCACGATGCCGCGGGGCTGCTGCAGGATCTGCAGGAACAGCTTGCGGTTGACCGGATTGCGGCGGAACTGGGCATCGATGCGGTGGCGCGAGTGCCAGATGGCGCGCAGGGTGCGCGCCGACATGCCGGTCAGCTCGGGATGTTGCTGCATCACCAGGAAGGCGCGCAGCAGCAGCGTCGGATTGCGCTCGAAGCCATCGTCGCGAATGATATCCAGGCGGTCGCGCAGGTTGCGGAAGTCGTCATCAATGTCGCGCGCCTCGGTGTCGGGGCGCGGGAACAGCCGCTCTTCGATGTTCTGCACCAGGATGCCGTTCAGCTGCGTCACCAGGCGCGCGGCCCAGTAGTAGCGCTGCATCAGCAGCTCACTGCCGCGCCGCGTGGCGGTGGCGTGGATGCCGTAGACCTCCGCCAGCGCCGGTTGCAGGTCGAACAGCACGCGGTCTTCGCGCCGGTTCGACAACAGGTGCAGCTCAATGCGCAGGCGCTTGAACGCCTGTTCCGCCTTGCGCAGGTCGCGCGCCTCGGAAGACGTCAGCAGGCCCGCCTGAGCCACCGAACGCCAGCTGTCGCCAAAGCCGGCCGCGCGCGCCATCCACAAGATGACCTGCAGGTCGCGCAGGCCGCCGGGCGATTCCTTGCAGTTCGGCTCCAGCGCGTAGGGCGTGTCCTGGTAGCGGGCGTGGCGCTGCTGCATTTCGACGCGCTTGGCGCGGAAGAACGCACGCGGATCCAGCCGCGACCGGGTCGCGGCGTCGAATTTCTTCATCAGCGCGCGGCTGCCCGCCAGCCAGCGCGATTCCAGCAACGCGGTTTCCACCGTGATGTCGGCATCGGCCTCGCGTTCGCAGTCTTCGATGGTGCGCACGCTATGGCCGGGCTCCAGGCCCAGGTCCCAGAGCGCGGCGACCAGGCGCTCGATGGCTGACTCATCGTCGGCGGTGGGGGCGTGGGGCAGCAGGATCAGCAGATCCACGTCGGAATGCGGATAGAGTTCGCCCCGGCCATAGCCGCCCACGGCGGCCAGCGTGGCGCCGGCCGGCAGGGGGCAGTGCTTGACCAGATCGCGCAACGCCGCGTCGACGATGCGCCGCAGGTCGCCCAGCAGCGTGTCGGGGCGTTCGTGTTCGCGGAACTGCGCCACCGCGGCCCGCCGGGATTCCTGGATGCGTTCGCGCAGGGAGGTAAGGATTTCGGCGGTCATGGTGACGGGCGGGGCCAGGTCAGACGGCGGGAATGACGATCGGCTCGGTGATGAAGGCGGGCGGCTTGGGCATGCCGGGCGACAGGGTCAGGACTTCGTAGCCCGTGTCGGTAACGCACACAGCATGCTCCCATTGGGCGGACAGGCTGTGGTCGCGGGTAACCACCGTCCAGCCGTCGGACAACTGGCGGATCTCGCGGCGGCCGGCGTTGATCATCGGCTCGATGGTGAACAGCATGCCCGTCACCAATTTCATGCCCGTGCCCGGCTTGCCGTAGTGCAGCACCTGCGGGTCTTCGTGAAAGCGCTGGCCGATGCCGTGGCCGCAGAACTCGCGCACCACCGAAAAGCCATTGGCCTCGGCATGCTTCTGGATGGCGTTGCCGATGTCGCCCAAGGTAGCCCCATTTTTCACCTGCTGGATGCCCTTCCACATGCACTCGAAGGTGATGTCGGTCAGCCGGCGCGACAAGATGGATTGCTCGCCCACGGCGTACATGCGGCTGGTGTCGCCGAACCAGCCGTCCTTGATGATGGTGACGTCGATATTGAGCGAGTCCCCGTTTTTCAGGGCCTTGTCGCCGGGGATGCCGTGGCAGACCTGGTGGTTCACCGAGGTACAGATGGCGCCAGGGAAGGGCGGGTAGCCGGGCGGGGCGTAACCGACCGTGGCCGACGTGACTTTCAGCTCGTCGGTCAGGTATTGCAGGCAGAGGCGATCCAGTTCGCCGGTGGTGACGCCGGGCTTCACGTAGGGGGTGATGAAGTCCAGGACTTTGGCGGCGTCCTGGCAGGCGGCGCGCATCTTGGCCAGGTCGGCGGGGTTGGTAATGGTGCCCATGTGTAACTCGCGGATCTCGCTTGAATGTCTGCTTGAAAGAATAGTAGAATTATAGGCTTCCCTAAAATTTTGGGGAGCAATCTGGGTAGCGGCAAGGCCCTTCCCGGCAAGAGCCAGGCTTTGAGTGTTCTGGGCAGACTTGGCCTTTCTTTGATTTTCGCCTGATTTTTGCGCCACTTTGGTGATGTCGGCGGCGAGCATGGGTTTTACCGCAAGCGAAGGTTGCGGTGCGAATCCGGGCAAGCCGCCAGATTCCTGGAGCGGGGCGGGATCGGGGGAATTGGAGCGGGGCGGAAATGCCAGGGACGCGACAGCCGGCAGGCGCTGGGCGCGGCGTGTTCGCAAACCCGGTCGTGTTTTCGAGCGGCGATGCAGGTTCGGTGTGGGTGCCGGCTTAAGGTCTTGGAAACGTTGGCATTTTTGCCCGCGATTCTTGAAGACATGCCCCGGTGGCTGATGCGCGGTCTGGCTGAAAGGCCAGGGCGCGAAGAGCTGGATTTCGCTGCCAACAAAACAAGGTCGGGCGCGCCTTGAAGAAACTGCCAGGAATTTCCTGGCGGGTCGGAAAGCGCAATGCGGGCAGGTGGTGCAAGGTGCTTCGTCGTGGCGGCCGTCTGGGTTTATCGCGGCAGCGTAGTAGAAGGCGTGACAGGGCGTGATGCCCCGCAGCGCCGTAGTATTGCGGCAGTGATCGGCCGGCCCGGTTAAAATTTATGTCCATCCCGCAGGTGCGGGAAATCGCGCGCAACACCACCCAGGGTGTCAGCCACAGGCTGATGCAGGTGCGGCGCAAGAAATCAACCCTTGGAGAAAGTTATGTCTTTGATGCGCGAAATGCTGGAAGCGGGTGTCCACTTTGGTCACCAGACCCGCTACTGGAACCCCAAGATGGCCCCTTACATCTTCGGCCATCGCAACAAGATTCACATCATCAACCTCGAAAAGACGGTTGATAAGTACCAGGAAGCCACCAAGTTCGTGAAGCAGCTGGCTGCTCGCGGCGGCAACATCCTGTTCGTCGGCACCAAGCGCGCGGCTCGCGAGCTGGTTGCTTCCGAAGCCTCCCGTTGCGGCATGCCCTTCGTCGACGCCCGCTGGCTCGGCGGCATGCTGACCAACTTCAAGACGGTCAAGACCTCGGTCAAGCGCCTGAAGGACATGGAAGCCGTGGTCGCCGAAGGCGGCGCCGAGCGCATGATCAAGAAGGAAGGCCTGCTGTTCCAGCGCGAACTGGAAAAGCTGAACAAGTCGATCGGCGGCATCAAGGACATGAACGGTCTGCCCGATGCCATGTTCGTCATCGACGTCGGCTACCACAAGATCGCCATCGCCGAAGCCAAGACGCTGGGCATCCCCGTCGTCGCCGTGGTTGATACCAACCACTCGCCCGACGGCATCGACTACGTCATCCCCGGCAACGACGACTCGGCCAAGGCCATCGCGCTGTACGCCAAGGGCATCGCCGACGCCGTGCTGGAAGGCCGCGAACAGAACCTGAACGGTCTGGTCGAGGAAATCGGCGAAGGTCAGGAAGAGTTCGTCGAAGTGCAGGACAATCAGGCCTAAGCCTGCTGTCATGTCCGGCGGTTAGTGTCTGGGGGCGGCCCGTCAAACCGGTACGCCCCCGCCTCGCCGGCAGTGCGAAGGTGGGTTCCCATCTTCCCGATCCGCTTCGCTGGCGGACGTCCCATCGAATCACACCATTGCCCCGGCCCGCCGGGGCATGTCTTAGCAAAATTTGGAGCTAACATGGCTGAAATTACCGCCGCCCTGGTCAAGGAACTGCGCGAAAAGACCGATGCGCCCATGATGGAGTGCAAGAAGGCCTTGACGGAAGCCGAAGGCGATCTGGCTCGCGCCGAGGAAATCCTGCGCGTCAAGCTGGGCAACAAGGCCAGCAAGGCTGCCGCCCGCGTCACCGCCGAGGGCCTGATCGGTCTGTTCATTTCCGCCGACGCCAAGAAGGGCGCCGTCATCGAAGTGAACTGCGAAACCGACTTCGTCGCCAAGAACGACGACTTCGTCGGCTTCGTGAACAAGCTGGCCGAACTGGTTGCCACGCAGAACCCGGCCGATGTGGCCGCTCTGTCGGCGCTGCCCTACGGCGAAGGCACCATCGAATCGACCCGCACCGCCCTGATCGGCAAGATCGGTGAAAACATCTCGATCCGCCGCTTCGAGCGCATCGAGACCCCGAACGCGCTGGCCAGCTACGTGCACGGCGGCAAGATCGGCGTGCTGGTGGAATACGCCGGCGCCGAAGAAGTGGGCAAGGATCTGGCGATGCACATCGCCGCGACCAAGCCGAAGGCCCTGAACGCCGACGGCGTGAACCCGGCCGACATCGCTGCCGAGCGCTCGGTTGCCGAGCAGAAGGCTGCCGAATCGGGCAAGCCGGCCGACATCGTCGCCAAGATGGTCGACGGTTCGGTGGCGAAGTTCCTGAAGGAAGTGACCCTGCTGTCGCAGCCGTTCGTCAAGGACGACAAGCACACGGTCGAGCAGATGCTCAAGGCCAAGGGCGCTTCGATCAGCAAGTTCGTGCTGTTCGTCGTCGGCGAAGGTATCGAGAAGAAGACCAGCGACTTCGCCGCTGAGGTTGCCGCCGCCGCCGCTGGCCGCGCCTGACCCCAGGGTAGTGCTGGGGCCTGTTAACCCTAAAAGGGGTCTCGCATGAGCACCCAAATGCGTGGCTATCAAGGCGCGAAGCGCAGTCGTGGCAGGTCCCCGGCGAGCATTCGCAACGCTGAGAGGCGCGCATTTGGGTGCTCACCCTTCGGGCAGGCCGGTAATCGGCCGCCGGGCGTCGTTGTGCTCACCTTGCGTGGCATAGCCACGCGGCGGCGATCACGCCTAGCCTGGCGGCCGATTACCGGCCTGTGCGAGGCCCCTTTTAGGGTTAACAGGCCCCTTGAGGCCGGGGCTAGATTATTCTAGACCGGCCTTTTTTCAGCGCCGCGCAGCCCCACGGTTCATTTGGCCCTGGGGCCGCTTGCCCGCCTGGCGGGTGCGGCGTGGGGGATTTCCCCTTCTTGTCTTAAACTTTCGTCGGATTGTTCTTCGGGATATCACCTATGAGCAGCAGATCATACAAACGGGTTCTTCTCAAACTTTCCGGCGAGGCGCTGATGGGCGATGATGCATTTGGCATCAATCGCGCCACCATCGTCCGCATGACCGATGAGATCGCCGAAGTCGCCGCCACCGGCGTCGAGCTCGCCATCGTCATCGGCGGGGGCAACATCTTCCGTGGCGTCGCCCCGGGTGCGCAGGGCATGGACCGCGCAACGGCCGACTACATGGGCATGATGGCCACCATCATGAACGCGCTTGCCTTGCAGGACGCGCTCAAGCACAAGGGTATCGACACCCGCGTGCAGTCGGCCCTGAACATCGACCAGGTCGTCGAACCCTACATCCGCCCCAAGGCCCTGCGTTACCTCGAAGAAGGCAAGGTCGTCATCTTCGCCGCGGGCACGGGCAACCCGTTCTTCACGACCGATACCGCGGCCGCCTTGCGCGGCGCCGAGATCGGCGCGGAGATCGTGCTGAAGGCCACCAAGGTCGACGGCATCTACAGCGCGGACCCCAACAAGGATCCCGCCGCCACGCGCTACACGCGCATCAGCTTCGACGAAGCGATTGTCCGTCGTCTGGAAATCATGGACGCCACCGCATTTGCGCTGTGCCGCGACCAGAAGCTGCCGATCAAGGTGTTTTCGATCAATAAGTCGGGCGCGCTCAAGCGCGTCGTCAGCGGCGAAGACGAAGGCACGTTGGTACACGTTTAAAGAAAAGGAAAATCCATGAGCGCCGCAGAAATCCGCAAATCCGCCGAAGCCAGGATGGCCAAGTCGCTTGATACGCTCAAGATCAATCTGGGCAAGATCCGCACGGGCCGCGCCCACACCGGTATTCTGGATCACGTGCAGGTCGAGTACTACGGCTCGCCCGTGCCGGTTGGCCAGGTCGCCAACGTGAACCTCGTGGATGCCCGCACCATCAGCGTGCAGCCCTACGAGAAGCACATGGCCGGCCCGATCGAAAAGGCCATCCGTGAGTCGGACCTGGGCCTGAACCCCATCTCGATGGGCGACACCATCCGCGTGCCGATGCCGGCCCTGACCGAAGAGCGCCGCCGTGACCTGACCAAGGTCGTGCGCAGTGAAGGCGAGGACGCCAAGATCGCCGTGCGCAACCTGCGCCGCGAAGCGAACGACTCCCTGAAGAAGCTGGTCAAGGACAAGGAAATCTCCGAGGACGACGAGCGTCGCGCCCAGGATGACATCCAGAAGCTGACGGACCGCAACGTGGTCGAGATCGACAAGATGGTCGTCCAGAAAGAAGCGGAAATCATGACCGTATAATCCTTGCAGCTTCAGGAGTGGCCGCTGGCCGCTCCGCAGCCAGGATTCTTGCCTTCGCGCCGTCCTATTCTTCGCCTCGCAGCGCGCCTATGCAGCGGTGAATGGACGGCGCGGGTTTTTCCCCGTATTACCCACCCCCAAACCCATGGCAACCAGTTCTACCCAGGCGGTTCCCGATATCCGCGACATTCCGGAGCACGTGGCCATCATCATGGACGGCAACGGCAGATGGGCGACGCGTCGGTTACTGCCGCGTACCGCGGGGCACGCCAAGGGGGTGCAGGCGGTGCGCCGCGTGGTCGAGGCCTGCGGCCGGGCCGGCGTGCGCTACCTGACCCTGTTCGCTTTCAGTTCCGAGAACTGGCGCCGTCCCGCCGAAGAGGTGTCCCTGCTGATGCGCCTGTTCGTGCAGGCGCTGGAGCGCGAGGTCGGCAAGCTGGAGGAGCAGGGCGTGCGTCTGCACGTCATCGGCGACCTCTCCGCTTTCGAACCCCGGCTGCAAGAGCTTATCTTCGCCGCCCAGGCCCGTACCGCCCACAATGACCGGCTGCACCTGACCGTGGCGGCCAACTACGGCGGCCGGTGGGACATCCTGCAGGCCACTCGCGCCATGCTGGCCGCCGAGCCCGGCCTGGCCCAGCAGCCCCACCTGGTCGATGAAGAGCGCCTGGCGCGCCATCTTTCCATGGCCTGGGCGCCTGAACCTGACCTGTTCATTCGCACCGGCGGCGAACAGCGCATCTCGAATTTCCTGATCTGGCAGATGGCGTACGCGGAGTTCTACTTCACGGACCGGTACTGGCCGGACTTCGGCGCCGACGAATTGCGTGAAGCGTTCGACTGGTACAAGACGCGCGAACGCCGTTTCGGCCGCACCAGCGCCCAGCTCGCCGAGAACGGCGAAAAATAGGCTGTCCGGTCGCCGTGCCCCGTGCGCGGCCGCCCTGAGTCGACCCCGAGGAGACCGTCATATGTTGGGCCAGCGTATCGTTACCGCCGTCATCCTGCTCGCCGTCCTGGCTGCTGCGATGGTCAGCGCAAACCCCTGGTGGTTCGTGGCCCTGCTCGCGCTGGCCGCGGCCTGCGCCAATTGGGAGTGGCTGCGCCTGACGCTGCCGCAACCGCCTTCTTCCCTGATCGCCGTTGGCATTCCCGTGCTGTTGTTTGGCGCCATGCTGGCCCTGACTTCGGCGTGGCTGGCGGGTCATGGCAGGGGGGTAGCCGATCCCGGCTGGATTCTGCGCTACGTGACGCCGGCCGTCGCCCTGGTCTGGCTGTTCGGCGCCACCGCGGCAGTGGTTCGCGGGCGCGCCGACGCGCCGCCGGCCAGCCTGGGCTGGTCCGTGTTTTCCGTGCCGGCCGCGTTCGCCGCCTGGGCGGTATTGGCGCAGATGTTCCTGGCCCATGGCGCCGGCTTCGTGGTGTCGCTGCTGGCCCTGGTGTGGGTGGCCGATATCGCCGCCTATTTCGCCGGCCGCGCATTCGGCAAGCGTAAACTGGCCCCGCGGGTCAGCCCGGGCAAGACCATCGCGGGCGCCGTGGCCGGTGTGCTGGGCGCGGTCATCTGGATCGGCCTGTCCAGCCTGTGGGAGGGCTCCTTCGGTCACGCGCTGGTGGTCCGCTGGAGCTTCTGGCTGGCGTTGCCCATCGCGGCGTTGCTGGGCGTGTTGTCCATTGTCGGAGATCTGTTCGAGTCGCTGCTCAAGCGCCGCGCGGGCCGCAAGGATTCCAGCACGCTGCTGCCTGGCCACGGCGGCGTCTATGACCGCATCGACGCGATCCTGCCTGTGGCCCCGTTCGCGCTACTTTTGTCTGGAGTCTTGTTTTGACGGCTTTTCAACGCGTCGTTGTGCTTGGTTCGACCGGCTCGGTCGGCGAAAGCACGCTGGATGTGATCGCCCGCCACCCCGAACGCCTGGCGGTGTATGCCTTGTCTGCCTACAGCCGCATGCAGCGGCTGGCCGAGCAGGCGCTGGCCAGCCGCGCCGCCGTGGTGGTGGTGCCGGACGATCAGGCTCGCCAGCAATTCATCGCCGCCTGGCCCGCGGGCCAGGCGATGCCGGAAATTCGCGTTGGCGCCCAGGCGCTCGCGGACACGGCGGCGGACCCCCTGTGTGATTCGGTCATGGCGGCCATTGTGGGCGCCGCGGGTCTGCCCGCCGCCCTGGCGGCGGCCCGCGCGGGCAAGCGCGTGCTGCTGGCCAACAAAGAGGCGCTGGTCGCCGCCGGCTCGTTGTTCATGCGGGCTATTCGCGACAATGGCGCCGAATTGCTGCCTATCGACAGCGAACACAATGCCATTTTCCAGTGCATGCCGCACGGTGGCCGGGCGGGTGCGCCCGACGCGCCGGCGCCTGGCGTGCGCCGCCTGCTGCTCACCGCTTCGGGCGGCCCGTTCCGCAGTCGCGACCTCGAAGACCTGCACGACGTCACCCCCGCGCAGGCCTGCGCCCATCCCAACTGGAGCATGGGCCGCAAGATCTCGGTCGATTCAGCCACCATGCTGAACAAGGGCCTGGAAGTGATCGAGGCGCATTGGCTGTTTGCCATGCCGGCCGAACGTATCGAGGTCGTGGTGCATCCGCAAAGCGTGGTGCACTCCATGGTCGAATATGACGATGGGTCGGTCCTGGCACAGTTGGGCCAGCCCGACATGCGTACCCCGATTGCCTACGGCCTGGGCTTTCCCGAGCGGCTGGACAGCGGCGTGGGCGCCCTGGACCTGACCCGCCTGGGCCGGCTGGACTTCGAAAAGCCGGACCTGGCGCGTTTCCCTTGCCTGGCGCTGTCATTTGACGCGCTGCGGGCAGGGCAGGCGGCCTGCATCGCCCTGAATGCGGCCAACGAGGTCGCCGTCGATGCCTTCCTGTCCGGTCGCCTGGCCTACACCTGGATTGCCCGGGTCATCGAGGCCACCCTGGAGTGGCAGGGGGGGCAATCATCTGTTACGCTCAACAGTCTTGACGATGTGCTGGCGCTGGATGCCGCCGCGCGCGCATACGCTGGCGATCTTGGCCTGGCGTAGCGTGGGGCTGGCGCGCAGCAATCCCTGATCCCTGGATTTTCTGACCTCGATGCTTTTCACCCTGCTGGCCTTTGCCGTCGCGCTTGGCTCCCTGATCATTTTTCATGAATTGGGGCACTACTGGGTGGCCCGGCTGTGCGGCGTCAAGGTGCTGCGGTTCTCGGTCGGCTTCGGCAAGGTCATCTTGCGCCGCACCGACAAGCATGGCACCGAATGGGCCGTCTCGGCCTTGCCCTTGGGCGGCTACGTCAAAATGCAGGACGAGGCCCCGGCCGGCGCCAGCCCGTCGGAAGCCGCCGGCGCGTTCAACAACAAGTCCGTCGGCAAGCGCATTGCCATCGTGGCCGCCGGCCCGATCTTCAATCTCATTCTTGCGGTCTTCCTGTATGCCGGCCTGAACATGGCGGGCACCGAGGAGCCGGTTGCCGTCATCGCCCAGCCCGCAGCCGATACGCCGGCCGCGCGGGCGGGCCTGGCCGCAGGCGACCGCATCCTGGCCATTGACGGCCAGGAAGTGGCCTCGTGGTCCGACGCCCGCTGGCGCCTGATGGACGTGATGGCCACGGGCGGCCGCACGCAGATCGAGGTCGGCACCGCCAACGGCGGCGCCCAGCAGCGCGAACTGACCCTGCCGGCCAACAGCATGGATCCGGCTGGCGGCGACCCGCTGCTGGCCGCCGGCATCCGCCTGGCCCAACCCAAGCCTGCCGTGCGTGTCGTCAATGACGGCGGAGAAGGGCAGGCAGCCGGCCTGCGCCAGGGCGACCTGATCCTGGCCGTCGATGGCCAGCCCACCCCCGACACGGGCGCCCTGGTCAAGCAGATCCAGGACAGCGCCGGCAAGACGCTGGCCCTGACCCTGGCGCGCGACGGCGCCAATATCACCCTGCACGTCACCCCGCGCGCCGAAACGGTCAATGGCCAGGTCATCGGCCGCCTGGGCGTCCAGCTGGGCGGCGACGTGCCCATGGTGACCGTGCGCTATGGCGTCTTCGACAGCCTGTGGCGCGGCGCGGTCCGCACCTGGGACACGGCGCTGTTTTCGCTGCGCATGATGGGCCGCATGGTTACGGGCGACGTGTCCTGGCGCAATGTCAGCGGCCCGGTCACGATCGCCGATTATGCCGGCCAGACCGCCCGGATCGGCATTGTTGCGTACATCGCTTATATCGCGTTGATCAGTATCAGCCTGGGCGTACTAAATTTGCTGCCCATTCCTATGCTGGATGGTGGCCATCTGCTGTACTATCTCGTCGAAATTGTGCGGGGCAGTCCTCCGCCCGCACGATGGATCGATATCGGACAGCGCGCAGGCATTGGTTTATTGGCAAGCCTGATGGGGCTTGCGCTGTTTAATGATTTCACGCGTTTATTTACTTAAGCGCCAATTAGCATAAAATCCCCCGCCATTTGCACGACCGAGGATACTCAAGGATGTCTTTTCGCCGGATGTTTCATCACAAAAAGGGTGTACTGCCGGGCTTAGTGCCGAGTCTGATCGCCGCATTGCTGCTGCCAGGCATGGCCCACGCCTTCGACCCTTTTGTCGTGCGGGATATCCGCGTAGAGGGTATTCAACGAACCGACGCCGGCACCGTCTTCGGTTATCTCCCCGTCAAGGTGGGCGAGAAATTCACGGAAGAAGAAGCCACCGAGGCTATCCGCCGCCTGTATGGCACGGGTTTCTTCACCGACGTGCAGATCCAGACCGACAATAACGTCGTGGTCGTCGTGGTCCAGGAACGTCCGACCATCGCTTCCGTGAATTTCAACGGCATGCGCGAGTTCGACTCCAAGGCCATCACCAAGTCGCTGGGGCAGGTGGGTTTCGCCGAGGGCCGTATTTTCGACCGCTCGATGCTCGAACGCGCCGAATACGAACTCAAGCAGCAGTACCTGTCCAAGGGCAAGTACGGCGTTGAAGTGACCTCGACCGTGACGCCGCTGCCGCGTAACCGCGTCGGCGTGAGCTTTGACGTGTTCGAAGGCTCGGTTGCCCGCATCCAGGAAATCCGCTTCGTCGGCAACAAGGCCTTTTCCGAAAGCGACCTGCTCGACGAATTCAAGCTGACCACGCCGGGCTGGCTGACCTGGTACACCGATACCGACAAGTACTCGCGCGAAAAGCTCGAGGGCGACCTCGAACGCCTGCGCTCGTTCTACCTGGACCGCGGCTACCTGGAATTCACCGTCGAGCCGCCGCAGGTCACGATTTCGCCGGACCGCAAGGACATCCGCATCACGATCACCGTGCACGAAGGCGAGCCCTACAAGGTTCGCAGCGTCAAGCTGGCGGGCAATCTGATCGGGCTGGACAAGGAAATCAACGCGCTGGTCAAGGTCAAGCCCGACGAGACGTTCTCGGCCGCCAAGGCCAACGACTCGGCCAAGGCCATCACCGACTACCTGGGTGAACTGGGCTACGCGTTCGCCAACGTCAACCCGAACCCGCAGCTGGACCGCGCCAAGCACGAAGCCGACCTGACGTTCTACGTCGATCCGAGCCGCCGTGTTTACGTGCGCCGCATCCAGATCGGCGGCAATACCCGCACGCGCGACGAAGTCGTGCGCCGCGAAATGCGCCAGCAGGAAGCCGCCTGGTACGACGCCAAGGACATCAAGACGTCCCGCGACCGCGTTGACCGCCTGGGCTATTTCAGCGATGTCAACGTCAAGACCGACCCCGTTCCCGGCTCGCCCGACCAGGTCGACGTCAACGTCGACGTGAAGGAAAAGCCCACCGGCATGATCAACCTGGGCGTGGGCTACGGCTCGTCCGAAAAGGCGATTCTGTCGGCCGGTATCAGCGAAGACAACGTCTTCGGCAGCGGCACCAACCTGACGCTGCAATTGAACACCAGCAAGACCAACCGCGCGGTGGTGCTCTCGCACACCGACCCGTACTGGACCAAGGACGGCATCAGCCGCACCACGTCCGCGTACTACCGCGTGACCGAGCCCTGGAACAACAACGACGGTGACTACCGCGTCAAGTCCATGGGCCTGGGCATGAACTTCGGCGTGCCGATCTCCGAATACGACCGGATCTTCCTGGGCGCCAACCTCGAGCGCAACCAGATCGAACTGGGCTCGACTCCGCCGTTCGCGTACCAGAAGTTCGTCGATCAATACGGCAGCGCGACCAATTCGGTCATCTTCACCGCCGGCTGGTCCAACGACACCCGCGACAGCGCACTGGCGCCGACCAAGGGTTCGTATACCCGCCTGAAGAGCGATTTCTCGACGGTGGACCTGAAGTACTACATGCTCACCGGGCAGCAGCAGTACTTCATTCCGCTGGGCGGCTCGTACACCCTGGCGCTGAACGGCATGGTCGACTGGGGCCAGAGCTACGGCGGCAAGGACTATCCGATCATCAAGGACGTGTACGCCGGCGGTATCGGCACTGTGCGCGGTTACGAAGGTTCGTCGCTGGGTCCGCGTGACCCGGTTACGGGCGACTACCTGGGCGGCTCGCGCCGCATCGTCGCGAACGCGCAGCTGTATCTGCCGTTCCCGGGCGCGTCCAAGGACCGCACGCTGCGCTGGTTCATCTTCAGTGACGCGGGTCAGGTCGGTGCCGGCAGCGGCTTGACTTGCTCGAACGGCAAGCCGGGCAGCGAGGTCGACGATCCTTGCGGCTGGCGTTTCTCGGCCGGTATCGGTCTGTCGTGGCAGTCGCCGATGGGTCCGTTGCAACTGTCGTATGCTCGTCCTCTCAATGCGAAGCAGGGCGACGACAAGCAAAGCTTCCAGTTCCAGATCGGGACCGGATTCTAAGCATCCGTTACGCTTGAAAACATGGGAGCGGGCCCCCGGCCCGGCTCCGGTGCCGTTTAGTGGCACAATACATACTTTGGCTTTGCCTTACTGGAAGGTGAGATTTTCATGATGTCTGATTTCGCACTTAAATCATCGAATTCGCCGCGCGTTAATCGCCGTGGCAAGCTGGGCGGCTCCATTGCCCTGGTGGGTGCGCTCATTCTCGGTTCCGCGGCAGCGGTGCCCGCTCAGGCTCAAAGCACCAAGATCGGGTTCGTCAACACCGAGCGGATCCTGCGTGAGTCCGGCCCGGCCAAGACGGCGCAAAGCAAGATCGAAGCCGAATTCAAGAAGCGCGACGACGAGCTCCAGCGCCTGAATACCAGCCTGCGTACGCAAGCCGAGAAGTTCGACAAGGACGCGCCCGTTCTGTCCGAGTCCGATCGCGTCAAGCGCCAGCGTGAACTGTCCAACCTGGATACCGACCTGCAGCGCAAGCGCCGCGAGTTCCAGGAAGACTTCAACCGTCGTCGCAACGAAGAGTTTTCCGGCATCGTCACGAAGGCCAACGAGGCCATCAAGCGCATCGCCGAACAAGAAAACTACGACCTGATCATCCAGGACGCCGTCACGGTCAACCCGCGCATCGACATCACCGACAAGGTGATCCAGAGCCTGGGCAAGTAAGTCTTAGCCGTATGCCGGTTTTACTGGATCTTGCCCGCGCGCCGACGCTAGAAGCGCTGTTGAGCGCAGCCAATACCCAGGGCTTGGACTGGCGCGTCAGCGCGCCCGCCGGCGCAGACCCCTTGCGGGTCTGCGGCATCGGCACCCTGGCTTCGGCGGGCAACCAGGAAATCAGCTTCCTGGCCAATCCCAAGTACCAGAGTCAGTTGGCCGCCACGCGGGCCGGCGCGGTCATCGTCTCGCCCGACGTGGCCGAGACGCTGGAGGCCGCGGGCGATGCCCGTGCGCCGTTCGCGCTGGTCGTCTGCAAGCATCCCTATCTGCTGTATGCCCGCGTGGCCCAATGGTTCGACGCCGCCCGGCGTCCCGCCTTGCCGGCCGCGACGCATCCTTCCGCCGTGGTCGCGCCTGACGCCACCATCGAGCAAGGCGTGCGCATCGGCCCGAATTGCGTCATTGAATCGGGCGCTCGCATCGGACGCGGTTCGGTGCTGGGCGCGGGCTGTGTCATCGGAGAGGGGGCCTCCATCGGGCCCGATAGCCGGTTGCACGCCCACGTTACGCTGTACGAAGGCGTCAAGGTCGGGGCGCGCGCCATCATCCACAGCGGCGCGGTGCTGGGTGCCGACGGCTTCGGTTTTGCGCCGGATCCGTCGCTCGGCAAGGGCGCCTGGGGCAAGATTCCCCAGTTGGGCGGCGTGTCGGTGGGCGACGATGTCGAAATCGGTGCCAACACCACGATCGACCGCGGCGCGCTCGAAGACACCGTGGTGGGCGATGGCGTCAAGCTGGACAACCAGATCATGGTGGCCCACAACGTGCGGATCGGCGCCTATACGGCGATCGCGGCATGCGTGGGTGTGGCCGGCTCCACGACCATCGGCGAGCGCTGCACCATCGGCGGCGCCTCGATGCTGTCCGGGCACCTGACGCTGGGCGACGACGTGCATATCTCGGGCGGCACCGCGGTGACGTCCAATATTTCCAAGCCGGGCCGCTATACCGGGGTGTACCCGTATGCGGAGCATGGCGAATGGCAGCGCAACGCCGCCGTGATACAACAGTTGGCGCAGTTGCGCCGCCGCGTGCGGACGCTGGAAAAAGACTAGGGCGCACTCATGCCGCCCTGGCGTGTCCGGCGCCGCAAGATCTATCTCACTCGCAGGAATTCACAGAAAAATGGAACTCGACATCAAGGGGATCATGGAGAGGCTGCCGCATCGTTACCCGATGCTGCTGATTGATCGCGTCGTTGAAATGGTGCCTGGCAAGTCCATCGTCGCCATCAAGAACGTCTCGATCAATGAACCGTTTTTCAACGGCCACTTTCCCCATCATCCGGTGATGCCGGGCGTGCTCATCGTCGAAGCGATGGCCCAAGCCTCGGCCCTGTTCTCGTTCACCGACGAAAACGGCGGCCTCAAGTGCGATGGCGCCAAGACGGCGTATTACCTGGTCGGCATCGATGGCGCGCGTTTCCGCCGCCCGGTCGTGCCGGGCGACCAACTGCGCATCGAAGTCGAAGCCGAGCGCCTGAGCCGCAGCATCTGCAAATACCAAGCGCGCGCGACGGTCGACGGGCAGGAAGTGGCCTCGGCCAAGCTCATGTGCGCGATCCGCAGCCTGGAAGAGTAAATGGCAGGAAACATCCATCCTACCGCCGTCGTTGATCCGGCGGCGAAAATCGACCCCAGCGTGGTCATCGGCGCGTTTTGCGTCGTGGGACCCGACGTGACGATCGGCGCCGGCACCGAGCTCGGCCCGTATTGCATGGTCGATGGCGTGACCACCATCGGGCGCAACAACCGGTTCTACCGGTACTGCTCGATCGGTGGCATGCCGCAGGACAAGAAGTACAACGGCGAGCCGACCCGGCTGGTCATCGGTGACGGCAACACGGTGCGCGAGTTCGTCACCCTGAACACCGGCACGGTCCAGGACGGCGGCGCCACCACGCTGGGCGACGACAACTGGATCATGGCCTATGTGCACATCGCGCATGATTGCCATATCGGCAGCCACACCATTCTGGCCAATTCGGTGCAACTGGGCGGCCACGTCCACGTGGGCGACTGGGCCATCGTGGGCGGGCTGACGGGCGTGCACCAGTTTTCGCGTATCGGCGCGCACAGCATGACGGGCGGCAACAGCTCGTTGATGCAGGACACCCCGCCGTTCGTGCTGGCCGCCGGCAATCCGTGCCGTCCGGTGGGCATCAACGTCGAAGGCCTGAAGCGCCGCGGCTTTACGCCCGCGCAAGTGTCCGCGCTGCGCGATGCCTACAAGATCATCTACCGCCGCGGCCTGCCGCTGGACGATGCGCGCGCCGAACTGCGCGCCCGCCAGCAAGCCGAGCCCGAGGTGGCCGGGCACCTGCAGACGCTGCTCGACTTCCTCGACGTCGCCTCGCGCGGCATCATCCGTCCATGACCATGCGGATCGGCATGGTGGCTGGCGAGCCCTCGGGCGACTTGCTGGCCGGCCGCATCATTGCCGGTCTGCAGCAGCGCGACCCCGCCGTCCTGTGCCAAGGCATCGGCGGGCCGCAGATGCAGGCCCGCGGGTTCGATGCCTGGCACCCGATGCATGCGCTGACGGTGTTTGGCTATGTGGATGCGCTCAAGCGCCTGCCCAGCCTGCTGCGCACCTATCGCGACGTCCGCGAACGCTGGCTGGCCGAGCCGCCGTCGGTGTTCGTCGGGATCGACGCCCCGGATTTCAACCTGCGCCTGGAGCACAAGCTGCGCCAGGCTGGCACGCCCACGGTGCATTTCGTCGGGCCGTCCATCTGGGCCTGGCGCTACGACCGCATCCACAAGATCCGCGAATCCGTCTCCCACATGCTGGTGCTGTTCCCGTTCGAGGAAGAGATCTACCGCAAGGAAGGTATTCCGGTGACCTATGTCGGCCATCCGCTGGCCGGCGCGGTGCCCATGAAACCCGACCGCGCCGCGGCGCGCGCGCGCCTGGGCATCGACCCGGATGCCCGCGTGCTGGCGATCTTGCCGGGTAGCCGTTCGTCCGAGATCCGCCTGTTGGCGCCGCGCTTCCTGCAGGCGGCCCAGAGGCTGCAAAAGCGCGATCCGGCGCTGCAATGCGTGGTGCCCATGGTCAACGACCAGCGCCGCGCCGAGTTCCAGGCCATCCTGGCCCAGTACCCGGTGCCGGGACTGCGCTGCGTGACCGCCCAGGACCTGCACGGCGCCGATGGCGACCGCCAGGCCCCCGTGGCCTGGTCCGTGATGGAAGCCAGCACCGCGGTGCTGGTGGCCAGCGGCACCGCCACCCTGGAAACCGCGCTGTACAAGCGCCCCATGGTGATTTCCTACGTGCTGTCGCCCTGGATGCGGCGCATCATGGCCTGGAAGTCGGGGCAAGAGCGACCCTACCTGCCGTGGGTGGGCTTGCCCAACGTGCTGCTGCGTGACTTCGCGGTGCCCGAACTGCTGCAGGACGACGCCACGCCCGATAAGCTGGCCGAGGCCACCTGGGCCGCGCTGACCGACGACGCGCTGGGCGCGCGCATCGAGGCGCGTTTCACGGCCTTGCACCAAGAACTGCTGCGCGATACGCCGGCGCTCGCTGCCCAGGCGATCCTGGAGGTGGCCGGTGGAGCAGCCTGACCTGTTCGCCATGCCGGCCCAGCCGGCCCTGGTGACGGCCGGCGTGGACGAAGCCGGCCGCGGTCCGCTGGCAGGCGCCGTCTACGCGGCCGCGGTCATTCTGAACCCGGCGCGTCCCATCGATGGCCTGGCCGACTCGAAAGTCCTGAAAGCGGCCACCCGCGAAGCCCTGGCGCTTGAGATCCAGGCGCATGCGCTGGCCTGGTGCGTCGCCAGCGCCAGCGTGGCCGAGATCGACAGCCTGAACATCCTGCGCGCCACCTTGCTGGCGATGCAGCGGGCGGTGCAAGGCCTGGCGACCGCGCCGCAATTGGCGCTGGTGGACGGCAACCAGGCGCCCAAGCTGGGCTGCACGGTGCAGACGGTCATCAAGGGCGACGCGCTGGTGCCGGCCATTTCGGCGGCGTCCATCCTGGCCAAGACCGCGCGCGATGCCGATCTGCTGCGCCTGCATGCGCTGTATCCGCAATACGCGTTCGACCAGCACAAGGGTTACGGCACCGCGCTGCATCTGCAGATGCTGCGCGAGCACGGCCCCTGCGCCGAGCACCGCCGCAGCTTCGCGCCCATCAAGGCCTTTGGCGCCGCATCATGAAGCACATCAGTTCCCGCGATAATCCCGCGGTCAAGGCGCTGGCCAAGCTGGCGGGCACCGCCGGCAAGCGCGGCGCGCCCGTGCTGCTGGACGGCGTGCACCTGTGCCAGGCGTGGCTGCAGCATCATGGTGCGCCGGACCAGGCCATTTTCGACATCGAACGGCTGTCGCAACCCGATATCGCCGCGCTCGCCGCGGCGGTGCCTGACGCGCGCTGCCTGGCGTTGGACGCCCGGCTGATGCAGGCGCTGGCCAGCGTGGAAAGCGGGCAGGGCGTAGCGTTCCTGGTCACGCCACCGAGCCCGTCCTTGCCGGATGCCGTGGACGAGAATTGCGTGCTGTTCGATCGTATCCAGGACCCCGGCAATGTCGGCACCTTGCTGCGCACCTGCGCGGCGGCTGGCGTCAAGCGCGTGTTCCTGGCCACCGGCACGGCGGCCGCCTGGTCGTCCAAGGTGCTGCGCAGCGGGCAAGGCGCGCATTTCGCGTTGGCGATCCACGAGCATGTGGACCTGCAGGCGCTGATACCCAACCTGGACGTGCCGCTCGTGGCGACCGCGCTGGACGGCGCCCAGGATCTCTATGCGGGCCGCTTGCCGGCACGCTGCGCCTGGGTCTTTGGCCACGAAGGCCAGGGCGTGGCGCCGTCGCTGCTGGCGGCCGCCCGGCTCAAGGTGCGTATCCCGCACGACATGGCCGCGGTCGAATCGCTGAACGTTGGCGCCGCTGCCGCCATTTGCCTGTTCGAGCAGCGCCGCCAGGCGCTTGCCGCCACGGCACGCTGAGGCCGTCCTTTCTTCGCTTTCAATTTGCTTTACGCGGGACTGACCCCGCTTATACTCTCGCGTTTGCCGGGGCGTGGGGCCGTTGCCGACTGCGCCCGCCCGGACACCCAGGAGGATGCGCATGAAGGGCTGGACCCGATTGACCCTGGCCGCGTCGGCGGCCGCGATGTTGCTGGCCGGTTGCGCGGGACCCCGCTACGGGGATATCGCGGCACAGATTCCCGCGATCGAGGCCGGCACCGGCCGCATCTACGTCTACCAGCTTGCGGATGGCGCCATCGCGGCCGAACCCGCGATTGTGGTCGACGGCCGTAAGGTCGGCCGTTCCAAGCCGGGTCGCTTCTTCTTCATCGACCGTCCCGCCGGCACGCACACCGTTGCGACCGCCACGGACAAGAAAGCGGGCAAGGCCGCCCTGGAGGTGCGCGTGGACGCGGGCCAGACCCGCTACGTCCGCACGGAGGTCGTAGGCGGCAGCCAGGTGCTGCGCCTGGAAGACGACGCCGACAAGGCCCAGCAGGACATGTCCGGCCTGCGCTATTGGGGCGCCGGCTGGCGCGACCGCGAAAAGCTGCGTTATTGATCCATAAAGACTGGCAGATGGGCAGGGGGCCGCGCGCAGCGGCGCCCGCCTTTGCTATCTTTCGTAAAACACTGTCGCACTTATATACTTCAGCCTTTTGCCATTCCGAGGTGCCCATGGCGTCATCGCAGGTCGTAAACAAGCGCGAAAGCCGCGCCGCCCGAGCCGGCAGCGCGTTGCTGGCGGCTACCCTGTGCGCGATTGCGCTGGGCGGCTGCATGTCCGTGAAGTCCGAGCGGGTCAACCTGGTGCCGGTCGCCGCGTCGGAGCCCGTCAGTTCGATCCAGTTGTCGCGTGCAGTCGTGGCCGTGCTGCCCAACGAGACCGCCGTGACGCTGGCGTCAGGCTCGCAGTGGCAGCGTACCGGTGCGATATTGCAGGGCGATGTCTATCGTTCGCAAGGCAGCCTGTTCACGATCACGACGCGGCGCCAGAACGAGGCCTATCTGGTGGCTTCGTCGGGCAAGCTCGTGGGCTTTTACCTGCCCGGTGAAAGTTCGTTCATGGCGCTGTCCCGGCCAGTGAATCTGCCCGTGGAGATGCGTCAATGACGTGGCTGAGAATGGCCGCGGCGGTTGCCGTGGCGGTGGGAGTCGCCGGCTGCGCCGGGCCTCGGTACCAGGCCGTCAGTGCGCGGATTCCGCCCATCCCGGAAGGCAAGGGGCGAATTTTCTTTTATCAACCGCAGCCGGAACTGGTGACGCCGTTTCAGCAGAAGCTGCGCGTCAATGACGACGTGGTGGGCCGCAACAAGCCAGGCAGCTTCTTTTTCGTTGACCGGCCTGCCGGCAGCTATACGGTGACCAACCTGTATTGGACGGGTGACGGCGTGAGCTTCAGGCTGGACGCGGGCCAGACCCGCTATGTGCGCATCCTGGCCGGCTCGCTGGGCAGCACGGGCGCGGTGGGCAAGCTGACCATGGAGCTGGCGGATCCGCCCGAGGTCGCCGAGAACGAAATGCGTCGGCTGCGCTATTGGGGCGCGGCTTCCCCCGAGCAAGTACCTGGCCTGTAGGCCGCGGCAAGGAAGAATCGTGAATCGCAGAGTAGCGTTGTCGACCGCCTTGGCGGCGATGATCGTGATGGTGGCGGGTTGCGCAGGTGTCCGGTACGAAGACGCGAGCGCGAAGATACCGCCTATCCCGCCAGGGCAGGGCCGCATTTATTTCTATCAACTCCACCCAACCCACCTATCCACGCGGCAGCAGAAACTGCGTGTCAATGATGTGGTGGTGGGCCGCAACAAGCCAGGGGGGTTCTTTTTCGTCGATCGGCCCGCCGGACAATACGTGGTGACCAATCTGTATTGGACCGGGGATGGCGTGACTTTCCAACTGGAAGCGGGGCAGACCCGTTATGTACGCTCAGATACGCCGATGGTGTTGAAGGCCGCCCTGACGCTGGTTGATCCCCCCGAAGTGGCCCAGGCCGAAATGCGGCGGCTGCGCTATTGGGGTGCTGCTTCGCCGGAACAGGTGCCGGGCCTGTAATCACACAACAAGGAAAACGATGTATCGCGCAATCAAGATGTTGGCCGCCGCAGCAGTCGCGGCAGGGGTGTTGGCAGGTTGCGGCGGCGCCCGCTACCGGGACGTGGCGGCGAATATTCCGGTGATGGTGCCGGATACCGCCCGGATCTATTTCTACCAGCCTTCCGCGCCGGGCGGTGCGCTGTCCAGCCAGCCCTATCTGCGGCTCAACGGCCAGAAGGTCGGACGCTCCAAGCCGGGCAGCTTCTTCTTCATCAACCGGCCGGCCGGCACCTACCGGGTAGATACCATGCGCGAGAACGAGTTCCTGACGTTCGACCTGGCGCCGGGTCAGACCCGCTACGTGCGCCTGAGCATCGAAGGGGTGGGCGGCAATTCGTCCAGCGCGGGCACGCAGGTCATGCGCCTGGAAGATTCGGAGACGGTGGCGCAGCAGGAAATGGCGCCGCTGAAGTACTGGGGGGCGGGTTCGCGCGAGCGGGTGAAGCTGCGGCCTTGAGTCAGGGGCAAGGGGCGGGGCGAAGCTGACGCGAGGCGTCTGCCCGGCGCGGCTTCGGGCGCCCGGCCCCGCGGGCAGGACCCGATCAGGGCGCGCCATCGGCGCGCCCTGATCGTTTTCAGCCCCGGTCCAGGCCGACTTCCTGCAGCACCGTGGTCGAGATCTCTTCGATCGACTTGGTGGTGGTGGACAGCCACGAGATGCCTTCGCGGCGCATCATGCGTTCGGCTTCGGCGACTTCGTAGCGGCATTGCTCGAGCTGCGCATAGCGGCTGTTGGGCCGGCGCTCGTTACGCACCTCGGACAGGCGTTCGGGCTGGATCGACAGGCCGAACAGCTTGGCGCGGTGCGGCGCGATGGTCGAGGGCAGGGTGCCGCGCTCGAAGTCATCGGGCGTGAGCGGGAAATTGGCCGCCTTGATGGCGTACTGCATGGCCAGGTACAGGCTGGTGGGGGTCTTGCCGCAGCGGGAAACGCCCACCAGGATGACGTCTGCCTGGTCCAGCTGGTTGACGAACTGGCCGTCGTCGTGCGCCAGGCTGAAATTGATGGCGTCGATCCGGTTGCGGTATTTTTCCGAGTTGGCCTGCATGTGCGAGCGGCCGATGGAATGGCTGGATTTCAGCCCCAGCGCCTGCTCGATGTGGCTGACGAAGGTGCCGAACAGGTCCAGGAAAATCCCGTTCGCCTGTCGAACACGTGACAGGATGTCGGGGTTGACCAGGGTGCTGAAAACAATCGGGGGCACCCCGGCGTCCAGGGCGCTGCGGTCGATGCGCGCGGCCACTTCGGCGGCCTTTTCCAGCGTGTCGACAAACGGCAGCCGGACGGGCTTGAAATCGACTTCCTCGAACTGGGAAAGCACTGACTGGCTGAAGGTTTCCGCAGTGATGCCGGTACTGTCGGAAACGATGTATACCGTGCGTACGATCGGGGTAGATGTCATGTGTAAAAAATTCCAACCAGGCAGATGGCCGGATGTGCTCGTACGAGTACAATCAGGCCCCTATAAGTCACCCCAAGGGCGGTCCAAGGCCAGTTTGGTCAGCGCAGTCGGATCGGCAATTTCCGGGCATTCGCCGGGCGCCGAATCTGCATTGACCAAACTCGCTTTCATTCCATTGTAAAAGGTGACTTCAATGTCGTATGTTGTTTTGTTCGAGCAGCTCCGCATGACGGACGTGGACTCGGTAGGAGGCAAGAACGCATCACTAGGCGAAATGATCAGCCAGCTGTCTGGCGCGGGTGTCCGCGTGCCGGGCGGCTTTGCCACGACCGCTGATGCTTTCCGTGACTTTCTCAAGGCCTCGGGCCTGGATAAGCGCATCGCCGAACGCCTGACCACGCTGAACCCCGAAGACGTGCGCGAACTGGCCAACGCCGGCTCGCAGATCCGCCAATGGATCATCGACGCGCCGTTCTCGGCCGAATTCGAATCGCAGATCCGCGACGCCTTTGCCAAGCTCGACGCTGACGGCAAGGGCTCGTTCGCCGTGCGCTCGTCCGCCACGGCCGAAGACCTGCCCGACGCCTCGTTCGCCGGCCAGCAGGAAACCTTCCTGAACGTGGTGGGCATCGACGACGTGCTGGACAAGATCCGCCACGTGTTTGCCTCGCTCTACAACGACCGCGCCATTTCCTACCGCGTGCACAAGGGCTACGCCCACGCTGATGTGGCCCTGTCGGCCGGCATCCAGCGCATGGTGCGCTCGGACAAGGGCAGCGCAGGCGTGATGTTCACCATCGATACCGAATCGGGCTTCCAGGACGTGGTGTTCATCACCTCGTCGTACGGCCTGGGCGAAACGGTGGTGCAGGGCGCCGTCAACCCCGACGAGTTCTACGTCTTCAAGCCCACGCTGGCCCAGGGCCATTTCCCCATCGTCGGCCGCCGCATCGGTTCGAAGCTGATCAAGATGGAATTCGACCCCGAGCGTCCGGAAGGCCGCGCCGTGCGCACGGTCGACGTGCCCGTGTCCGAGCGCAACCGCTATTCGCTGACCGACGACGAGGTCAATGAACTGGCCCGCTATGCCGTCATCATCGAAAAGCATTACGGCCGCCCGATGGACATCGAGTGGGGCCGCGACGGCGTCGACGGCAAGATCTACATCCTGCAGGCGCGCCCGGAAACGGTGAAGTCGCAGCAGGGCGCCAACGACGTGCAGCAGCGCTACCGCCTGAAGGCCACCGGCCAGGTCCTGATCACCGGCCGCGCCATTGGCCAGAAGATCGGTGCGGGCCCGGTGCGCGTGGTCGGCGATATCTCCGACATGGACAAGGTGCAGCCCGGCGACGTGCTGGTCACCGACATGACCGACCCCAACTGGGAACCGGTCATGAAGCGCGCCTCGGCAATCGTCACCAACCGCGGCGGCCGTACCTGCCACGCGGCGATCATCGCGCGTGAACTCGGTATTCCGGCCGTGGTGGGTTGCGGCAACGCCACCGACCTGCTCAAAGAAGGCCAGGCCGTGACCGTGTCGTGCGCCGAAGGCGACGAGGGCCGCATCTATGACGGCCTGATCGAGACCGAAGTCGAGGAAGTGCGCCGTGGCGACATGCCCGCCATCGATCTGAAGATCATGATGAACGTGGGCAACCCCCAGCTGGCGTTCGACTTTGCCCAGATCCCCAACGGCGGCGTGGGCCTGGCGCGTCTGGAATTCATCATCAACAACAACATCGGTATCCACCCGAAGGCGGTGCTGGACTACCCGAACGTCGACGGCGAGCTCAAGAAGGCTGTGGAATCGGCCGCCCGTGGCCATGCCAGCCCGCGCGCGTTCTTCGTCGAGAAGATGGCCGAAGGCGTGGCCACGATCGCGGCCGCGTTCTATCCCAAGCCGGTCATCGTGCGCATGTCGGACTTCAAGTCCAACGAGTACCGCAAGCTGGTGGGCGGTTCGCGCTACGAGCCCGAGGAAGAGAACCCCATGCTGGGCTTTCGCGGCGCGTCGCGCTACATCGCCGAGGACTTCGCCGAGTGCTTCCGCATGGAATGCGAAGCCCTCAAGAAGGTGCGCGACGACATGGGCCTGACCAACGTCGAGATCATGGTGCCGTTCGTGCGCACGCTGGGCCAGGCCGAGAAGGTCGTGAACCTGCTCGCCAAGCACGGCCTGGCGCGCGGCGAAAACGGCCTGAAGCTGATCATGATGTGCGAAGTGCCGTCCAACGCGATCCTGGCCGACGAGTTCCTGCAATTCTTCGACGGTTTCTCGATCGGCTCGAACGATATGACGCAGCTGACGCTGGGTCTGGACCGCGACTCGGGCATGGAGCTGCTGGCTGCCGACTTCGACGAACGCGACGAAGCCGTGAAGTTCATGCTGCGCCGCGCGATCAAGGCGTGCCTGGCCGCCAACAAGTACGTGGGTATCTGCGGCCAAGGCCCCAGCGACCACCCGGACTTCGCGCAATGGCTCAAGGACGAGGGCATCCTGTCGATGTCGCTCAACCCGGACACCGTTGTCGACACCTGGCAGCGCCTGGCCAAGCAATAACGGGCAAGTGCAGGCAAGCAGCCCGCGCCGGAGACGGCGCGGGCTTTTTCTTGCCTGCGCGCTATGCGGATTTCTCGGCAATGACCTCCCACAGTGCTTTCGGCTTGCGGTATTTGCGCGTGGTCAGCGCCTGCCGCGATACCGGGCGCCAGCCGTGGGCGAACAGGCGCTGAACCGCCTGTTCGTCGAAGAAGCGCTTGGGTTGGCCGTCGACCAGGTACAGGTTGTCTTCGAGACGCTTGCCGCGCCCCGCGCCGAAGTGCCGGTCTTCGGTGGAATTGAGCCGACACAGCAGCAGCCCGCCGGGTTTCAGGCAGGCGTGGAGCCTGTTGACGATCGCTGCGGTGTCGGACCAGGAGAAGTAGTGCAATGACAGGCTCGCGATGATGGCCCCGAACGGTTCGGTATCGGCGGGCGGCCAGTCAAGTACGTCCGCCTGCCTGATGCGCGCCGTTGGCGCCCGCATGCTGGCGATGGCGACGTTGGCGGCAGACAGGTCGAACGCGGCGACCGCAAGCCCGGCGCGGATCAGCGTCACCGTGTCGTCGCCCTGGCCGCAGCCCACTTCAAGCACCGGGGCAGCGCCGGCGCGCGCCAGGATCAGGGGTAGCCAGCGATCGAGCCAAGGGTCAGCGAACATGCGGGGGCCTTTCAGGCAAACAGGGAGAAGGGGGCGGCGGCGCGCGCTGTCGGCATCAGGCGCCATTGGGCGGTACCCGGAAGCCCTCGGTGACGGCTTTTTCGGCCCGTCGAAGGGCCGCCGCCGTCCAGGCCAGCAGCCGTCCGGGCGTGCAGCCCAACGCGGGCAGGCAGGGCGTCGGGTCGGGCGTGGCCGGCGCAGCGGTTTTCTGAAGGGCGCGGGGCAGGGGAATTCGGCGGTTCATGGCGCAGCATGTTCGGCGATCGGGTAGCATCCGTAAAGTTGAAGTTAATGACCTGATTAGTCATGAATTCTGATGCGTAACCTGAACCTGGATCATGTGCAGACCCTGGTCGCGATTGCCGACCTGGGTACTTTCGCGGCTGCCGCACAGGCCTTGCATCTGGCGCCGCCCACCATCAGCCTGCACGTCAAGGAACTGGAAGCACGCATGCAGGCCGCGCTTTTCGTGCGGGGCCGCAGGCAGGCGGACCTGACGCCCGCGGGCCGGGCGCTGGTGCAGGAAGGGCGCAAGCTGCTGTCCGCCAGTGACGAGCTGATTGATCTGGTGCGGCGGCGCGCCGCGGGCGGGCAAGGGCTGGTGCGAGTCGGCGTGTCGGCCGGGGTGGGCGTGCGGTGGTTGCCGCGGATGCTGGATGCCCTGGGCCGGCGCAACCCCGGGGTCGAGCTGAAGCTGGAAGGGGTGGGGTCCGCCGAGGCCATGTCGCGGCTGCACGCCGGCACGCTCGACATTGGCCTGGTCGCCAGTCCCCAGCCCGCCGTGGCCGGTGTGGTGCAGACGCCCTGGCGCAACGACGCCATGGTGGCGCTGGTGCCAGCGGCCTGGGAGGCGCCGGATCCGGTAACGCCAGACTGGCTGGCGACCCGGCGCTGGGCCGCGTTTGCGCCTGGAACGCAGATGCACGGCCTGATCGCGGCGTGGTTCGGCCAGGCGGGCTTGAATCCGCGCCCCTTTCTGACCTTGAGCCATCCGGGGGCGCTGACGCATCTGGCGCTGGCCAATCAGAGCGCCGCGATCTTGCCGCTGGAAGAGGTGGAGGACCTGCAACGCGCGCCGGACGTGCATGTGCGCTCGCTGTTTCCGCCGCTCATGCGTCCGATGGCCGTGGCCTATCGGCGCTCGCCGCCGCCCGGCGAGGCGATGGCCGCGGTCTTGGGGGTGCTGGCGCAGTTCGGCAGTTGAACGTTGCGGCCCCTGCGGGCCGCGATTCGCGCCTGTGGCTATGCTGCCTGGGCTTCCCGCGCGATGAGCTCGCGCTTGCGGTCGATGCCCCAGCGGTAGCCGGCCAGCGACCCGTCGGTGCGCACCACGCGGTGGCAGGGAATGGCCAGGGCGATGTGATTGGTGGCGCAGGCGCGGGCCACGGCGCGCACGGCGCGGGGCGAGCCGATGCGTTCGGCGATATCGGTATAGGTGGCGGTGACGCCCACCGGAATCTCGCGCAGCGCTTCCCACACCCGGCGTTGGAAGGCAGTGCCGCGCACGTCCAGCGGCAGGTGCAGACCGACGGACGGGTTTTCGACGAAGCCGACCACGGCGGCCATCCATTGCTCGAATTCGTGATCGGCGCCGATCAGCCGGGCAGCCTTGAAGCGGTCCTGCAGGTCACGCACCAGTTGTTCGGGGTCTTCGTGCAGCGCGATTTCGCAGATGCCGGTGTCGCTGGCGGCGACCAGCAGCGCGCCCAGCGAGCATTGGCCCACCGCGAAGCGGATCTCGACCCCCGCGCCGTCCTTGCGGAACGCCGTGGGCGTCATGCCCAGGATGGCGGGCGCGGCCTCGTAGAAGCGGCCGCTGGAATTGAACCCGGCGCCGTACATGGCGTCGGTGACGCTGGCACCTTGCCGCAACTGCTGGCGGGTGCGGTCGGCGCGCAGCGCGCTGGCGTAGGCCTTGGGCGTGATGCCGGTAGCCGCCTTGAACAGGCGATGGAAGTGGAACCGGCTCATGCCGGCCTGTTCGGCCAGCGTGTTCAGGTCGGGCGGCTGCTCGGCTTCGAGTGCGCGGCAGGCGCGTTCGATGGCGGCGGCATGCTGTTTGCTCAAGGGGGCGGCTTGGGTCATGAGGGGGCTCCTGGGCGCGGGGATTGATGCGCTTTTGGGTATGTTCTCAAAGGCCGCTTGCCGCCGCACTCCGGTTGTTGCGGGCGCCTTCCCACGCCGCCGCACGCGCGGGCTTCAGGCCGGCGCGTAGGCATCCAGGAAGCGGCGCACCAGTTCGCCGGATACGGGCGTGGCCCGCACGTTGGCGGACAGGCCCGGGACGTCGAGGTTTTCGGCGGCATAGCGACGGCCGAAGCGTTCGAGATGGGCGCGCACGAAGTCCGGGCCGAATTCGGGGTGGAACTGGGTCGAGAAAATATTGCGGCCGATGCGGATCATCTGGTGCTCGTCCAGGTCGGAGCGCGCCAGCACCGCCGCGCCGGGCGGCGGCTGCAACACGGTCTGGGCGTGCAGCATCTGGGCCGGGAAGGTGGGCGGCAGGCCCGCCAGCAGCTTGTCGCCAGCGGCCGCGGGCAGCAGCTCGACGGTCTGGGTGCCGACTTCGCGGCCGGCCGGGTTGTAGCCGACCTTGCCGCCCAGGGCGTGCGTCAGCAGCTGGTGCCCGTAGCAGATGCCGAACATGGGCAGGCCGGCGGCAGCGGCTTCGCGCAGCCAGGCGGCGGTGGCTTCGCTCCAGGGTTCCAGATCGGTGACCATGGCGGGCGAGCCGGTGATCAGGGCCGCGCGGTAGTGATCGGGGGCGCGAGGGCGTTCGCCGGCGTGGACGGCAACGACTTCGAGCGCATCGGGGGCCAGGCCCGAGGCTCGGGCGAGCTGTTCGGCATAGCCGCCAAACTGGCTTTTGAGGGTGTCGTCCGGGTCGCCCGTGTGCAGAATCAGGACGGGGCGGACTGAGGGTATTGCAGCGGTCATGGAGGCTTATGCGTTGAAGATGCCGGGCGCCGGGTCGGGCCGGATGGCGAACGCCAGCGCACATCATAATCCAGGCGATTATCCGTGGCGGGGCCGGATGCCCCCGTTGTGTCCCGGAAATACGTACAATCCGCTGAACAACTCATCCTTTCAGGCGAATTCGACTATGTGGATATGGCTGGGACTGGCCGCGCTGGCCCTTATCGGGGAACTGGCGACGGGAACGTTCTACTTGCTGCTCGTGGCCCTGGGCTTGGCCGCGGGCGGTGTCGCCGCGTGGCTGCTGGCCGGCCTGGAATGGCAATTGGTCGCGTGCGGCGTGGTGCTGCTGCTGGGCCTGCTGCTCCTGCGCAAGACGCGCGTGCTGAAAAAACGCGAGGTCAATTCCGCCCGCAATGCCGACGTCAACCTGGATATCGGCCAGACCGTGAAAGTCGAGGCCTGGGCCGAGAACGGCACGACCCGGGTCTGGTATCGCGGTGCGCATTGGCAGGCGGAATTGGCCGCGGGCCAGCCGGCCCATGGCGGCGAACACATCATTACCGAAATGCGCGGCACGAGCCTGGTCCTGACGCCCAAGAGCGACGCGGCCGGCGCTACCCGCTAGCAGGGCCGGCCACGCGGCAAGCGGGTTTTGCTTTCCGCGCCGGCAGGCCCCACGTACGACCCGAGCCCGCCCCAGGCGGAGCCGGCAGCAGCAGGCGCCCTGGCTATCGCGGGCAGGTGCGCCACCGCATTTACCCCAGAAGAGGCTCTACATCATGATCGATACTTCCACTATCGTCCTGCTCGTCATCGTCGCGCTGGCGATCCTGATCGTCATCAAGTCGATCGCCATCGTTCCCCAGCAGCATGCCTGGGTGGTGGAACGGCTGGGCAAGTTCGACCGCGTGCTGTCTCCGGGCGCCGGATTCGTGATCCCGTTCATCGAACGTGTCTCGTACAAGCACTCGCTCAAGGAAATCCCGCTGGACGTGCCCAGCCAGGTCTGCATTACGCGCGACAACACGCAACTGCAGGTGGACGGGGTGCTGTACTTCCAGGTGACCGATCCGATGCGTGCATCGTACGGCTCGTCCAACTACATCTCGGCGATCACGCAGCTGGCGCAGACCACGCTGCGCTCGGTGATCGGCAAGATGGAACTGGACCGCACCTTTGAAGAACGCGATTCCATCAACAGCAACATCGTGTCTTCGCTGGACGAGGCGGCGCTGAACTGGGGCGTGAAGGTGCTGCGTTATGAAATCAAGGACTTGACGCCGCCCAACGAGATCCTGCGTTCGATGCAGGCGCAGATCACCGCCGAACGCGAAAAGCGCGCGTTGATCGCGGCTTCGGAAGGCCGCCGCCAGGAGCAGATCAACATCGCCACCGGCGAACGTGAAGCCGCCATCGCCCGCTCGGAAGGCGAGAAGCAGGCCCAGATCAACCAGGCGCAGGGTGAAGCCGCTGCCGTGCTGGCCATTGCGGAAGCCACCGCCAAGGCCATTACGCAAGTGGCCGACGCCGTGCGCCAGCCGGGCGGCATGGAAGCGGTCAACCTGAAGGTGGCCGAGCGCTACGTCGAAGCCTTCGGCAACGTGGCCAAGGAAGGCAATACGCTGATCCTGCCGGCCAACCTGGCGGATGTCGGCGGCATGATCGCGTCCGCCATGACCATCGTGAAATCCACCCGCAACACCTGAACCGCGCGCCGTCAGGCGCACCGCCCATGATCGCTCCCGTTCATTTGCTGTCGATAGCAGTGCTGGCGGGGGTGCTATCGCTTTGCGTGCTGGGGTCCCTGGCGCGCAGCGGCATGGCCGGGATCAGCGAAACCATGCGCGCCAACCTGCTTACGCTGTTGGCGTTTTTTTTATTCGGCTTGCAGGTCACCGAGGCGCCACACTGGTTGTCGATCCTGCTGCCCAATGTGCTGATCGGCCTGGCGCTGTGCGCCTATTACACCGGCATCCGGCGGCTGATGGGGCAGCGGGTGCCGCGGCATCTGATGATGCTGACCTGCGTCGCGGCCTGGCTGGTGGTGGCCGGTTATACCTATATCGATAGCCAGGTGGCGCCGCGTATCGTGGCCATGTCGACGCTGCAGATGGGCTTCATGTTCGCCGTCGCCATTGGCGTGCGGCGCGGCATGCCGCTGAACCGGTCGCGCTACAGCTACTACTTCGTCTGGTCGGTGGCGATGATCTCGGGCGTGGCCTGCGGGCTGCGGTCGGTGGTGTTTGCGTCAGGGGTGGCGCAGGCCGAAACGCTGCTGGCGCCCACCACCTGGAACATCCTGTTCATGACACTGGGCGTGCTGGCCATGCCGTGCCTGACGCTGGGCACCATCATGATCATCCATGACCGCATGCTGGCAGACCGCGAGCAAGAGGCCAGCACCGATTTCCTGACCGGGCTGATGTCGCGCAAGGCCTGGTGGATGCAGGCCGAGCGTTACTGCGCTCAGGCGCTGCGCACGCGCCGCCCGCTGGCGCTGATGGTGCTGGACATCGACCATTTCAAACGCATCAACGACACCCATGGCCATGCCGCCGGCGATGCGGTGCTGCGCCATTTCGGGCTGCTGGCCACGGCCACCCTGCGCACGGGCGATCACGTGGGCCGGGTAGGGGGCGAGGAATTCAGCGTGCTGTTCGCGGACATGCGCAGCGACGCCGTGATGGAGGCGGCGGACCGCCTGCTGGATTCCGTGCGGCGCACGCCCTGCGCGCACGGCGGCAGCACGATTTCGTATACGTTCAGCGCGGGTGTGGTGGATTGGTTGCCTGGCGAGAACCTGCAGGCCTGTTTCGAGCGCGCCGACCGGATGCTGTATGCGGCCAAGCAGGCCGGGCGCAACCGGGTCGTGGGCCCGGGCGTTGCGCTGGCCGAAGCGCATGCCGAGGCGGCGCCATTGGCGGCCGCCGCCTAGGGCCTGTTCACACTACAAGGCCCTGGGGCGACGCAAGGTCAGTCGTCTTTGCGCGGCGCGCGGGTGTCGTGCTTCATGATGCGTTCTTTCTCGCGCTGCCAGTCTTTTTCGCGCGCCGTGTCGCGCTTGTCGAACAGCTTCTTGCCCCGGCCCAGCGCGAAATCGAGCTTGATGCGGCCGTTCTTGTAGTGCAGGTTCAGCGGCACCAGGGTATAGCCGCGCTGTTCGACCTTGCCGATCAGTTTGCTGATTTCCTCGGCCTTGAGCAGCAGCTTGCGCGTGCGCATGGCGTCGGGATGGATATGGGTGGACGCCGTGGGCAGGGGGCTGACGTGCATGCCCAGCAGGTACAGCTCGCCGTCGCGCACGATGACGTAGCTTTCCTTCAGCTGCACGCGGCCGTCGCGGATCGACTTGACTTCCCAGCCTTGCAGCACCAGGCCCGCCTCGTAGCGGTCTTCGATGAAATAGTCGTGCGTGGCCTTGCGGTTATCGATAATGCTCATCTTGTTTTGCCCATCTTATCTTGCCCAGAAGATCTCGTGGCCGATCTTGTTTTGGCGATCTTGCAGCCACTCTCTGCCGCCGTTTTGGCCTGGATGGCGCGGTACCGGTAAAATCCTCTCATTCTAGCCATTTGCGATAGTCGATGCACAAAGTACAGCGATCCGTCCTGGTGCCTTACAGCGCCGCCCAGATGTTCGACCTGGTGGCCGACGTGGAAAAGTACCCGGAGTTCATGCCGTGGTGTGGCGGTGCCGAGGTCCAGTCCCGCGACGAGCACGGCATGCAAGCCTCCATCCTGATCAGTTTCGCGGGGATGAAGCAGCGTTTCACCACGCGCAACAAACACGTCTATCCGGACCGCATCGATCTGGAACTGGTCGATGGCCCGTTCTCCAGCCTGGTGGGGCACTGGGAATTCCAGCCGCTGGCCGAAGATGCGTGCAAGGTGCTGTTCACCATGGAATATGCCTTTTCCAACCGCGCGCTCGAAATGGTGGTGGGACCGGTGTTCAACCGCATCGCCACCAGTTTCATCGATTCCTTCACCAAGCGGGCGCAGGCCAAGTATGGCGAATGAGCCGTCCGCGGACGGGTTGATCGGCGTCTGCGTCTGTTATGCCTTGCCCGCCCAGGTCTGGATGCGTGAACTGCGCCTGCCGGCCGGGGCCACCGTGGCCGATGCGCTGGAGGCCAGCGGCTTTGCCCAGGCGTTTCCGGTCGTGCCGGCGTGGCAGCGGGGCGTGGGCGTGTTCGGCCGTGCGGTCGAACCGCAGACGCCGCTGGCCGATAGCGACCGCGTCGAGATCTACCGCGGCCTGTCCTTCGACCCCAAGGAATCGCGCCGCCGCCGCGCCGAGCACCGCCGTGCCAAGACCGCCCGCAATGGGCGGGTGCGGCCGGCCGGGCTGCTGTAGGGACGCACGCGTCCCCGCGGGCGGGCGGCCAACCCCCCCGCGCGCCACATTGTCATCAATAGGACAAATTCCGCTGGCGCTTCCGGCGTAACATTAACGTCACCGCACTTACGTTTACGTCAACGTCATGTCAAAATCGGCAGGCTGGCGTTCACGAGACGGCAGCAACGCCAACAGACAATACCCATAACATCAGGAGACAGGCTGTGGACTTGGAACTGACCGACGAGCAGCGCGCGTTCGCGCAGGCCGCGCGCGACTTCGCGCAAGGCGAACTGGCGCCCCACGCGGCGCACTGGGACGCCGAAGGCATTTTCCCCAAAGAGGCGTTCGCCCGGGCCGGCGAGATGGGCTTTTGCGCCATCTACGCCAGCGAGGACATCGGCGGCCTGGGCCTGCCGCGCCTGGACGCCACGCTGGTGTTCGAGGAAATGGCGGCGGTGGATCCCTCGACCACGGCGTTCCTGACGATCCACAATATGGCCACCTGGATGGTGGGCAAGTGGGGCCAGCCGGCCCTGCGCGAGGCCTGGGGCCCGCTGCTGGCCAGCGGCCAGAAGCTGGCGTCGTACTGCCTGACCGAGCCGGGCGCCGGTTCCGACGCGGCATCGCTGTCCACCCGCGCGCAGCGCGACGGCGACCACTATGTGGTCAATGGCGCCAAGGCCTTCATTTCCGGCGGCGGCGACACCGATCTGCTGGTGGTGATGGCCCGCACGGGCGGCGAAGGCGCCGGCGGCATCAGCGCCTTTGCCATCCCTGGCGACAGCGCCGGCATCAGCTATGGCCGCAAGGAAGAAAAAATGGGCTGGAACAGCCAGTCCACGCGGCCCATCGTGTTCGAGAACGTGCGCGTGCCAGCGGGCAACCTGCTGGGGCAGGAGGGCGAAGGCTTCAAGATCGCCATGAAGGGTCTGGACGGTGGCCGCATCAACATTGGCACCTGCTCGGTGGGCGCGGCCCAGGGCGCGCTGGATGCCGCGCGCCGCTATATGGACGAGCGGCGCCAGTTCAACCGCCGCCTGGCCGAATTCCAGGCGCTGCAATTCAAGTTGGCGGACATGGCCACCCACCTGGTGGCAGCACGCCAGATGGTGCGCCTGGCCGCCTGCAAGCTGGACGGGGGGGCGCCCGACGCGGCGACCTACTGCGCGATGGCCAAGCGCTTCGCGACCGACATGGGATTCCAGATCTGCCTGGATGCGCAACAGATCCACGGCGGCTACGGATACCTGCGGGACTATCCCTTGGAGCGTCTGGTGCGCGATACTCGCGTACATCAGATTCTGGAAGGGACCAACGAGATCATGCGTGTGATCATCGCCCGCCAATTGTTGGAAAAAGGAGCCGACATAAGATGACTGCACCGGTGCTGTTCGAAGAAAGAACCGCTGCCAACGGGATGCGCTTCGGGATTGCGACGCTGAATTCGCCGCAAACGCTGAACGGCCTGTCGCTGGAGATGGTGGACCTGCTGGCCGAGCGCCTGGATGCCTGGGCCCGCGACCCGGGCGTGGCGCTGGTAGTGCTGCAGGGGGCGGGTGAAAAGGCATTCTGCGCCGGCGGCGATCTGCACGGCCTTTACCGCAGCATGACCGAGAACGCGGGCAAGGGCCCCTGGGGTAACGCGTACGCGCGGCGCTTCTTCGAGCACGAATACCGGCTCGACTACCGCATTCACAGCTACCCCAAGCCGGTGCTGTGCTGGGGGCACGGTATCGTCATGGGCGGCGGCATCGGCCTGATGATGGGCGCCAGCCATCGCGTGGTCAGCGAATCGTCGCGCCTGGCGATGCCGGAAGTCTCCATCGGCCTGTTCCCCGACGTGGGCGGCAGCTGGCTGCTCAACCGCATGCCGGGTCGTATCGGTGTGTTCCTGGCGCTGACGGGCGCGCAGTTGAACACCGCCGATGCGTTTTTTGCGGGCCTGGCGGATTTCCGCCTGAACCACGAAGACTGGCCCAAGCTGCTGGCGTCGCTGGAAGAACAACCCTGGGGCGGCCAGGCCTCGGGCGGCGCCGAAGATGCGATTCCCCCGCGTTCGATCAACGATGGCCTGCTGCGCCGGGCGTTGGCGGCGCTTGAGCCGCAGACGCCGCTCGAAGGCGGCCACCTGCGCCAGCATTCGTTCCTGATCAACAGCCTGTGCAGCGGCAACCGGCTGGACGAGATCCACGAAGAAGTGGCGGCCCTGAAAGACCACGCCGACCCCTGGCTGGCGCGCGCGGCGGCCACCATGCTGGCAGGCTCGCCGGGTTCGATCCGGCTGTCGTTCGCGTTGCAGCAGCGCATGCGGCTGCGCTCGCTGGATGATGTCTTTCGCACCGAATACGTGGCGGCGCTGCACTGCACGACGCACGGCGATTTTGCCGAAGGCATCCGGGCGTTGCTGATCGACAAAGACAAGAAACCGCGCTGGAATCCGGCATCGCTGGACATGGCCAGCGACGCCTGGGTGCAGAAGTTCTTCGATGAACCCTGGCCCGAAGGCCAGCCGCATCCGCTGGACGACCTGGGCAAGGAAGGCCGCTGACATCCGCCCGCCGCGCCGGCCCCGGGCCGGCGCGGCGGGTTCGCATGACGCAGCACTTGATGATTTCATACCTACAAGCCATAGCAACAGGAGACAGGACATCATGAGCAGTATCGCGTTTATCGGTTTGGGCAACATGGGCTCGCCCATGGCGTTGAACCTGGTCAAGGCCGGACACAGCCTGACCGTGTTCGACCTGGTGCCGGCGGCGGTCAAGGTCTTGACCGATGCGGGCGCCAAGTCGGCCGCGTCGGCGTCGGAAGCCGTCAAGGGCGCCGAGGTGGTGATTTCGATGCTGCCGGCCAGCAAGCACGTCGAAGGCCTGTACCTGGGTGAAGACCTGCTGGGCAAGATCCCGTCGTCGGCGGTGGTCATCGAATGCAGCACGATCGCCCCGGATTCGGCCCGCAAGGTGGCCCAGGCCGCCGAGGTGCGCGGCATCGCCATGATCGATGCGCCGGTGTCCGGCGGCACCGGCGGCGCGGCGGCGGGCACGCTGACCTTCATCGTGGGCGGCCAGGTCGCCGCGCTGGAGCGCGCGCGTCCGGTGCTGGAAAAGATGGGCAAGAACATCTTCCACGCGGGCCCCGCGGGCGCCGGCCAGGTAGCCAAGATCTGCAACAACATGCTGCTGGGCATCCTGATGGCCGGCACGTCCGAGGCGCTGGCGCTGGGCGTGGCAAATGGCCTGGATCCGAAGGTGCTGTCGGACATCATCGCCAAAAGCTCGGGCCGCAACTGGGCCACCGAACTGTACAACCCCTGGCCCGGCGTGATGGAGCATGCGCCCGCCTCCAAGGGCTATGCCGGCGGCTTCGGCGTGGACCTGATGCTCAAGGACCTGGGCCTGGCGGCCGAAGCGGCGCTGGCCGCGCGCGCCTCGATTCCGCTGGGCGAGCTGGCGCGCAATCTGTATTCGCTGCACAGCGCGGGCGGCTCGGGCAAGCTGGACTTCTCCAGCATCGTCAACCTGGTCAAGCGCGAACAGGACTGACATGATGGCCCGCCCGCCGTCCACCCATCCGGCTTCCCACGATCCCGCCGGACGCGTCAAGGCCAGCTTCGATCAGCAAAGCATCATGCGGCTGATCGGGGCCAGCCTGGACGTGGTCGAGCCGGGCAGGGTGGACATCGTCTTGCCCTACCGCCAGGATCTGTGCCAGCAGAACGGCTTTCTGCACGCCGGCATCTCCACCACCATCGCCGATTCGGCCGGCGGTTATGCCGCCTTCAGCCTGTTCCAGCCGGGCGAGGACGTGCTGACCTCGGAGTTCAAGATGAACTTCCTGGCGCCGGCCAAGGGCGACCGCTACGTGGCCAGCGGCCGCGTCGTCAAGCCAGGCAAAAGGCTGTCCATCTGCCAGGTCGAGGTGCATGCCTACGACGGTGAACAGGCCACGCTTTGCGTGATAGGCTTGCTCACCGCGGTGCGCGTGACGCCGCGCTGATCCGCTTGCGGCGGCTTGCCGCCGCAAGCCTTGTCACGCGCTGAACAGGTCTTCGGCCATGCCCTCGAAAGAACACCACCGGATATTCCGCAGCAACTGGCTGCGCGCTGCTGTGCTGGGCGCCAATGACGGCATCGTGTCCACCGCCAGCCTCATTACCGGCGTGGCGGCGGCGCAGGCCACCCACGGCGCGGTGCTGACCTCGGGGCTGGCCGGCCTGGTGGCCGGCGCGCTGTCGATGGCGGCCGGCGAATACGTGTCCGTGCGCTCGCAGGCCGACACCGAGGCGGCGGACCTGCGCATGGAGCAGCGTTCACTCAAGCGCAATTCCGACGAAGAGCTGGAAGAACTGATCGGTATTTACGTCGACCGGGGCTTGTCGCAAGACCTGGCCGAACAAGTGGCGCGGCAACTGACCCGCCACGACGCGCTGGATGCCCATGCGCGGGACGAGCTCGGCATCTCGATGCACAACCGCGCACGGCCGGTGCAGGCCGCCGTGGCGTCGGCCGCGTCCTTTGCGGGCGGCGCGGCGCTGCCCTTGGCGGTGGCCGCGGTGGCGCCGATGCCGCAACTGATCCTGTGGGTGATCGGGGCGTCGGTCGCCTGTCTGGCCGCCCTGGGCGCCCTGGCCGCGGGCGCCGGGGGCGCACCCAAGGGGCCGGCGGCGCTGCGCGTGACCGTCCTGGGAGCCCTGGCGATGGCGGTAACCGCGGGCGTGGGCGCCTTGTTCGGGACGGTGGTGTAAGGCCCGGCAGCGTCTGGCCGGACCGCGCCGGGTCCGACGGGATCGGATTCCGGCGCGGCGGTGCGGCCACGGCGCGGGCCAGCCAGGCCCGGCCGTCGCGGCCGAATTACGGGGTGATGGAGTAGGGCAGTGGCGCGGCCGCGATGCGCGGGCCATCGGCTGCGCCCAGCCGCAGGTCGCCTTCGGGGAGCGCGGCCAGCGTGGTTTCGAACAGCACCGACAGCCCGTCTTGTGTTGCCGCGGCGTCCACGACGCGGCCGGTGGGTTCGCCGGGCTGGCTGGCGTCGAACACGTCGATACCCGCCAGGGGGCTGTCCGGCAGGCCGGCGCCGGCGATGGTGCCAAAGGCCATGCGGCGCTTGACCGTGCCGCGGTAGTGGCTGCGCGCCACGACTTCCTGACCGGGATAACAGCCCTTGGTGAAGCTTACGCCCTGGATCAGGTCCAGGTTGACCGTCTGCGGAATGAAGACGTCTTGCGTGGCCGTGGTGATCCAGGGGATGCCGGCGGCCAGGTCGGCGGCATGCCATTGCGCGGCCGGGGCCAATCCCAGCACGGCGGCCAGCGGCGCGGCCGCGGCCAGTTGTTCGTCGGACGCGATCCACCACCAGCGCAACGTGGCGCCGGCCGACGGCGCGGCGATCCAGGTGCCGGACGGCAGGTCGGCGCGCTGCCAGGCGCCGCGCGGCAGGGCGCCGGTGGCCGCTTCCAGGGCGGCCAGTTGCGCGGGATCGGCTTGCACCCCTGCCACGTGCAGGGGCGCGGGGGCCAGCTTGACCTTGGCGCGCAGCACGAACATGGACAGGCGCTTGAGCAGGGCCTGGGACAGGTCCTGGCGCACCAGGCCGTAGAGTTGCGGGGCGTCGTCGCCGGCCGGGGCGCCGCGCCACATGACCAGCGTGGCCAGCAGACGGCCCTTGGCGGTGCAGTAGCCGGCCAGGCGGGCGGCGTCAGCGGGCAGGCCGGTGACGTCTTGTGTCAATTGACCGTGCAGAAAGGTCAGCGCGTCGGCGCCGGCGGCGGTGAATACGGCAAAATCGTCCAGAGGCGCGCATTGGGCGCAACCTTCCGCACGCGCCGGAATCGAAGAATAGAAAGCATGCATGGCGGCAAAGGCCCGTGACTCGTCATCAAAGGCTTGATGATAGCCGTGTTCCCTCCCTGGCAGGCCCATGCCCTGGACGGGCAAAGGGGTGCAATACGCGCTCCGGCCCTGGTTTTGTCGCGACAGGCCCGCACGATCCATTAAACTTCCCAGACTTATGAAGAAGCGACTCCGTTTTTACGTCCTGTGGTCTTTCCTGCTCCTCGTGCTGGCCGCGGCCGCCGCCGTCGGCGCCGCCTGGAGCTGGATGCACCGGCCCCTGCACCTGTCCGCCGACAGGATCGATTTCGTGGTGGACCCGGGCAGCAGCCCGCGCACGGTCGCGCGCGCGCTGAATGCCGCGGGCGTGCCGGTCTGGGAACCTGGTTTTGTATGGATGGCGCGCCTGTCCGAACAAGACAAGCTGATCAAGGCCGGCGGCTACCAGGCCATCAATGGCGACACGCCCTGGCTGCTGCTCGAACGCATGGCGCGCGGCGACATGACCCAGCGCCAGATCACCTTCCTGGAAGGCTGGACCTACCGCCAGATCCGCCAGGCGCTGCGTGAGAATCCCGACGTCAAGCAGACGCTGGGCGATATCAGCGACGAGGCGCTGATGGAAAGGCTGGGCTCGGACATCAAACACCCTGAAGGCCTGTTCTTTCCCGACACCTATATCTTCACGCCGGGCAGCACCGATTTCGACCTGCTGCGCCGCGCCTATCAGGAAGGCCAGCGCATCCTGGACGACGCCTGGTCCAAGCGCCAGGCCGACCTGCCGGTGGCCACGCCCTACGAGGCGCTGGTGCTGGCGTCCATCATCGAAAAGGAAACCGGCCATGGCCCCGAGCGCCGCCGGGTTTCGGGCGTGTTCACCAACCGCCTGAAGATCGGCATGCTGCTGCAGACCGACCCCACCGTCATCTACGGCATGGGCGATGCCTACCAGGGCCGCATCCGCAAGCGCGACCTGCAGACCGATACGCCCTGGAATACCTATACGCGTCCGGGTCTGCCGCCCACGCCGATCGCGGCCGCGGGCCGGGCGGCATTGCTGGCGGCGGTGCAGCCCGAGCAGCACAAATTCCTGTTTTTCGTATCGCGGGGCAATGGCACCAGCGAGTTCTCGGTGAACCTGTCCGAGCACAACCGCAACGTGTCCCGCTACATCCTGGGCCAGACCCCGGCCGCCCGGCCCGCGCCCGTGCCCGCGCCGGCCAGCGCGCCCGCCGCGGCGCCGGCCCAGGCCCCCACTTCGACGCCGGATGCCGATCCGGCACCAGCACAAGGACAAGACCAATGACCTCACGCGGACGCTTCATCACGCTGGAGGGAGTGGACGGCGCGGGCAAGAGCACGCACACGGGCTGGATCGCCGATTTCCTGCGCGGGCAGGGCCTGGACGTGGTCTCGACCCGCGAACCCGGCGGCACGCCGTTGGGCGAAAAGCTGCGCGCTCTGGTGCTGACCGATCCGATGGGGCTGGACACCGAAACGCTGCTGATGTTTGCCGCCCGTTGCGAACACGCGCGCCAGGTCATCGAGCCCGCCCTGGCGCGCGGCGCCTGGGTGGTCTGCGACCGCTATACCGATGCCACATATGCCTATCAGGGCGGGGGGCGCGGCCTGGGGGCCGAGCGCGTGGCCACGCTGGAAACCTGGATGCAGGCCGGCCAGCCCGACCGCACCTGGCTGTTCGACGTGCCGCTGGAAGTGGCGCGGGCGCGCCTGGCCGATGCGCGCGAACCCGACCGTTTCGAGCGCGAGGGCGCGGCGTTCTTCGAACGTACCCGCGCGGCCTACCAGGCGCGCGCCGCGGCCGATCCGGGCCGCATCCGCGTGATCGATTCGACCCGCACGATTGCTGAAATCCGCGCCGACCTGGAAACCGGGCTGCGTGAGCTGGTGGCGGCGCATTCATGAGCGCGCCCCAGTTCCTGCCCTGGCAGATGGAAACGGCGCGGGCCTGGCTGGGCAACCGCGACCGCTTCGCGCACGCCTGGCTGGTGCACGGCCTGGCCGGCATCGGCAAGCTCGACTTCGCCATCGCCGCCGCCGCCAGCCTGCTTTGCGAAACGCCGCAAGACGGCCTGGCCTGCGGCCATTGCGCCGCGTGTGCCTGGTTCGCCAGCGGCAACCATCCCGACCTGCGCCGCATCCGCCCCGAAGCCGTGGCGGTCGAAGAGGGCGCGGAGGCCACGGAAAACGCCGAGGACGCCGAACCGGCCGCAGGCGCCGCCAAGAAGGCGCCGTCCAAGGAAATCCGCATCGACCAGATCCGCTCGCTGGAATCCTGGTTCAACACCGCCACGCACCGGGGCGGCTGGCGGGTGGCGCTGCTGTATCCGGCCCACGCGCTGAACGTGGTGTCGTCCAACGCCTTGCTCAAGGTGCTGGAAGAGCCGCCGCCGCATACCGTGTTCCTGCTGGTGGCCGACGCGCCTGACCGGCTGCTGCCGACGCTGGTGTCGCGCTGCCGCCGGCTGCCGTTGCCCGCGCCTGACGCCGACACCGCGTTGCAATGGCTGCGCGACCAGAACGTGGAGCCGGCGCGGGAATGGCTGGCTGCCGCGGGGGGCGCGCCGCTGGCCGCGCTGCGCCTGGCGCAGCAGGCCGATACCGCCTGCCCGCCCTGGCTGACGCAATTGATCGGCCCGCTCTCCAAGGGCCAGGCGCCCGACGTGGGCACGCTGGCCGAAACGCTGGAAAAAGCCGCGCCCGCCGAATGGATCGATGCGCTGCAACGGCTGTACACCGACCTGATGCTGGCCGCCGCGGGGGCGCCGGTGCGCTACTTTCCGGCGTTGGCCAGCGGTGTGGAACAGGTGGCCGGCCGCATGAACAAAGCGCGCGTGGCCGAAGCCGCGCGCTGGCTGACGCGCCAGCGCGCGCTGGCCACGCACCCCTTGAATGCCAAGCTTTTTGCCCACGCGACCCTGCAGCGCGTGGTGCTATCCTGCCAGGCGTAACCCGCCAGGCCGCCTCGGGCACGCCCAGGCGGCGGCACTGCAACCCGAACCGAATTCCATGTACGTCGATTCCCACTGCCATTTGAATTTTCCCGAGCTGGCCGCCGACCTGCCGGCCATTCTCGACCGGATGGCCGCCAACCAGGTGACCCACGCGCTGGTGGTCAGCGTCAACATGCCTGAATGGCCGGGCCTGATGTCGTTGGTCGAGCCACAGGCCAACCTGTGGGCCTCGGTGGGCGTGCACCCGGACTACGAAGACACGCCGGACCCGGCGCCCGACGAGCTGGTGCGCCTGGCCGCCCATCCCAAGGTGGTGGCCATCGGCGAAACCGGCCTTGACTACTACCGCCTGTCCGAGCCGCTGGATTGGCAGCGCGAGCGCTTTCGCCGCCACATTCGCGCCGCGCGCGACGTGGGCCTGCCGCTGATCGTGCACACGCGTGCTTCCGCCGAAGACACCGTGCGCATGCTGCGCGAAGAGGGCGCGGCCGAGGTGGGCGGGGTGATGCACTGTTTCACCGAGACCTGGGAAGTGGCCCAGGCCGCACTGGACCAGAACTTCCATATTTCGCTGTCGGGGATCGTCACGTTCAAGAACGCGCACGTGGTGCACGAGGTCGCTGCCAAGGTGCCGCTGGACCGCCTGCTGATCGAAACCGATTCTCCCTATCTGGCGCCGGTGCCGTACCGCGGCAAGATCAACGATCCGTCCAAGGTCATTCACGTGGCCGAGAAAATCGCCGATCTGAAGGGCATCAGCGTGGCGGAAGTGGCACGCGCCTCGACGGAAAATTTCTTTAATCTTTTCAATAAGATAAAGAGATAATTTAATTTTAATTATTTAAAGTAATTTCTTAGGATAGCCATGGCCGCTCCTTCCGCATTGTCCCGTCGCCGCCTTGTCTCGCACTGCCGGGGCGCCTTGCTGGCGTTGTGCGTCGTGCTGTCGGCGCCGGTGGCGCAGGCGGCCAATCCGGGCGATTGGTGGATCTACGTCGCCAACGATTATCCGGACGACATCAAGGACCTGCTGGCCCACGGCGCGGACCCCAACGTGCGCTACAAGAACGGCCAGCCCGCGTTGATGCGGGCGGTGGTGGACGGCGCCTGGAAGGTATTCGACGTACTGGCGGCGGATCCGCGCACCGACGTGAACGCCGAGAACCCGGCGGGCGAGACGCCGCTGATGTACCTGGCTATCGCCGGCCAGACCGACCGTGCGCGCAGCCTGATGGCGCGCGGCGCCCAGGTCAACCGCCTGGGCTGGACGCCGCTGCATTACGCCGCCTCCAAGGGCCAGATGGCCATGGCCCGGCTGCTGCTCGATAACCAGGCCATGGTCAACGCGCCTGCGCCCAACGGCGAAACGCCCCTGATGATGGCGGCGCTGTCGGGCAACAAGCCAATGGTGGATCTGCTGCTCAAGGCGGGCGCCGACATCACCACCCGCGACACCAAGGACCAGACCGCAGCGGATTGGGCGCGCACGGGCAAGTCGACCGCGCTGGCGGCCGAGCTGCAGAAAATGATCGCCCAGCAGGACGCGGCCAAGCAGGCCCGTCGCGCCAGCGCGCCGGCCGAGCCTGAACCGGACCCGGCCGACGCGACGGCCCCGCAGGACACCGCGCCGGCAGTCACGCCGCCCGCCGTGGCGCAGCCCGCGCCGGGCAGCGCCAGCTCCAAGGCCGCGCCGGATACGTCCAACGTGGGCGGTGTATCGGGGGTGCGCCTGAACAACTACGACACCCCCGCGTCGCCCTGAGGCGCCACCCGGCCCGCCGCGGGCTTGCATGTCGATTTCCCCAACCCGCCGCCTGGCGGGTTTTTTCTTGGCCTGTGCCAGGGCAGGCCGCTGCACGCAGGCAAGGCGGCGCCCGAAGCGGATCGGCGGCCCTGGGTGCCGATTTTTTGGGTCCCAGGTTCGGGGTTTTCCCTGTTAATTCCCATTTGGTGGGAATAATTTAATGCTTTGAAACCATAAATTGATAATCTGCGCCTCATCACTGCTGGGGAGCACGTTTTTCATGTCGGATCAGTCGGTTGGAGCGGGCGCGGATCGCGTCCTCTATGTGTTGGCCACCTTGGCCCGGCACGACGGCCCCTTGAGCATCGCCGCGCTGGCAGAGAAGACCGGCCTGGCCCAGAGCACGCTGTACCGCCAGGTAGGGCTGCTCAAGCGTTGGGGCTTCGTTGCCGAGCACGAGGGCGAATACGGCCCCGGTCCGTTGTGCGTGCAACTGGCGTGGGGGTTTGACCAGTCTTCCTTCCTGATCCACGAAGCGCAGCCGGACATGGCGGCACTGGCAGCGGCCTCCGGCGAGACCATCGGCCTGCTGGTGGCCGTCAAGGACCAGGCGGTATGCCTGGACATGGTCGAAAGCCAGCATCCGCTGCGCTGTTCCTTTACCAAGGGCCGCGGCCTGCCGCTGGCGCGTGGCGCCTCGGCCAAGTCGCTGCTGGCCTTCATGCCGGCCGCGCGCCTGCAGACGGCGCTGACGTTGCTGGCCAAAGAGGCTGGCGTGGACCCCGGCCGGCTGTCCGGCGAACTGGATGCCATCCGCGCGCAGGGCTATGCCGTTACCGACAGCGAAGTGGATGCCGGCGTCTGGGGCGTCAGCGTGCCGATCTTCCAACGCCCGAACCAGGCGGTGGCCTCGATTACGTTGATGGCTCCGTCTACCCGCGCCGGCCAGCGGCCCCAGGCTTTCATCGATCTGACCGTTGCCGCGGCCCGCCGCATCTCCGCCAGGTTGCAGGCGCACTGACGCCCCTTATTTCCGGATGCTTCGCTGTCCCCGCCATTCCCGCCTCATCTCTAGACGCCGCTGGCTTTACGCCGTACCGATCGCCGTATCCCTATCCACATATTCCTTTTAGGACCCGCCATGATCAATCGCCGCACATTGCTGACCGCCGCCCTGACGCTGGGCCTGGCCTGGAGCGCAGGCTCCGCGCATGCCCAGGAAACCATCCGCGCCGTGACCGACGCCACTTTCCCGCCCATGGAGTTCGTCAAGGACGGCAAGCGCACGGGTTTCGACATTGATTTGGTCGAGGCCCTGGCCGCCGCCATGGGCAAGAAGGTCGAATGGATCGACATCGACTTCAAGGGCCTGATTCCCGCCCTGCAGGCCGGCCGCGCCGACATCGCCGTGTCCGCCATCTACATCACGCCCGAGCGCAGCAAGGTGGTGGACTTCACCGACCCGTACTACGCCGGCGGCCTGGTCGTGCTGACCAAGAAGGGCGGCGGCATCAAGGGCCTGAAGGACCTGGACGGCCGCAAGGTGTCGGTGCAGGTCGGCACCAAGTCGGTCAACTACCTGAAGGAACACTTCCCGGCGGTGCAGCGCGTGGAAGTCGAGAAGAACCAGGAGATGTTCAACCTGGTGCAGATCGGCCGCGCCGACGCCGCGGTGACGGGCAAGCCCGCCGCCAAGCTGTTCGCGCAGAGCACGACCGACCTGACCGTGCTGGACGAGCAGGTCACTACCGAGGACTACGGCATCGCCGTGCCCAAGAACAAGCCCGAGCTGACCCGCGGCCTGAATGAGGCGCTCAAGAAGATCAAGGCCGACGGCAGCTACCAGGCCATCGTCAACAAGTGGTTCGAGGCGCCCGCGAAATGAATCTGGACTTCGCCCCTGTTTTCGCCGACTACGACTCGCTGCTGCGCGGCGCACTGGTCACCATCGAGGTGACCGCCGGCGCGCTGCTGCTGGGCTGCGTCATCGGCCTGCTGGTCGGCGTGGGCCGGCTCAACCCGCAACGGCGCATCATCTACAACCTGTGCAGCACGTATCTGCTGTTCTTTCGCGGCACGCCCCTGCTGGTGCAGCTGTTCATCTGGTTCTTCGGCCTGCCGCAATTCGGCGTGACGCTGCCCGCGTTCGCCTGCGGCGTGCTGGGGCTGGGCATGTATTCCGGCGCCTACGTGTCGGAAATCGTGCGCGGCGCGATCCAGTCGGTGGATCGCGGCCAGACCGAGGCGGCCCGGTCGCTGGGCATGTCGTCGGGCCAGGCCATGCGCATCATCATCCTGCCGCAAGCGGTGGTGCGCATGATTCCGCCGCTGGGCAACGAGTTCATCGCGTTGATCAAGAATTCCGCGCTGGTGTCGCTGTTGACCATCCACGACCTGATGCATGAAGGGCAGAAAATCATCAGCGTGTCGTACCGCTCGCTGGAAACCTATCTGGTGGTGGCACTGATCTATCTGGTCCTGACCACGGTTGCCATGGTGATTCTGCGCCATGTCGAACAACGCTTGCGCGCCGGAGGGATGGTGCAATGAACTTCGGAACCCCGAAAGAAATGATCCGCATCCGCGGCCTGGAAAAATCCTACGGCGACCACGCCGTGCTGCGCGGCATCGACTTCGATGTGCTGCCCTCGCAGGTGGTGGTGGTGATCGGGCCCAGCGGGTCGGGCAAGAGCACCTTGCTGCGCTGCTGCAACGGGCTGGAAGTGGCTCAGGGCGGTACCGTGGAGATCTGCGGCCAGACGCTGCAGGACCAGGGGCAAATGCTGCCCGAAACCCAGTTGAACCAGCTGCGCATGCAGGTAGGCATGGTGTTCCAGGGCTTCAATCTGTTCCCGCACCTGTCCGTGCTGGACAACGTCACGGTCGGGCCGCGCAAGCTGCGCGGCATGGGCCGGGACGAAGCCAACGCGCTGGCCGCGGACCTGCTCAACAAGGTCGGCCTGTCGCAGAAGATGTCGGCCATGCCGGCCAGCCTGTCGGGCGGCCAGAAACAGCGCGTGGCGATCGCCCGCGCGCTGGCGATGCAGCCCAAGGTCATGCTGTTCGACGAGCCGACCTCGGCGCTGGACCCCGAGCTGGTGGGCGAAGTGCTGCAGGTCATGAAGCTGCTGGCCCGCGAGGGCATGACCATGATGGTCGTCACGCATGAAATGGGTTTTGCCCGTGACGTGGCCGACGTGGTGGCCGTGATGGACGGCGGCGTGATCCTGGAATCGGGCCCGCCCGAGGTCATCTTCAGCCAGCCGCGCGAGGCCCGTACCCGCGAATTCCTGCAGGCGGTGCTGAGCGCAGGACAGGGGGCGGCATGACGGCGGCGCAACTGGACAAGCGCCTGTGGACCGCGCGCGACGACAGCGCCGAGCGCGGCGACACACGCCGCCTGGCGCATATCGTCGAGCCCGCGGCGGGGCAGGTTGCCGCCAAGGGTGAGGCCGTGATCCTGGGCTTTGCCTGCGATGCGGGCGTGGCCCGCAACCAGGGCCGCATCGGCGCGGCGGCCGGCCCGGCCGGCATCCGCAAATTCATGGCCGGCTTGCCGGCGCATGGCTTGACCCGTCTGCTGGACGCGGGCGACGTGGCTTGCGAAGGCGACCAGCTGGAAGACGCGCAGGAGCGCCTGGGCCTGGCGGTGGCCGATCTGCTGCAGCAGGGCGCCCGTCCGGTAGTGCTGGGCGGCGGCCATGAAATCGCCTGGGGCAGCTTTCAGGGGCTGGCGCGCTGGCTCGCGGGCCACGAAGACGCCGGCCCTGTGCTGGTGCTGAATCTGGATGCGCACTTCGACCTGCGCACCGGCCGCCCGGGCAGCTCGGGCACGCCGTTCGACCAGATCGCGCACTACTGCGAGGCGCAGGGCCTGGCGTTTCAATACGCCTGCCTGGGCGTGTCGCGGCTGGCCAATACGCCGGCGCTGTACGCGCGGGCGGCCGAGGTCGGCGCCATCTGGGTGGAAGACCGGGACATGCAGGAGCGCCACCTCGAGGCGCGCCTGGCCAACGTCGACGCCTTGCTGGCGCGCGCGCGCCACGTGTACCTGACCATCGACCTGGACGTGTTGCCCGCGGCGGTCATGCCGGGGGTGTCGGCGCCCGCGCCCTATGGCGTGCCGATGGCGGTGATCGAAGAGATCGTGCTGCGGGTCAAGGCCAGCGGCAAGCTGCGCCTGGCCGACCTGGCCGAGTTCAATCCGCGTTTCGACGTGGATGGGCATGGCGCCCGCGCGGCGGCGCGGCTGGCCTGGCAGCTCGTATCGGCCTGATGCGCGGCGCCCCGGCCGGGATGGCCAGGGCAGTCAACGCACAAAAAAACCGGCCCGCGATATGCGGGCCGGTGGGTCTTGCGAGAGCGGCTAGGCGTGCGGCGGCGCCAGCGGGATCGACATCTCGTGGTGGAACAGATTGTCAGGGTCCATGCGCTGCTTGGTCGCGATCAGCGCGGCGGTCTTGTCGCCGTAGTACAGGTGCAGCCAGTCCGGATCGATGCGGCTGCGGCTGGCGTCGGTGTACTTCATGTCCGTATCCGGGTAGTTGATGTAGCAGCCCTGGAAGGGCGACCCCGGCTGGTAGCTGGGCTTGCCGCCGTACTGCGCGAAGTATTCGTCGTACAGGTCGGCGATCCACTTCAGGTAGAAGGCGTCGTCGGCGGGGTTCGTCCAATACACCTGGAACTGCGACTTCAGCAGCGAGGCGCGCTGGCTGACGCTGGTGGGGTTGGCCGCTTCGTCGTTGCGGTTGATGCGCCCGCCGTAGGAATCGATTTGCACCAGCGCCTGGTTCAGCCGCGGGTCGTCCGAGCCATTCAGGTATTCCCACAGGGCGGTGATCTCGACGTCGCTGAAATTCGCCTTGTGGTACGAGGACTTGTATTTGCCACGCTGGTTGTTGCCCGAGCCGTTGATGGTCTGGGTCAGCCAGAGCCAATCCATTTTCCGGGCATCGGCCACGGGGTGGGCCATCAGACGCATGGCCGGCGCGGCCACGCGCCACGACGGGCCATGCCAGTTCGGGGCCGGGTTGATGCCCGGCGCCGCGCCCGCGGCCGCATTCATGGTGGCCACGAAATCCAGGAAGGGTTGATCGCGCGCACCGCCGACCTTGCCATCCCGGCCGGTGTACTGGATGTTGAGCACGACATCGCCGGTGGAGCGGTGCTGCACCTTCAGCAGTGTGAACAGCCCGCCGTTGGCCTTGGCCGGGTCGGGGCTGTTCCAGTCGGCGTCGTGGTCGGCGAACCATTGCCAGTAGGCCCGCATGAAGCGGGCGAAGGCGGCGCGGCCGGCCGTGCCGGTGCCGAAGCTGTCCCACGGGTACGACAGCGACAGCCAGTAGGCCTCTTGCGGCGCTTTGGGCAGCTCGGCGTAGTAGTACGTCAGGATGATGCCGAAATTGCCCCCGCCGCCGCCGCGGCATGCGATGAACAGGTCGCGGTCGGCGCCGGTGCTTTGCAGGTTGACGTGCTTGGCCACGAGCTGGCGCGAGCCCGGGCCTTGCGGCACCAGGATGTCCACGCCGGACAGCCAGTCCACCGTCAGACCGTGCAGCCGCGACAACAGGCCGTAGCCGCCGCCCACGATGTGGCCGCCCGTGCCGACCGAATAGCACGAGCCGCCGGGCAGGGTGCGGTTGGCGCTCTTGTACAGGTCCAGGTAGCCGTCCCAGTTCTGGTTGCCCGAAGCCGCGGCGAAGCGATAGCGCGCGGCCGGGTTCCACGGCGAGGCGATGTCGCACGCTTCGCGGTAGCGCAGGCCGGTCATCAGGCTCAGGTCGATGATGGCCAGGGGCTGGCCGTGGTCCTGGGGCAGTTTGTTGGCCACGAAGCCTTCGTAGCAGTGGCCGCCGCTGCGCACCGTGATGCGGTGGCCTTGGGCCAGCGCGGCGTTGGCCGCCTCCAGGACGTCCTGCGGGGTCTTGCACACGTAAATGGCGTTTGCGCCTTGGCCTGTGCTGGGAAAGCGCAGGTTGAACCCTTTTTGCAGGGTCGCATAACGCGGGTCTTGGCTGTCAATTAAGGAAAAATCCGACATGCGCACCTCTATGGTTGGTTTTCATAAGGGCAAGATTGCAGGCGGGGGTTGCCCGCCGGCGAACGCGGAAATGACAAGCTTTACTCGCCGCCGGTGCCGGGAAAAAACCGGGGCCGGCTGATTCTGGTTGAACTCGGGGTGGGTTTCAAGCGGGGTGGGTCGCACTTGATCGGCGCCTTCCTCAGGCCTGGGCGGGGCGGCCGGACGGCGCCGGCGGCCCGGTCAAGGCTGGACGCTGACGCCCTGCGGGGCTAGGATAGGCGCAGCGTTTCGGCAGGCTCGGCGACGCTCGCGATATCCGTCCACTTATATGTGTCCCCAATTAAAATATTTATATAAAATACGGGGACACATTAAGGTTATGGATAAAATGGCGCAACTTTGTCAGGAGAGCATGTTCATGTCTCAAACTCCCACCCATGCCTTGCCGTCTTATCTGAATGCCGACGATCTCGGCCCCTGGGGTAATTACCTGCAACAAGTCGATCGGGTCACCCCGTACCTCGGCTCGCTGGCTCGCTGGGTCGAGACCCTGAAGCGTCCGAAGCGTTCGCTGATCGTCGACGTGCCGATCGAGCTGGACAACGGCAGCGTGGCTCACTTCGAGGGCTACCGCGTGCAGCACAACACCTCGCGTGGCCCGGGCAAGGGCGGCGTGCGTTTCCACCAGGACGTGACCCTGTCGGAAGTGATGGCGCTGGCCGCGTGGATGTCGGTCAAGAATGCCGCGGTGAACCTGCCGTACGGCGGCGCCAAGGGCGGCATCCGGGTCGATCCGCGCAAGCTGTCGCAATCCGAACTCGAGCGCATGACGCGCCGTTACACCTCGGAAATCGGCGTCATCATCGGACCGTCCAAGGACATCCCGGCGCCTGACGTGAACACCAACGCCCAGACCATGGCCTGGATGATGGACACGTACTCCATGAACGAAGGTTCCACCGCCACCGGCGTGGTGACCGGCAAGCCGATCGCGCTGGGCGGCAGCCTGGGCCGTGTCGAGGCCACCGGCCGCGGCGTGTTCGTGGTCGGCTGCGAAGCCGCGCGCGACCTGAACATCGACGTGTCCAAGGCACGCGTGGTGGTGCAGGGCTTTGGCAACGTGGGCGGCACCGCTGCCCGTCTGTTCCACGAAGCCGGCGCCAAGGTCATCGCGGCGCAGGATCACACCGGCACCGTGCACAACCCGGCCGGCCTGGACGTGCACAAGCTGTTGTCGCACGTGTCGCAGCATGGCGGCGTGGGCGGCTTCTCGGGCGGCCAGCCCCTGGACAAGGACGAGTTCTGGACGCTGGAAACCGAATTCCTGATCCCGGCCGCCCTGGAAAGCCAGATCACCGTCAACAACGCGGCCAAGGTGCGCGCCAAGATCGTGGTGGAAGGCGCCAACGGCCCGACCACCCCGGAAGCGGACGACATCCTGGCTGAACACGGCGTCTACGTGGTGCCGGACGTGCTGGCCAACGCCGGCGGCGTGACCGTGTCCTACTTCGAGTGGGTGCAGGACTTTTCCAGCTTCTTCTGGAGCGAAGACGAAATCAACCAGCGCCTGGAACGCATCATGCGCGAAGCCTACGCCTCGGTGGCGCAGGTGGCCAAGGAGCACAAGGTGACGCTGCGCACCGCCGCGTTCATCGTGGCTTGCACGCGGATCCTGCAAGCCCGCCAGGTGCGCGGCCTGTACCCGTAAGGTCTTCTTGCGCCGGGTTCAGGCCCGGCGCTGGAGGAGCAGTGAGGAAGACAAGCACGCCGCCCCGCAAGGGGCGGTTTGCATTTGGGGCGGGCCGCGGGATGGCAGGCGGCGCCGACATGCCGTCCCCTGGCGCTATGCCGGGGTGACCGCCGCCAGCCGCAGATAGCGCTGGGGCGCGGCGCCCAGCGCGCGCCGGAACATGGCGCTGAAGGCATTGGCGTTGGTATAGCCCATGCCGCGCGCCACGCGCGCCACGGGTTCGCCCAGCGACAGCTGGCACACAGCCTCGGCCAGCCGCAACTGCTGGCGCCATTGGCCGAAGGTCAGCCCGGTTTCTCGCTTGAACAGCCGCCCCAGGGTGCGGATGCTGGCGCCGGCCTGGGTGCTCAGCAGTTCCAGGGTGTCATTGTTGGCGGGCATGTGCATCAGGGTTTCACAGACCTTCAGCAGGCGCTTGTCTTGCGGCAGGGGCAGTTTGCCCTGTTCGACCACAGGTGCCTCGCGCAACTGACGCAGCAGCAAGGGCACGATCAGCGCGGCATTGCTGTCGGGCGCGTATTCGCGCGCATCGCGCAGCATGCCGCCGATGAGCTCGCGCAGCAGGGCGCCCACTTCGATCTGGCGGCAGGCGGTCCAGAGCCACGGGGCGGTGTCGGGCTCGATACGTAGCGACCGCAACTTGACGGCGCCCACCATGTGCAGTTCGTGGTCCACGCCTGGCGCGATCCAGAGCGCGTGCAGCGGGGCAAGCGTCCAGGCGCCTTGCGAGGTGAGCACGCGCACCACGCCCTGGATGGCGTGCACCAGCTGGCCCTGTTCATGGCTGTGCCAGATTTCGCGTTCGCCGTGTGCGTAGTCGTTGGCGTGGGCGACAACCGGCCGGGGCAGGCGCCGGTAGCCGGTGGCGAAACGCTGCCGCCAGAGTGAGTCCATGACAAATCGCTTTGATCAAAAAAGATGTGAAAACGCCAGAAATTGGCCGGTTTGCAGCGGAATGTGACGCCCTGCATTCTAGTTTAAATATTTAAATACTAATCATTGTTATTTGATGTTTATCTAGCGACCGCCCGGCAGAGGCGGTCCGCCCATCGGAGAATGCCAAGCATGTTTGCAGGACTGACGCGATGCCCGCTGGGGGCGTCCACGCTGGCGCTCGCCTTGGCGGCGTGCTGGACGGCGCCCGCCGCCGCCCAGGAAACCCGCCAATTGCCCGCGATCACGGTGACGGCCGGCGCGGCCACCGAGAAGGCCGACGGCCCCGCGCCCGGGGTGGTGGCCAGCCGCAGCAGCGTGGGCAGCAAGACGGATACCGCTCTGATCGACACGCCGCAATCGGTATCGGTGGTGACGCGTGACCTGATGGACGCGCAGGCCGCGCAGACGGTGGACCAGGCGTTGCGTTACGTGCCGGGGGTGTACAGCCAGGACAATGACCTGCGCTTTGACCAACTGCGCATTCGCGGCTTTGACGCTGATTCGTATCTGGACGGCATGAAGCTGAACCGTACCACCTGGTTCGCCACCCCGCGCATCGACCCGTATTTCCTGGAACGCATGGACGTGCTGCGCGGCCCGTCATCGGTGCTGTACGGCCAGGCAAGCCCGGGCGGCGTGGTGGACATGGTGACCAAACGCCCCACCAGCGAGCCGCTGCGTTCGGTGGAGTTCGGTATCGGCAACCACCAGCGCTACCAGATGGGTTTCGATTTTGGCGGCCCGGTGGACGAGGACGGCAAGTGGCTGTATCGCGTGACGGGGCTGGGGCGCGACGCCAATACCCAGACCGACCACGTCAAGGAACAACGCGTGGGCATCGCGCCAGCGCTGACCTGGCGGCCCAGCGGCGACACCAGCCTGACGTTGTTGGCCAGCTACCAATATGACCCCGAAGGCGGCCTGTTCAACCCCGTGCCGGCCTACGGCACCGCGCTGTGGAACCCGAACGGCCGGCTGCGCTCGGACGCCTATCTGGGCGATCCGGATCGCGACCGCTTCAAGCGCACACAGTATTCGGTGGGCTACCTGCTGGAGCATCGCTTCAGCGACGCCTTGCAGGTGCGCCAGAACGTGCGCTATCTGCGAGACGACATCGACTACTACCAGACGTCGCTGTCCAGCCCGCTGGGACCGGACCGGCGGACGGCCTATATGTGGGCCAACGTCAACAAGGAACACCTGTCGCAATTCACGATCGACAACCAGGCGCAGCTGGACTTCCAGACCGGGGGGCTGCGGCACACGCTGCTGGCCGGGGTGGACTACCAGTACCTGGAAAATGACATTCGCCGCGGCGGGCAGTACTTCGGCGCCAACCCGATCGATGTGTACAGCCCGGACTACAGCGGATTTCCGCGGGTGCCTGTCACGGTCAACCAGACCACCCGCCTCACGCAACTGGGCGGCTACCTCCAGGAGCAGCTGCGCTGGGACCGCTGGCTGCTGACCGTGGGCGGGCGCCAGGACTACGCGCGTACCGACGACACGCAGCACAACGCGCAGACCGGCGCGCGCACGGCGTCCACCGACACGGGCGACCATGCCTTCACCTGGCGCGCGGGTCTGAACTACAGGTTCGACAACGGCGTCTCGCCCTACGTCAGCTATTCCACTTCGTTTCAACCGCAAAGCGGCAACGACGCGAGCGGCGCGCCGTTCGTGCCGACGCGCGGCAAGCAGTACGAGGTAGGGGTGAAGTTCCAGCCGGCCAACGTGCGCAGCTTTGCCACGGTGGCGTTGTATGACCTGCGTCAGACCAACGTGCTGACGGCTGATCCGCAGCGGCCGCAGTTTTCGGTGCAGTCCGGGGAAATCCGGTCACGCGGGCTGGAGCTGGAAGCACACGCCGAATTGACGCGCGAGCTGAGCCTGGTGGCGTCCTATGCCTACATGGACAATGTCGTCACCAAGGCCAACGACGCCAGCCAGGGCAAGCAGCCCACCGGCGTTCCCAAGCACATGGCGTCGGTCTGGACTGACTACACCATCCATGGGGGCGACCTGAACGGGCTGGGCTTTGGCGGCGGCGTGCGCTATCTCGGCAAAACGTACGGCTCGGTCGACAACACCTTCACCTTGCCCGAGCGCGTGCTGGTGGATGCGGCGGTGCATTACGACACCGGCCGGTGGCGCTTTGGCCTGAACGCCAGCAACCTGTTCAACAAGCAGTACCTGGCCTACTGCAACAGCACCATGATCTGCTACTGGGGCGCGAGCCGCACGCTGCTGGCCACGGCACGGTACCAGTGGTGAGGTTCGCGGCACGCGACAGCGGCCTTGATACACAAGGCCGCCGTTTTTCCTGAATGCCTTGCGGCCGGCCGCATCACGACTTGGGCAGCAGCTCCGGCTTGAGGATGCCGCGCAGGTCGGCGTAGGGCAGGGTCAGCTCGGGCTCGCCGTAGGAGTAGGGCGCGATGGAGTAGGCGTCGTACTTGACCACGATGCCGTCGCGCGTGAGCGCGAAGTTGTCGCTTTCCTGGAACGGCCACATCTTGCTGTAGGCCGCCGGGTCCCGCTTGGCGTCGGCGTTGCCGGCCAGCCATTTGGCGTGGGCGCGTTGCAGCGCGGCGACGTATTCGGCATGGCGGCCGGGGATCAGCGCTTCGTCCAGGGCCATGACGCGGCCGCGGCTGCGTTGCCAGTTCAGGTACTGGGTGGCGGGGATGCCGTGCGCGGCGCCCGTCAGGAACTGCTCGGTGTGCAGTTCGATGGACACGATGTCGCCCACCGTGTCCTTCACGCTGGCTTTGAAGTAGGTGGCATCGCGGGGGCGGGCCGTGGACCAGAAGTATTGGGTGTATTCCGACAGCGTTTCGTAGGGGCCGCGGCGGTTGGCGTCGGTGCCGGTCATGTAGGCCAGCACGTGATCGACCAGCGCGGTCAGCTTCGGGATGCCCGGAAACGCGACGGTGTCGATTTCGATGCGGGGGCAGTCGCCCTTGCAGCCCGGTTTGTCGGCCGACCACTTGATGCGTTCGGTGGACAGGTCGCCCACTTTTTCGGGCGTGGCGGACTGCGAGGCCGAGGCCGGCGAGTCCAGCGTGATGTTGGCGGGCGGCGAACTGCCGCAGCCGGCCAGCGCCAGCAGGGCGGCGCCCAGGAGCAGGGCGTGGATTCCGCCGCGAGGCGTAAAGGGGCGACGCATGGAACTACCTCCAGAAAAACCCGGCTGCGCCGCGAGGGCGCAGCCGTCGAACGTAAACCCGGGGGCCGTCAGGGGACGACCGCGGTCCATTCGGGCGTGGAGAATTTGTCGGCGGCCTGGGCTTGTGCATTGGCCAGCGTGGCGGCGCCCAGCTGGCCGGGCGTCAGGCGGTGCAGCCCGGCAAAGGTGTCGACCATGCGCTGGATGATGACCTCGCGCGCCAGCCCGGTCTGGGTGCGCAGCGGATCGACGCGTTTCTTGGCGCTGGTGGTGCCCTTGTCCGACAGTTTCTCGCGCCCGATGCGCAAGACTTCCACCATTTTATCGGCGTCGATGTCGTAGGACATGGTGACGTGATGCAGCACCGCGCCGGCGCGGCGCGCCTGGGCGGCTCCGCCGATCTTGCCGATGTCGGAGGCAATGTCGTTCAGCGGCTGGTACCAGGCCTTGATGCCCAGGTCGTGCAGCGCCTGCAGCACCCAGGCGTCCAGGAACGCATACGATTCCTGGAAGCTCATGCCATGCACCAGCGCCTGCGGCGCGCTGAGCGAGTAGGTGATGCTGTTGCCTGGTTCGATGAACATGGCGCCGCCGCCGCTGACGCGGCGCACGACCTCGATGCCGTGGCGCGCGGCGCCGTCGGGGTCGACTTCGTTCCTGAGCGATTGGAAGCGGCCGATCACGACCGCGGGCGCCGACCATTCCCAGATGCGCAGGGTGGGCGGGCGCGTGCCGGCGCCGACTTCATCGGTGATGACGGCGTCCAGCGCCATGTGCAGCGCCGGGGCTTGCGGGGCTTCGTGGATCAGTTGCCAGTCGTAGTCGTTCCAGTCGCTGCGGGTCATGCCAGGGCCCTCCGCAGCACCACGGCCACGGCCTCGGCCGAAAAGCCGAACATCTCGGTGTTGTCGGGCAGCGCCGATTGCACCGCCACGGCCAGTTCCAGCTCGCCGGCGTCCGCCGGCATGCCGTTCAAGCCGCTGTTGATGGCTTCGAGGGCCTCGGGCGGTTCCAGGAAAAAGTCACCGCTGATGCGGACGTTGGCCAGGCGGCCGTCCTGGACTTCGAGGTCTGCGACGACCAGCTTGCCGCCGGGGACTTTGTATTCGCCGTGCATGGGGCGCTCCTTGTGTTGGCCTGGGCGCCGGTGGGCGCTACAGGCTCAGTTTCATGCCGTCGTGGCTGGCCACGAAACCCAGGCTTTCGTAGAAGCGGCGGGCGTCGGGCCGGGCGCGGTCGGTGGTCAGCTGCACCAGATCGCAACCTTGCGAACGGCACTGCGCGATGGCCCACTCGAACATGGTGCGCCCCAGGCCCTGGCCGCGCGAGGACGAGGCGATGCGCACGCTCTCGATCTGTCCGCGCCATTGGCCCAGCCGCGACAGGCCGGGTATGAACGATAACTGCAAACAGCCGACCAGGGCCGCATCGCGTTCGACCACCGCGAAGAACTGGTTCGGGTCCTGCTCGATGGCGGTAAAGGCGGAAGTGTAGCGGGGGTTGAGCGGAATGGAAGGATCTTCGCGCTTGGCGCCCAGTTCGTCGTCGGCCAGCAGGGCGACGATGTGGGGCAGGTCGGCCAGGCGGGCGCGGCGAAAGCGCAGCGGCGAGCCGGTGTCGGCGGGCTTGTCAGTCATGGCGGCTCCGGGTTCAGCGCACGTTCTGGGCGGTCTGGCCGAACAGGATGCGGCGCGATGCTTCGTCGCCGATCGACGGCGCGGTATTGACGCGGTCTGCCAGCGCGTAGGCGCGTTGGGTGGCCGGGCGCGCGGCGATCGCGTCGAACCAGCGCTTCAGGTGGGGGAAGTCGTTCAGGTCCTGGCCCTGCTTGGCGTGCGGCACGATCCAGGGGTAGGCCGCCATGTCGGCGATGGAGTAGTCGCCCGCGACGAACTCACGGTCGGCCAGACGCTTGTTCAGCACGCCGTACAGGCGGTTGGTTTCCTTGACGTAGCGTTCGATGGCGTAGGGGATGCGTTCGGGGGCGTACCCGGAAAAGTGGTGGTTCTGGCCAGCCATGGGGCCCAGGCCGCCCATCTGCCAGAAGAGCCATTGCGACACTTCGGCGCGGCCGCGCACATCGGCGGGCAGGAAACGGCCGGTCTTCTCGGCCAGGTACTGCAGGATGGCGCCGGATTCGAACAGCGGGATCGGCGCGCCGCCGTCGGCCGGCGCCTGATCGACGATGGCGGGGATGCGGTTGTTGGGGGCGATGGCCAGGAACGCCGGCTTGAACTGATCGCCTTTGCTGATATTGACGGGATGGATCTGGTACGGCAGCCCGGCTTCTTCCAGGAAGATCGTGATCTTGTGGCCGTTGGGGGTGGTCCAGTAGTAGAGATCGATCATGCGGATTCCTTAGCGTCTTGGCGCCGCCGGCCAGCGCCAGCGGATCGGAAAACCATGATAGCGGGGGGCAAGGGCAGACAGGACGAATAACCGGGGACCGGGTGCGGGTTTGTCCGGGGGGCGGCCCCCGGAACAGGCCGGCCCCCCCGGAACAGGCCGGCCCCCGGAACAGGCCGGCCCGCGTCCGGGCGCCCCCTCTCAGGCCGCGCCGGGCTTGGCGCCGCCGCGCAGGCGCCATTGCCAGTTCAGGCTGACCCCGGCCGCGGCCAGGAAGATCAGCGCCACGCCCGCGACCTGGGTGGCGCCCATGCGGTGTCCGTACACGACCAGGTCCAGCAGGATGGCCACGGCCGGGTAGATGAAGCTGAGCGCGGCGGTGGAGGTGGTCGGCAGCTTCTGGATGGCCGAGTACATCAGGATGTACATCAGGCAGGTGTGGATCACCCCCAGCGCCACCAGGCAGCCCCATTGCAGCGGCTCGGCGGGCAGGGCGTTGAAGTCGGCCATGGGCAGCAGCATCACCGCGCCCAGCGTCACCTGCACCAGCGCCAGCACCTGCGGGGCGATACCCTTCAGGCGCTTGACGATCACGGCGGTGACGCCGTAGAGCGCCGCCGCGCCCAGGCCCAGCAGCAGGCCCGACAGGTAGGCGCTGCCGCCGGCGCCCGCGGTATCGGTCAGGCGCAGCACCAGCAGCAGCCCGGCGAAGGCGACCACCGACCAGGCCAGCTTGCCGCGGCTGGGGCGTTCGCCCAGGAACAGCGCGCCCAGGCCGATCAGGAAAAACGGCTGTACGTTATAGACGGCGGTCGCCAGCGAGATCGAGGCCAGCCGGTAGGCCGAAAACAGCAGCACCCAGTTCAGCACCAGCGCGGCGCCGGCTGCCAGCGCCAGGGCCAGCGTCCTGGCGGTGAACAGGCCGGGCTTGAGCAGGCCGCGGGCCCAGCAATACAGCAGCAGCGACAGGGCGCCGAAGACGCAGCGGAAGAACACGACGTTCCAGGCGCTTTGGCCGGACTCCAGGACGAACACGCCCAGCGTGCCCGACAGCGTCATGGCGGCGGCCATTTGCGCCAGGCCGAGGCGATCGGAAGAGGGGGACATGAGAGGCTCCAGGCGGCCGTGCGGCCAGGGATTCGATGGAGAAATTATCCCAGGCCGATCGCGCGAGCTATATGATCTTGATACGGCAGTTTTGTTTTTGAACCTTCATTTAGGTGGAATTTATGCAAAACGACCTAAAGAATGAAACCCCGGTGCTGGATGGTATCGACCGGCGCCTGGTCGAGACCCTGACGACCAACGCGCGCACCACCACGGCCGACCTGGCGCGGCAGGTCGGCATGTCCGCGCCCAGCGTGGCCGACCGCCTGCGGCGGCTGGAGGAATCCGGGGTGATCCGCGCCTACACGCTGGATGTGGACCCGGTGGCGCTGGGCTACACGCTGGAAGCGATCGTGCGGATCCGGCCGCTGCCCGGGCAACTGCGCCGGGTCGAGGGCCTGATCCAGGAGATTCCGGATTTCGTGGAATGCGACAAGGTCACGGGCGACGACTGCTTCATCGCGCGGCTGGTGCTGCGGTCGATCACGCATCTGGATGGCATTCTGGAACGCGTGACCGAATTTGCCGAAACCAATACCGCCATCGTCAAGGCGCACACGGTGCGTCGACGCCTGCCGCCGCTGCGTTGAGCGCGCGCGCCAGGGGCCATCTCCTTGCAGGCCGGCGCGTCCGCCCGGCGTTGCGTCAGGCGGCGGGTGCGGCCAACGCACGCACGATGTCGTCCTTCAATCCCGCCGGCGTGTCGGTGGGGGCGTAGCGCTTGATCACCTGGCCGTCGCGGCCCACCAGGAACTTGGTGAAGTTCCACTTGATGCCCTCGGTGCCGAACACGCCGGGCTTTTCGCCTTTCAGCCAGCGGTACAGCGGATGGGCGTCGGCGCCGTTGACGTCGATCTTGGCAAACAGCGGGAAGGTGATGTCGTATTGGGTCGAGCAGAAGTTCAGGATCTCGGCTTCGTCGCCCGGTTCCTGGCGGCCGAACTGGTCGCACGGAAAACCCAGCACGGTCAGGCCGTCATCGCGCAGGCTGCGGTACAGCGCTTCCAGGCCCGAATACTGTGGCGTGAAGCCGCACTTGGACGCCACGTTCACCACCAGCAGCACGCGGCCGCGGTAGGCGTCCAGCGGCTGGTCGGCGCCATGGATGTCGCGGGCCGAGAAATCGAAGATCGTGCTCATGGGGTCTCCTGTCAGGCGTCGGAACGGGACGAGGCCAGCTCGCTGGCGTGCCGCGGCGGCATCGCCCCGGCATGGCGCCCATAGTAGCGCGTGCCCCACAAGGTCAGCAGCAGCACGGCCAGGGCGAGACTGGCCGACATCCAGGGCAGGTCGGTCAGCGGCAGGCCATGGCCCAGGGCCATGCTGCCCAGCCAGGCGCCGCCGGCATTGCCCAGGTTGAACGCGCCCTGGTTCAGGGTCGACGCCAGATTGGGGGCGTCGGCCGCCTGGTCGACGATCAGGGTCTGCAACAGCGGCACCACGGCAAAGCCCAGTGTGCCCCAGATGAACGTCATGACCAGCATCGGCGCGAGCGCGTGGATGGCCTGGCTGAGCGCCAGGAACACCAGCACCAGGCCCAGGAAGATGCGGCGCAGCGAGCCTTCCAGGCTGCGGTCGCCCAGCTTGCCGCCCAGGGTGCTGCCCACCGTCAGGGCCACGCCGAACAGCAGCAGCACGCCGGTCACGCCGCGTTCAGACACGCCGGTGACGTCGCGCAGGATCGGCGCGATGTAGGTCAGCACGCAGAACAGCGACGCCGACGCCAGCACGCTGGCCAGCAATGGCCAGAGCACGCGGACATCGCGCAGCACCTTGAATTCACGCAGGATGTTGCCCGGCTGCATCGGGATGCGGCCCGGCAGCCACGCCGCCAGCGCCGCCACCGCGATCATGCCGATGCCGCTGACCACCCAGAAGGTCGAGCGCCAGCCGGCCACCTGGCCCAGCGCCGTGCCCAGCGGCACGCCCAGCACGTTGGCCAGCGTCAGGCCGGTGAACATCAGCGCGATCGCGCTGGAGCGCTGGTTGCGCGGCACCAGATCGGCCGCCACCACCGCACCGATGCCGAAGAAGGCGCCGTGGCAGAAGGCCGTGAAGACCCGTGCCGCCATCAGCAGCCCGTAGTTGGGCGCCAGCGCACAGAGCAGGTTGCCCAGCACGAAGGTGCTGGCCAGGCCGATCAGCGTAGCCTTGCGCGGCAGCTTGGCGGTGATGATGGCCATGATGGGCGCGCCGATCACCACGCCCATGGCGTAGCCGGTGATCAACAGGCCGGCGATGTCGATGGTGACATCGAGGTCGGTGGCGACGTTGGGCAACAGGCCCATGATGACGAATTCGCTGGTGCCGATACCGAAAGCGGCGGCGGCCAGCGCGATGAGATGCAGGGGCATGGGAAACCGGAAGGGGGTGGGCCGGCCGCAGGAGCCGCGCGCCGGTCGAGACGAGTGTGACATTCTAAAGCCGCCGGACTCGGACGCCGCGGCAAGGCCCTGCCAATGGTACGGGAAATCCCTGACGCAAAGGTGTCAGGCCCGGCGTCCCGGCTCTTACACCAGCTTCAGGTCCAGCGGCGCGATGCCCGGAAACACCTGCGCCAGGCGGGCCTTGTCCAGGCCGTACAGGCGCGCGAACAGGCCCGCGAACAGGGCGCGGTATTCGTTCAGCACGGGGTAGTCGCGATCCTGGAACAGGGTGTCGCGGGCGACCTTGGTCTGGCGGCCGGCGATACGGCCGCCTTGCACCTGGCCGCCCAGCACCCAATAGACCGTGCCATGGCCGTGGTCGGTACCCTTGTTGCCGTTTTCGCGGAAGGTGCGGCCGAACTCGCTGATGACCACCACGGTGGTCTGCTTCCAGGCCGCGCCCATGGCGTCGGCGTAGGCGGCCAGCGCCCGGCCCAACTGGCCCAGCCGGTTGGCCAGCACGCCGTTGGCCGCGCCCTGGCCCACGTGGGTGTCCCAACCGCCCACGTCCACGAAGCCCAGGTTGTAGCGGTCGTTCATGAAGCGGCCGATGCGGCGCGCTTCCTGTTCCAGCTTGCCCGCCGACACCGCGTTGCCGTTGGCGGCCTGCATTTCGGCTTCCAGTTCTTCGCGTGCCGCGCCCATGATGCGCTGGCCTTCCGTGACCGAGGCGTTCAGGTCGGTGTGCCGGTACATCGAGGCGATGACGCGGTTGTCGTCATCGCTCAGGCGCGACTTGCGGCTGGCCCCGCCCAGATCGATGTTGGGCACGCGTTCGCTGCCGCGAAAAATCTGCGGCACCTCCGACGTGAAGGCCGCCGATTGCGCGCCACCCGAGCCCAGCGCGGCGGCCAGGCGGTTCAGGAAGCCCGAGCGGAAGTCGCCGTCCTTGGCCCGGGCCGCGCCCTGGCCGAGTTCGATGCTGTTCTGGGTTTCGAAGTGGCTGCGGCTGATGTCGTCGGTGCCGGCGAAGGGTACGAATGCCAGCTGGCGCTTTTGGTAGAACGGCATCAGGCTGTCGGCCAGCGCCGGGTGCAGCGCCCAGCCGTCGGCCAGGGGCAGGGCGGCGCCCGCGCCGCTGCCGGGCCGTGCGATGGCGATGGTGGGGCGCGATTCGTAATAGAAGTCGCTGCTGGCCGGCACCAGCAGGCTGGCGGCGTCATAAGCGCCGCGCATGAACACGACCAGCAGTTTGTTGCCCGCGGCGGCGGGGGCGGCGTACAGGCGGCTGGCGCCGAAGGCCAGCGGCGCCGAGGCCATGAGTTGCAGGATGCGGCGGCGATGCATGTCGGGACTCCTGACGGGCCGCGGGTCAGCGGCGCATGAATTCGGGCGAGGCCAACAGATAGGTGTTGGCGTCCTTGACCGTGCTGGCCTGGGCGATGGCCTGGCGGGTGGCCGGCGACAGGCGTGCGAACAGGCCGTCGTCGGCGTTTTCGCGCAGCAGGTCGGGCATGCGCGGCAGTTCCACCGGCCCCTTGTCGTCGCCGTCGCGGTAGAAGGCCTGCGGCCCGGCGGCGATGGCGCGCGCCACTTCAAACCGCGCCGTCATCTGGCCCGAGCCCGCCCAGTCCGACTGCGCTTGCGGATAGCCGTCGGGCGTCAGACGCTGGTTCAGCGGCTGGCCCAGCTGCCGCAACATGGCCAGACCCGGACGCGTGTTGACGATGGGCGGCAGGTCCGCATAGGCCAGCCGGATGGCCGAGTAGACATAGTGCACCGGATCCTTGAACACGCCCGTCTTGAGCGACTGCGCGAATTCCGGCGAGGTGAACAGCGTTTGCAGGATGGCGGCGATATCGCCGTCCTGGGCGAGAAAGGTCCTGGCCATCTTGTCGATGACCGAGGCCGGCGGCGCGTCGCCCATGAAATAGGCCGCCAGCTTGGCGCTGACGAAACGCGCGGTGGCCGGATGGCGCGCCAGCAGATCCACGGCCTGGTCCACTTCGGCCAGGCCCGCGCCGCGGATCGTGTGGCCCAGAAAGACCTTGTCGCCGTAGTCGTGGCGCGCGGGGTTGAAGATGAAGAGGCCATCCTGCACGAGCTGGCCGCGCAGCTCGGGCCGCAGCTTGGGCGGGCCATTCGGGTTGCGGATGCCCAGGCCGGTCAGGATGCGCGCCAGTTCCTGCACATCGTTTTGCGTGTAGCCGCCCTTGACGCCCAGCGTATGCAGTTCCATCAATTCTCGGGCGTAGTTTTCGTTGATGCGACCCACGGCGTTCTGGGTGTTGTCCAGGTACACCAGCATCGCCGGTGAGCGCAGCGTGGCAGCCAGCAGGTCGCGAAACTTGCCCAGCGCACGCGGGCGGATGGCGCGTTCTTCGTACTGATCGATGTAGGTGCCGATATCGTTCTTGGCTGCATACACGTTGAAGTGGTTCATCCAGAACCAGGTCATCTGCTCTTGCAACTGGTTGGGCGAATACAGCGCGCGGTAGAACGCGCGGCTGGCCGTGTCGTCGGCGCGCTGGCGCGAGATGGCGCGTGCATCGCGCTGGGCCTGCTGCCTGGATTCGGGGTCGGCGTCCTTGCGCATGGCGCGTTGTTGCGCCAGCGCGTCGTCGGCGCTCTGGCGCGAAATCGAGAGCGCGTCGATGCGCTGCTGCACCGCGACCGGCAGGCGCGCGCGCGGATCAGGATGCAGTTGCGCCTGCAGATAACGCGCCGTGCCCAGTTCATGCAGGCGCGCCAGTTCAGCGGGCGTGGCGCCCCAGGTGATGCGGTTGACCAAGGCCGCATCCCGCGCGCGGGCCTCGGCGTCGCGGGGCCCCGGGCTGTTGTCCGGCGCGGCGGCGCAAGCCGCGGGCGTGATGCAAGGCGCGGGCGTGACGTTGGCTGCCTGAGCCGCCAGCGGCAACAGCAGCAGGGGTGTCAGGCGGCGCAGGAAGCGGCGCAAATCCAGCATACAGCGGGCACCTCTGGTGGAACGGGGCAGGCCCGCGGTCAGCAGGCGGTCAGGTCTGGCGCATGGCGCACGGACGTTGAGTGTGTGACAGGATAGTCGCCCGATCATTCCCGTCGGTGCACGGCTTGAAACGCAGGGAAACCGATCCTTTTCCGGACAGCCGCCGCTATCCCTGCGCGGCGCGGGGCCATTGCCGCCCGGACCCGCGGCGCGGCCTATGATGGGCCATCGCAGTCAGCGCATGCGGCGCAAAGGAGGCCGGCGATGCAGGAAATGATCGATCGCTTGGAAACCATGTTGGCCAAGGGCACCGACAACATGTTGTTGCGATTTTCCTTGGGCAAGGCCTATGCCGAACAGGATTGTTTTCGCGAAGCTGAAACCCATCTGCGCGCCTCGCTCGCGTTCGACCCCGCCTATTCGGTGGCGTGGAAATGGCTGGGCAAGGCCTGCCTGGGCTTGGGCGACAAGGCGGGCGCGCGCGCGGCCTGGGAGTCGGGCCTGAGGGCCGCGCAGGCGCGCGGGGACAAACAGGTGGAAAAGGAACTGCTGGTGTTCATCAAGCGCCTCGATAAGGATGCGGCTGCGGCATCATGACGCGGCCGGTGACCATCGCGTTTGCGTGGGCATGTGGATGCCGCGCATTGAGGCGACGCGGGTCAGCGGTTGATCGCGCCGCATGCCGGCTGCGCCGGGCGCGTCAGGATGCGTCCACCTCTTGCGCGGCCCGGGCCAGCCACTGTTTCAGTGCCGCCAGCGCGGGTGCCGCGCCCGCCGGCGTCGACCGCGGTTCGATCAGGCCGTAGGCCGAACCATCGGCTGTAAACCCCAGCGGCGCCACCAGGCGGCCCGTGCGCAGATCATCCAGCGCCAGGATGCGCGGACTGAGCGCCACGCCCAGCTCCGCCGCCGCCGATTCCACCATCAGGAAGTGATGATCCAGCCACCGCGTGCTGCGCGGCGCGGGATGCGCGGGCGTGTGCGCCAGCCAGTCGTCCCAGCCCTGCGGCCGCGTGCGCGAGGCCAGCGCCACGTAATCGCCCGATAGAAAGCCGGGCAGCAGCGCGGGGGCCATGACAGGCCCCATGCTTTCCGGCATCAGCGGCGTGACTGTCCAGTCGGGATGCACGGGAAAGTCCAGCCGCCGCAGCGCCAGCGTGACCTGATCGCGCGAAAAATCCAGCGGACCGCCACCCACCGACAGATGCAGTTCGATGTCCGGATGCTGGTCCTGAAAGGCCGATAGCCGCGGAATCAGCCAGCGCATCGCCACCGAACGTTCACAAGACAGCACCACTGGCCGCTTGGCGCCGCGGTCCTGCAGCGTGTCGATGGCGCCGTTTACGAGCGCCAGCGCGCGGCTCATGGACGACGCCAGCAACTGCCCCGCGGCCGTGATGCGCAGGCCGCGGCCGGCGGGTTCGACCAGCACCAGCCCCAGGTCGTCGGACAGCTTGGCCACGCGGCGGCTGACCGCGCCGTGCGTCAGCGACAGTTCCTCGGCGGCGGCGCGCATGGAGCCCAGGCGCGCCACCGCCTCGAAGGCGCGCAGGTCGTTCAGGGAGGGCCGGCGGGTTGTGGTCATTGGTGAGTTTTTATCACGTTTAAACGTCAGGAATTATGGATATTCCTGGTGCGTGATATGCATTTTAATCACCAATATGAACACACCCGCAGGCATTTCCCGCACCATCGGCATCATTGCCGACGATCTGACCAGCGCCGCTGACGGCGCCGGCCCCTTCCTGCCCGGGGCCGGTCCGGCCCAGGTGTGCCGCGGCGTCAGCGGCGACGTCACGCCCCGCATCCTGTCGCTGGACACCGGCAGCCGGGGGATGGCTGAAATGGACGCCGCACAGGCCGCGTCGGCCGCGGCGGCGGCGTTGGCCGGCCGCGACGTGCTCTACAAGACCATGGATTCCACGCTGCGCGGGCATATCCGCGCCGAACTGGCGGCGGCACTGCGGGCCAGCGGCCGGCACGTGCTGGTGGTGGCGCCCGCGTTCGCCGACGCAGGCCGCGTGACGCTGGGCGGCAATCAGTACGTGCATGGCCAGTTGGTGGCCGCCAGTGCGTACGGCGCCGATCCCGTCCATCCGGCGCGCACGTCCCGCATCCTGGACCTGATCGATCCGGCCATCGGCCCGGCCCGCGTCATCACCGAAGACGTCAGCGCCGCGCATCTGCGCGCCGCCGCCGGCGCATCGCGGGTACTGGTGCTGGACGCGAGCACGCAACAGGCGCTGGACGACCGGGTAGCCCAGTTGATGGCGCAGGGCGGATCGGTGCTGTGGGCGGGCTCGCCGGGCTTGGCGCGCGCGCTGGCCGCGCAATGCGGTGGTGCGGCGGCCGCGGCGCCCGAGCCGGTGCGGGCGCTGCGCGTGTTGATCGTGGTGGGCAGCGCCAATCCGGTCAGCCATGCGCAATGCGACGCGCTGCGGGCCGCCGGCGCGCAAGTGACGCGCCACGCGGACGAGATCCATCCCGACGCCCAGATGGTCTGCCTGCAAGCGCCCGGCACGGCGCAGGCCGATTCCGCCGCGGTGCTGGCGGGCTTGACGCGCCAGGCCATGCAGGCGCTGGCGCGCCACCGCTTCGACGGCCTGATCGCCACCGGCGGCGACACGCTGGCCGCGCTGCTGGATGGCTTGATGATCCGCAGCTTTACCTTGACCTGCGAAGTGGCGCCGGGCTTTCCCGCCGGCGTGGCGGCCGTTGCCGGCCGCGGCCATCGCCTGGCGCTCGCCATGAAGGCCGGCGGTTTCGGCCGCCCGGACGCGCTGCTCGCGGCCGCCATGAAGCTGTTGTGCCGGTGATTTTCCCAATTCAGGAGCCCCCCATGCCCTTGCTACCCATGGCCATCACGATGGGCGACCCCGCCGGCATCGGGCCGGAGATCGTCGCCAAGACGCTGTTGATGCCGTACTACGCCGAACGTTGCCTGGTGGTGGGCGACCCCGGCGCCATGCTGCGGGCGCTGACGCCGCTGGGCGCCGCCGGCCGCCTGCGGGTGGTGCAGGACGTGGCCGCCGCGACGCTGCGGGCCGACCGGATCTGCCTGTTGCCGTCGTCCTCGCTGGCGCCGCTGCCGCCGCTGGGCCGCGTCGATCCGGCTTGCGGCCGGGCGGCGTATCAGGCGATCTGCCTGGCCATCGACCTGGCGCGCCAGGGACGCGTGGCCGGCATGGTCACCGCGCCGATCCATAAAGAGGCGTTGGCCGCGGCCGGCGTGCCGTATCCCGGCCATACCGAGATACTGGCCGAGCGCGGCGGCGCGTCGCGGGTGGCGATGATGCTGGCCAACGACGCCATCGCCACCGTGCTGGTCACCATTCACTGTTCGCTGCGCCAGGCCATCGAGCGCGCCGGCTTCGATGCGCAGCTGTCCGCCATCCGCCTGGCGCACCAGGGCGGCCGCGCCTTGGGCGTGGCGGCGCCCCGGGTGGCCGTGGCCGGGCTGAATCCGCATGCGGGCGAGGGCGGGCTGTTCGGCGACGAAGAGGCGCGCATCATCCGGCCCGCCATCGAGGCCGCCCGGCGCGAGGGCATCGACGCCAGCGGCCCCTGGCCCGGCGATACGGTCTTCATGCAGGCGCGGCAAGGGCGCTTCGACGTGGTGGTGGCGCAATACCACGACCAGGGGCTGATTCCGGTCAAGTACCTGGGCCTGGAGCAGGGCGTGAACATCACGCTGGGGCTGCCGTTCGTGCGCACCAGCCCCGATCACGGCACCGCATTCGACATCGCGGGGCAGGGCATCGCCGATCCGGCCAGCCTGCGCACCGCCATCGACCGTGCCTTTCAACTGGCCGGGCACGCCCAAGACTTGCCCAAGGCCGCTTTCCCTATCAACAATGCCTGACCAGGACACCTCCACCATCATGCGATCCGACTTCATCTTCATGCTGACGCGCAACGACCGCACGGTCGACAACGCCGAGGCCTGCCTGGACATCGCGCTGGACAGCGGCGTGCGGCACATCGGCTTCAAGGATATCGGCCAGCCGCTGGCGACTTTGCGGCGTTTGAACCGCGGTATCCGCGAGGCCGGCGGCCAGAGTTATCTGGAAGTGGTGTCGCAGGATCGCGAGAGCGAGCTGGCGTCCGTGCGCGCCGCGCTGGAACTGGACGTGGATTTCCTGCTGGGCGGCACGCATGTGGCGGACGCGCTGCCGCTGCTGGCGGGGTCGCGCATCCGCTATTACCCGTTTCCCGGCCAGGTGCATGGCCATCCCAGCATCCTGGGCGGTTCGCGCGAGGCGATCGCCCAGAGTGCGCGCCGACTGGCGGATCTGCCCGGCGTGCATGGGCTGGATCTGCTGGCCTACCGCGCCGATGTCGACGTGCCGGCCCTGATCGCCGACGTGTGCCGCGTGGACGTGCCGGTGATCGTGGCGGGGTCGCTGGATTCGGCCGAACGCATCCAGGTGGCCTGCCGCGCGGGTGCGGCGGGTTTCACGGTTGGCACCGCGGCGCTGGACGGCAAGTTCCCCGCCGCCCGGGACGGCCTGGCGGGGCAGTTGCAGGCGATCCTGGCGGCCTCGCAAGCCGCCTGAACGCTCGCATTCAAGCCGGGCCTGAGACTGCGCAGCCGCCCGGCCCGCCGCCTCAGGAAAGCCGTTGCTCGAGCAACGGCTGCGCTGCGATCAACCCCGCGGGCGCCGGCGCGGCGGCGCGCTTGGGCAGCACGGTCTGGGTCCCCGCGATGCGGAACACTTCGATGGCGTGGCGCAGCTGCGCGCCGCGGGTGCGCAGGTTGTCCACGGCCAGGCTGGCCTGTTCCACCCGTGCGGCGTTGCGCTGCGCGGCGTTGTCGGTTTCCGAGATCGTGCGGCTGACGTTGTCGATGCCGGTGTGCTGTTCGGTCGACGTGGCCGCGATTTCGTTGACGATCTGTGTCACCTGCTGCACCGAATCGACGATGTCCAGCATCGCTTCGCCGGCGCGTTCCACGTGCCGCACGCCGTCTTCGACCTTGTGGTTCGAGGCCTCGATCAATTCCTTGATCTCGCGCGCCGCGGTGGCGCTTTTCTGGGCCAGGCTGCGCACTTCGGATGCGACCACCGCGAAGCCCTTGCCGGCCTCGCCCGCGCGGGCGGCTTCCACCGCGGCATTGAGCGCCAGGATGTTGGTTTGGAACGCGATGCCGTCGATGATGCCGACGATTTCGGTGATGCGCGCCGTGCTCTGCACGATGCCCTGCATGGCGGCCACCGCGTCGTTGACCACCTGGCCGCCGCGCTTGGCCACATCCGATGCCTGGTTGGCCATCTGGTCGGCGCCATGCGCGTTGGTGGCGGTCTGCTTCACGGTGGAGGCCAGCTCTTCCATGCTGGCCGCCGCTTCTTCCAGCGAAGCCGCCTGGCGCTGCGTGTGGGCCGACAGGTCGGCGTTGCCGTCGGCGATCTCGGCGGCCGACGTCAGCGCGCTTTCGATGCCGTTGTGCACGTCGCGCGTGATGCTGACCAGGCTCTTGCGCATCACCTCCAGCGAAAACTTCAGGGCGCCGATCTCGTCGCGGATGCCGGCCGGCGGCAGCGGCGTGCTCAGGTTGCCGGCGGCGATCTGCCGGGTGAAGTCGGTGGCGGTGACCAGCAGGCCGGTGATCGACCGCGCAAAGCCCCAGCCGGACGCGAAAATCAGCACCACGCCGCCAGCCAGCATGGCCCCGGCCAGCGCGATTTCCTCGGTGCTCATGCGGTCCAGCATGCCGTACAGCGCCACGCCGGCCGCGCCCAGGAACAGGGCGCAGGCCAGCACGGCCCAGGCCAGCATGCGCGAGCGCACGCCGGTCAGGCGCCAGATTTTCAGCCGCGCCAGGAGGCCCCGCACGCCGGTGGGCTTGACCTGGCCTGCGCTGAGCTTGAAGCCGCGCGCCGTGCCGTTGCGCAAACGCGCGTAGGCGGCATCGGCGGCGTCGATCTGGGCGCGCGTCGGTTTGACGCGCACCGAGGCATAACAGACCGTTTCGCCGCGCTCGATGATGGGTGTGACGTTGGCCAACACCCAGTAAAAGCCGCCGTCCTTGCGGCGGTTCTTGACGACCCCGGTCCAGGACTCGCCGCGCTGGATGGTGCGCCACAGGTCCTCGAACGCTTCTTCGGGCATGTCAGGGTGGCGCACGATGTTGTGGGCGGCCCCCACCAGTTCTTCGCGTGAAAAGCCGCTGACCTCGACGAACGCGGGATTGGCATAGATGATGCGGCCGCGGGCGTCAGTGCGCGAGATCAGGTACTGCTCGTCGTGCAGCGTGTATTCCTTGTCGTAAACCGGCTGGTTATTGCGCATGCGTCTGTCGTCCTGTGATGGGCGTGGCGAGTTGCAGCCGGATCATCCGGGACTGACGGCAGGGCGGGGTTGATCTACATCAAGATATTTATAAGTTATGCAAAAGGTAAATGCGTGCGGCAAGCCGTGGCCGTGATGTGATGGACGGCTTTGGTCCGGGTTCAGGCCTTGGGCAGGTTGCCGAAGGCCTCCAACGCGCGCAGGCGGCTTTGCGCCAGATCGACGATGGGCAGCGGGTATCCCGCGGCGGCGCGCTCCATGGGGCTGGGATCGTGGATGGCGGCGTCGTCCAGATGCGCCAGCTCGGGCAGCCATTCGCGCAGGAACGCGCCGCGCGGATCGAACTTGCGCGATTGAGACAACGGATTGAAGACGCGGAAGTAGGGCACCGAATCGGCGCCGGTAGAGGCGCTCCATTGCCAGCCGCCGTTATTGGCCGCCAGATCGCCGTCCACCAGGTGTGCCATGAACCAGGCCTCGCCCAGGCGCCAGTCGATCAGCAGGTTCTTGGACAGGAACATCGCCGTGACCATGCGCAGGCGGTTGTGCATCCAGCCCAGCGTCAACAGCTGGCGCATGGCGGCGTCCACGATGGGCAGGCCCGTGCGGCCTTGCTGCCAGGCGGCCAGGTCATCGGGCGCGTCGCGCCAGGGCACGGCAGCGGTCTCCGGCTTCATGGGCTGGTGCATTGACAGCGCCGGACAGGCGGCCAGCAGATGCTGATAGAACTCGCGCCAGAGCAGTTCGTTGATCCAGGTGGCGGCGCCCGCGTTGCCGCTTTCCAGCTCGCCCTGGTTGGCCGCCTGCGCGGCGCGTAGCGCCTGGCCTGGCGAGAGCACGCCGGCTGCCAGGTAAGGCGACAGGCAACTGGTGCCCGGCAGGCTGGGGAAGTCGCGTTCGTCGCGATAGGCGTCGATGACGCCGTCGGCAAAGGCCGCCAGCCGGTCGGCCGCCGCCGTTTCGCCGGCCGGCCACAGCGCGCGGATGGCCTCGCTGGCCGGCCCGTAGCCGTCGAACGCCGCGGGCAGGGCATCCGGGCCCCAGGCGGGCGGTGTTTGCGGCGAAGGCGCCGGCACGGCGCGCGGCGGCGCGCTGCGCAGACGCTCGCGGCAGGCGCGGGCATAGGGCGTGTAGACGCGGTAGCAGTCGCCCTTGCCGGTCAGCACCGTGCCGGGCCGCAGCAGCGAGGCGCCATGGTGCAGCGTCCAGTCCACGCCGGCCTCGGCCAGGCGCCACGCCACGGTGTCGTCGCGCCGGCGTTCGTTCACGGCCCATTCGGTGTTGGCGTGGACCTGGGTAATGGCATGGTCGCCGCAGAAGCCGAGCAGCGCGTCGGGCACCTGGTCCCAGGTATCCACGGTCAGCAGTTTCAGGGGGATGCCCAGGCGGGCCAGGTCCTGCGAGAGTTCGCGCAGGTTGCGCAGCCAGAAATCGACCTTGGCAGGCGCCTCGCCGTGCAGGCGCCATTGACCGGGCGCCGCGATGAACAGGGCCGTGGCCGTGCCGGCGGCCGCCGCGGCAGCCAGGGCGGGATTGTCGTGCAGGCGCAGGTCGGTGCGCAGCCAGATCAGGGTATTCATGACGGGCGGTCGGGTGTGGGCAACGTGGGCGCCGAAGGGCGCGCGGCAAGGCTGGCATTCTATCTTGCGCGGTGGCGGGGCGCGGTCCGTGGCGGCGCTGGCACACCGTGTAAAAACTAAGAGCAGATGTGACCAATGTGTGCATCGTGGCGGCGTGCGCCGTACGTGCCGCGCCGGGGCTGGCGCCCGGCCAATGCCGGATTGCGCCGGTCAAACCCCGAAACACGCTGGCGCTTTCCCTGTATTGACGCGCCTGCCGGGGCCGCCATGTAATTCATTCAACGCCAAAAGCAAGATGAATAAATATGGGACACCTGATGGATCTCCGCCCGTCCTTCCTGAAAGGACGCACACCCGCCAGCAAGACATCCCTGGAGGTCTTGCGACAGCTCTGGCACTCGGTCGATCTGCCCGACGAATCGCTCGAGCACGTGGTGCTTGCCGGCGCGGAGCCGGTGTTGCCCTCTTCCTTCGCGGTGGGTACCGCGGCGCAGGCCAGCATTGCCGCGGCGGCCCTGGCGGCGGCCGAACTCTGGCATCTGCGCGGCGGCGCACGCCAGCAGGTCGGTGTCGATATGCTGCACGCGGCGCAGGAATGCCGCAGTCATTTCACGATCAACGGCGCCACGCCGGACCCGCGTGACCCCATCACGGGCGTCTACCGCTGCGGCGATGGCGGCTGGGTCCGCATTCATGCCAACTTTGCCCATCACCGCGACGGCGCCCTGGCGCTGCTGGGCTGTGCCACCGGCGACGGCGCCACGCGCGCCGCCGTCGAGCAGGCGCTCTCCCGCTGGCGCGCGCAGGATTTCGAACAGGTGGCCGCCGATGCCGGCATGGTGGTGACCGCCATGCGCAGCTTCGACGAATGGGATCGCCATCCCCAGGGGCAGGCCATCGCGGCGCAGCCGCTGCTGACCCTCGAACGCATTGGCGAGGCCGATCCGCGGCCGCTGCCCAAATATGGCGCCGACGCCCGTCCGCTGCAGGATATCCGCGTGCTCGACCTGACCCGCATCATCGCCGGACCCGTGTGCGGCCGCGCGCTCGCGGCCTATGGCGCCGACGTGATGCTGCTCAATTCGCCGAACCTGCCCAATATCGACAACCTCATCGATACCAGTCGCGGCAAGCTGTCCGTGCTGGCCGATCTGGATACCGCCGATGGCCGCATCGCGCTGGGCAACCTGCTGCGCAGCGCGCACGTTTTCGTGCAGGGCTACCGGCCCGGCGGCATGGCCGCGCTGGGCTTCGGCCCGCAGGACGCGGCCCGCCTGCGTCCCGGCATCGTCTATGTGTCGCTGTCCGCCTATGGCGCCGTGGGCCCATGGGCCAATCGTCGCGGCTTCGATTCGCTGGTGCAGACGGCCACGGGCTTTAACCACGCCGAAGCGCAGGCCGCCGGCCAGGAGGCGCCCAAAGCGCTGCCGCTGCAGATCCTGGATCACGCATCCGGCTATCTGATGGCGTTCGGCGCTCAGGTGGCGCTGGCGCGCCAAGCCACCGAAGGCGGCAGCTGGCACGTGCGCGTGTCGCTGGCCCAGACCGCGCATTGGCTGCGCGCGCTGGGCCGTGTCGAAGGCGGCCTGTCCTGTCCGATGCCGGGTTTCAGTGGCTTGCTGGAAACCCAGCCCTCGGGTTTCGGGGAACTGGTGGCGGTGCGTCACGCGGCCCAGTTTTCCGCCACGCCGGCGCGTTGGACGCGGCCGTCCAGCCCGCCGGGCACGCACCCGACAGTGTGGCCGTTCAATTGATGGGGATGGCGCCAGCCACGTATCCAAGCGGATGGCGCAGGCAGGCACAACAAGGGGGGCGTCAGCCCCCCTTTCGTTTGCCCGGGATATTCAGTCCGGCGCGCCGGACCCGCGCGTCACTTCTTGGCCGCCTTCCATTCACGCAGCGCGCGCATCGTATTGGCCACGTGGGCCTCGGGATTCATGTTGGTGTATTCGTACAGGATCTTGCCTTCGGGCGAGATCACGTAGGACGTGCGTTGCGCGCGATCGGGACGCGCGTCCAGCACCGCGTCGTAGGCCTTCATGATCTTGCCGTCGCCATCGGCCGCCACCGCGAACTTGCTGCGGCATTCGCTGACCGAAAACTTGTTCAGGGTATCGATGTCGTCGGCCGAGACGCCGATGACGGTCGCGCCCAGCGATTTGTATTCGTCGGTGGCTTCGGCGAAATCATGGGCTTCGATGGTGCAGCCCTTGCTGAAGGCGGCGGGGTAGAAATACAGCACTACCGGCCCTTGCTTGAGGGCGTCGGCGAGCTTGAACGTGAACACGTTGCCGCCGAGCGAGGCCTGGGTGCTGAAGTCGGGCGCGGGCGCGCCGACGTCCAGGGCCGCCTGGGCAGCGGTGCCGGCCAACAGGCCGCAAGCAAGAAACAAAGGGGCGAGGCGCTTCATGGGAGTCTCCGGAAATCGGGGCGCGGCGGTGCTGCGTCGATCCTTGCACTGTAGCTGTCGCGGCCGCCGGAATCCAGTGCGAAGGCAGTCAGCTGGGATTCAGCGCGACGCGCGTTGAACAGCAGGGCTGGCGTGCGCCGGGTGCGGTGCATGCCGCCGCCATGCGTTCAGCGCCGCGCAGGCTGACCGGGGGCGGTCAGCCCGGCTTGGCGCGTTTACTCGCGGCCGTGCTCGTGGGGCGCCGGCCGTTCACCGCCGCGTTGCGGCTCATGACCGCCGCCTTGCGGGCGGTTGCCGCCCGGGTGCTGCGGATTACCTTCGGGACGCGCCTGCGGCCGGTTGGCGGGCGGCGCATGGCGTTCGCGCGCGGCTGCCTGCGCCAGGTTGTCAGGCGCGGGGGTGGGCCGCTGCGCCTGTTGCGGGCGGGCTTGGGGCTGGGCCTGGGCAGGCTGCGCCAGGGCGGGGCCGCGGGACGGCTCCTGCGCTTGCGGTCCGCGCTGCATGCCCGGTTGTGGCGTCTGCGGCGCAGGACGTGCCTGGCCCGGCGCTTGCCCCGCAGGCATGCCGCCAGGGCCGCCGCGATTCATCTCGGGCCGGGCGTCGGGCGTCGCGGCATTCGCTGCGTTGCCGGGGCGCGGGTTATTGGCCGGCCCCGCGGCAGGACCACCAGCGGGGCCCGCGCCGGGCCGCGGCCCCTGTCCGGGCCCGCCGCGTTCCGGCGCGTGTTCGACGAACGCCTGCGCCGGACGGCCCTGGTTATGGTCGAAGAATTGCGCACGGTTGCCCGCGGCCTGACGTACAAAGCCGCGCTGCATGTCGGTGGGCGGGCGGTGCTGCTCGTTGCGCGCGGCGATCTCGCGCGGGTCGGGCTGGCGCCGGATGCCGGCCGGACCGCCGTTGTAGCTGATGCGGCGGTTGTCGATGTTGTTGACCACCACTGTATGGTTGTAGACGTTGGTGACGCGGGTCACGTTCACATTGGTCACGGCGCGGTTGTAGAAGAACCGGTCGTGATCCCAATAGCCGCCCACAAAGCCGATGCCGATATAGCCGAAACCGTAGTTGATCCCGCCGTAAAAGCCGATGTGCGGGCCCCAGTAGCCGGCGTGCCAGAGGTAGACGCCGTCGACGAAGCCCCAGTATCCCGGCGTCCAGAGCGCACCGGTGTAGGGCGCCAGCACCCACGCGCCGGGCACCCAGAAGTAGCCCAGGCGGTTCAGGCTCCAGTAGCCGGGCACCCACATATAGCCGTCGCCGGGCGCGGGCGGCTGTTCATAGACCGGCAGGGGCGGGGGCGGTTGCGGGCTGCGGTCCACGGGCGCCAGATTGGCGTTGGCGGGATCACCGTTGTCGTAGGCAGGGGCGGCCGGCGCGGGCGGCGGCGGCGGCGCATACGTCTGCGCTACCGCGCCGGCGCAGGCCGCCGTCAGGACGGCGGCGGCCAACGGGCGCAACAGGAAGATCCTGGCGTGGCGGTTCATGGCGTTTCCTTTACGCGGCGGGCGCGTGGATCAATAGCCGTGATAGTAGTAATGCGGGGCGGGGTAGTAGTAATAAGCGGGCGCCGGGCGGTAATAAGCCGGACGCGCCGGAACCACCACGCAACCCGTCAGGGCGCTGGCCATCGCCAGCAGCAACAACACGGTCTTCTTCATTTGGAATCTCCTGCCGAGCGCCGGGCGTGCACCACGCGTTCAATGGGCTCGTAGGGATTAGGCCACGTCCCGGGGGGCGAGTTCGGGCCTGTAATCGTTCCGAAACAGCTTTCAGGTGACGGATGTTTGCGCCGGCGTGACCGTTGATGTCGTTCGTAGCAATTGTGGCGGCGGCGCAAGAAAAAAGGCTGCCTTCGCAGGCAGCCTTTCAGGTTGGCGCAAGCGGCGCGGCGTCAGTTCCAGCGGCCGCCGTTGCCGGCCAGGCTGAAGCGACCGGCGCCCATGAAGGCGATGGCCAGGGCCGTGAACAGGAACATGCCTTGCAGTTCCAGCGCCCAGCCGCCGTTATTGGTCAGGCTGGAAAGCTGGCCAGTGTGCGCCAGCAGGATGGCCACGACCATGTTGATCGCGATGATCAGGCCGCCCAGGCGGGCGTAGATGCCGACGATGAGCAGCACCGGGGCGAGGATTTCGCCGACGTAGACGCCATAGGCCAGAAAGCCAGGCAGTCCATGTGACGACAGCATCCCGGCAATGCCGCCGACGCCGCCGCCGGTGAGCTTGAACAGGCCGTGGAGCAGAATCAGAATGCCGAGGGTCAGGCGCAAGATCAGCTTGCCGGTGTCATCGGATTTGATCATGGTGAGTTTCTCTTGTGATGGTTAAGGGGGGCGATGCGCGGATTGGAGCGCACGGCGAGCCTTTGGTTCCGCGCCCGGCACCCGCGAGTGCAGGGCGGGGCCATTATGGCAAATCCCGAGCAAAACCATCAAGCTTTTGCCTCGTGGCGCGGGGGGCGTGCGGGCGAAGGCGTCCGGAAACCGGGTCAGAACTCTTCCAGGTAGCGCATACGGAAGCGCCGACCCTTGATATTGCTGTTGGACAGGCGCGAGAACGCCTGCTTGGCGATCTTGCGGTCCAGCGCCACGTAGGAATTGAATTCGGTGATGTTGATCTTGCCCACTTGTTCAAAGGTCAAGCCGCCGTCGCCGGTCAGGGCGCCAAGCAGGTCGCCCGGGCGCAGCTTGTCTTTCTTGCCGCCCTGGATGCACAGCGTGATCATGGGGGCGCGCAACGGCCGGTCGGCCTTGGGGCGCAAGGCCTTGATGTCGCCCCAGGTCAGCGGCGAGCCCTGGTATTGCTCGACCAGGTTGGCCCAGCGCATTTCGTCCGGCGAGCACAGGCTCAGCGCCAGGCCCTTCTGGTCGCCGCGGCCGCTGCGGCCGATGCGATGCACGTGGACCTCGGTGTCCTTGGTGACGTCGACGTTGATGACGGCGCCCAGGTTCTGGATGTCCAGCCCGCGGGCGGCGACGTCGGTGGCTACCAGCACGGCGCAGCTCTGGTTGGCGAACTGGATCAGGATTTCGTCGCGTTCGCGTTGTTCCAGGTCGCCGTTCAGGGCCAGGGCGCTGATGCCGTCGGCCTGCAGGCGCTCGACCAGATCATGGCTGCGCACCTTGGTATTGCAGAAGGCCAGGGTGGACACCGGGCGGAAATGCGCCAGCAGCGTCGCCACCGCGTCCAGACGGTTGGCCGGGTCGATTTCGTAGAAGATCTGTTCGATGCGGCTGGAATCGTGCTGGGCCTCGACCTTGACCTCGGCCGGGTTGCGCAGGAAGCGTGCGCTCAGCTTGCGGATGTTGTCGGGGTAGGTTGCCGAGAACAGCAGCGTCTGGCGTTTGGCCGGGCAATGCGAGGCGATCGCGACGATGTCGTCGTAGAAACCCATGTCGACCATGCGGTCGGCTTCGTCCAGCACCAGCGTCGTCAGGCCGGACAGGTCCAGGCTGCCGCGTTCCAGGTGGTCCTGGATGCGCCCGGGCGTGCCGACCACCAGGTGGGCGCCGCGTGCCAGCGATTCGGCCTGCGGGCGTGCGGCGGCGCCGCCGCACAGGGTCAGGATCTTGACGTTGGCGATCTGCCGCGCCAGCCGGCGCAACTCTTGCGCCACCTGGTCCGCCAGTTCGCGGGTGGGGCACACCAGCAGCGCTTGCGGCGTCAGGCGGGCGGTGTCCAGCTTTTGCAGCACGCCCAGGCCGAACGCCGCGGTCTTGCCGCTGCCGGTCTTGGCCTGCGCGATGATGTCGCGGCCTTCCAGGATGAGCGGCAGGCTTTGCGCCTGGATCGGCGTCATGTTCTCGAACCCCAGGCTTTGCAGGTTTTCGAGCAGGGCGGGCAACAGGGGCAGGGAGGTAAAGGGCGTGTGGGTCACAGTAGGGATCGCAGAAACTGCGAAAAAAGCGGATTCGGCCGACAGTGTAAGCCCTGGCCGCCCCGAAAGCCCCCGCCGCGCCTGCCGGCGGGCGCTGCCCGCGGTTGCCGCCTGCATCCGTCCCGGGGGCGCCTTCTCGTGTGAACAGGCCCTAGCCCGGGGCCTCGTAGGTGCCCGCCAGGGCGCGCGCGGCTTGCTGCATGCGCGGCAGCCAGGCGCGGGCCCCGTCGATCGACAGCCGGGCCACCGGCGCGTGCAGCGCCACCGCCGCGATGGCGCGCCGGCCCTGCATGATGGGCACCGCCATGCAGACGATGCCCAGGAGGAATTCCTCGCGGTCGAAGCTGGCGCCGTCCTTGCGGATCGATTGCAGCTCGTGTTCCAGCGCGGCCACCTCGCACAGCGTGTTGGGCGTATAGCGGGGCAACGGGGCCGCCGCCAGCAGGCGCTCGCGCGCTTCGCGCCGCATGTGTGCCAGGAACAGCTTGCCGCTGGCGCTGCAGTGCAGCGGCACGCGCGAGCCCGGCTGCAGGTTCACCCGCAGCGGCCAGGCGGTTTCGACCCGGTCCAGGTAGATGACCTCGTCGCCGTCCAGCATGGTGCAATTGCAGGTTTCGCCGATTTCATCGACCAGGCTGTCCAGGATGCGGTGCCGCTCGGCCCGCAGCGGCGAATTGAGCAGGGTGTCACGTGCCAGCGCCGACAGGCGCGGGCCGCTGATATAGCTTTTGCCGGCCGGTTCGCGCAGCAGCATGCCGGCATCGACCAGCCGCGACAGGATGCGCAGCACCGACGGCTTGGGCAGACCGGTGGCCTCGGTCAGCGCCGCCAGCGACACGGGGGTTTCGGACCGGGCCACCTGCTCCAGCAGGGTCAGCGCGCGCAGCGCCGCGGAGGATTCGTCTTTCATCTTTCAATATTTGAAGATTTGGCGAAAGGGCGCCCGTTCTGTGCGGATTCTGCAGAAAACGGAACGCTGCGGGGTGGGAAATGCCGTGCTTGTGCTGCAGTATCGGTTCACACCGGCCAATATGCAATCCAAGCCGCGCCGGCCCGCCAGGAGAGAGACCATGAGCAGCAAGCAACACATGACCCCCAGCGAGGCGTTCGTCGAAACGCTGGTGGCGCAGGGCGTCAAGGACGTTTTCGGCATCGTCGGCTCGGCCTTCATGGACGCGCTGGACCTGTTTCCCGCCGCCGGCATCCGCTTCGTGCCCACCGTGCATGAGCAGGGCGCGGCCCACATGGCCGACGGCTATTCGCGCGTGACAGGCCGCCATGGCGTGTGCATCGCGCAGAACGGCCCCGGCATCACCAATTTCGTCACCGGCGTGGCCGCGGCCTACTGGGCCCATAGCCCGGTCGTGGCGATCACGCCCGAGACCGGCACGTCGGGCATGGGCCTGGGCGGCTTCCAGGAAACCGAGCAACTGCCGATCTTCTCGCGCATCACCAAGTACCAGGCGCACGTCAACCGCCCCGACCGCATGGCGGAATTCACCGCCAAGGCGTTTGACAACGCCATGGCCGAGCGCGGCCCCACCCAGCTGAACATCCCGCGCGATTACTTCTATGGCGAAATCGACGTGGCCATTCCCGAGCCGCGCCGCATCCGCCGCGGCCCGGGTTCGGAAGAAGACCTGGAGGCCGCGGCCCGTCTCCTGGCAGGGGCCAAGTTCCCGGTCATCGTCGCCGGCGGCGGCGTGCTGTTCTCGGACGGCCAGGCCGAATGCGTGGCGCTGGCCGAGTTGCTGGGCGCGCCGGTCGTCACCAGCTATCTGCACAACGACGCCTTCCCGGCCAGCCATCCGCTCTGGTGCGGGCCGCTGGGCTATCAGGGGTCCAAGGCCGGCATGAAGCTGCTGTCGCAAGCCGACGTGGTGCTGGCCCTGGGCACGCGCCTGGGGCCGTTCGGCACCTTGCCGCAGCACGGGCTGGACTACTGGCCGCAGGGCGCGCGCATCATCCAGGTCGACGCCGACCACCGCATGTTGGGCCTGATGCGGCCGGTGTCCGTAGGCATCTGCGGTGACGCCAAGCCGGCCGCGGCCGCGCTGACCGCCAAGCTGCAAGCGCGCGACGTGGCCTGCAAGGCCACCCGCGAGGCCCGCCGCGACCAGATTGCCAGCCAGAAGAGCGCCTGGGAAAAGGAACTGGACGACTGGTCGCACGAACGCGACGACTGGAGCCTGGACATCATCGAGCACGGCGGCGGCCGCATGCATCCGCGCCGCATGCTGCGCGAGCTGGAACGCGCCATGCCCAAGCACGCCATGGTGTCCACCGACATCGGCAACATCTGCTCGGTGTCCAACAGCTACCTGCGTTTCGACGAACCCAACTCCATGCTGGCCGCGATGAGCTTCGGCAATTGCGGCTATGCCTTGCCGGCGCTGATCGGCGCCAAGCTCGGCCGGCCCGATCGGCCGGCGGTGGCCTACGTGGGCGATGGCGCCTGGTGCATGAGCTTCCAGGAGCTCCTGACCTGCGTGCGCGAGCGTATCCCCGTCACGGCGGTGGTGTTCCACAATGGCCAGTGGGGCGCGGAAAAGAAGAACCAGGTGGACTTCTACGGCCGCCGCTTCGTCGGCAGCAATCTCCTGAACCCGAACTTCGCCGAGCTGGCCCGCGCCATGGGCGCCGAGGGCATCCGCGTCGAACATTCGGACCAGGTGGGCGCGGCCCTGCAGGCGGCCTGCCAGGCGCAGTCCGAGGGCAAGACTACGGTGCTGGAAATGATGGTCAGCCAGGAGCTGGGCGATCCGTTCCGCCGCGACGCGCTCAAGCAGCCGCTGCGCTTGCTGGACAAGTACAAGCGCTACGTCAACCAGCCGTTCCAGCCGGGCGAAGTGCCGCTGTCGATCGATCCGGTGCGTTAGGCCATGGCCGCCGACCGCTTGTTCGAGCCGCTGCGGGCGGCGGCGCTGTCGGCCGGGCGGGTACGCACGGCGGTGGCCTATCCGCTGTGCACGGCCAGCCTGGGCGCGGCGGTGCAAGCGCAGGAGGCCGGCTACATCGAGCCGCTGCTGGTCGGGCCCGCAGCCCGGCTGGCCGCGCTGATGGCCGAGATGGGCCTGCGCGCCGGCTCGCTGGAAATCGTCGACACGCCCGACGACGAACGGCAGGCCGCCGCGGTGGCGGCGGCCCTGGCGCGCGACGGCAAGGCGGGCATGCTGATGAAGGGCAGCCTGCACACTGACCACTTCATGGGGGCGGTGGTGGCGCGCGAGGCAGGCCTGCGCACCGGCCGGCGCATCAGCCATGCGTTCGTGATGTCGGTGGCAGCGTATGCCAAGCTGTTCATCCTGACCGATGCCGCCGTCAACATCGCGCCCACGCTGGCCGAAAAGGCCGACATCGTCCAGAACGCCATCGACCTGGCGCGCGCCCTGGACGTGGCGCGGCCCAAGGTGGCGGTGCTGTGCGCCACCGAGTCGGTCAACCCCGCCATGCCGGCCACCCTGGATGCGGCGGCGCTGTCCAAGATGGCCGACCGCCAGCAGATCCGTGGGGGTCTGGTCGATGGCCCGCTGGCTTTCGACAACGCCATCTCGCGTCAGGCGGCGGAACAGAAGGGCATCGTGTCGCCCGTCGCGGGCGACGCCGACATCCTGCTGGTGCCGGACATCGAGGCCGGCAACATGCTCTACAAGGAATTGACCTGGTTGGCCGGCGCCGGCACCGCCGGTCTGGTGCTGGGCACGCGCGTGCCGGTGCTGCTGGCCAGCCGCTCGGATTCGGTCGAGGCGCGGGTCAACAGCTGCGCCGTGGCGGTGCTGTATGCCCGCGCGCTGGCAGCGCAACGCTAGGGCCTGTTGACACGAAAGGGAGCCTCGCACTGGCAAGCCCCGGGCCCCTGTCTGGTGCAAGCGATTTGCCGCGTCTGGTTCTAGACCCTGCCGGACCCCCCGCGTACCTTGGACTTACCGCGCAGGCGCATGTCGCGCCCGCCGATCGAGGAGGGTAGGCAATGCACCAGACCGTCACCGTGGACATGCTGGCCGAGTTCGCAGCCGCGTGGAATCGCCACGATATCGATGCCTTGATGTCTTTCATGAGCGATGACTGCGTCTTTGAAACCGTGGGCGGTCCCGAACGCTGGGGCGCGCGCCATACCGGCCGCGAGGCGGTGCGCACGGCGTTCGAAGCGGCCTGGAAGAACTTCCCGGACGCGCAATGGAACAACAGCCGCCATTGGGTGGCGGGAGACCGGGGCGTGTCCGAATCCACCTTCAGCGGCACCGCCGCCGACGGCTCGCGCATCGAGGCCGACATGGTCGACGTCTTCACCTTCCAGAGCGGCAAGATCCGCGTCAAGAACGCGTTCCGCAAGCAGCGCCCGGCCTTGCCGGCGCGCGGCTGACCCGCCGATTTCCCCGGCCGCCATCGCGCCCCGACCCCGCTCACCGCTACCGGACCCCGCCGCATGGATACCGCTATGCCTTTTGATTCCCCGGACGCCGCCAGCCCCGCCGCCAGCGCCTACAACCCCACCTACGATCCGCTGGTGTCGCCGCCGGGCCGCGGGCAGGACTACGCGCCGACCTACTGGGTCGACACGGCCGGGCCGCCGCCGGCCGACGACGGCCCGATCCAGGGGGACATCGACGCCGACGTGGTCATTGTCGGCTCGGGCTTTACCGGGCTGTCGGCCGCGCTCGCGCTGGCGCGCGACTACGGCGTGCGGGCAGTGGTGCTGGAAGCCAACCGCGCGGTCTGGGGCTGCACCAGCCGCAATGGCGGACAGGGCCAGAATGCGTCGGGGCGGTTGTACCGGTCGCAATGGATCGAACGTTGGGGGCTGGACACCGCGCGCCGGCTCGACGCCGAGATCCGCGAAGGCTTCGAGTACTGGAAGAGCCTGGTGGCGCAGGTCGACTGCGATGCCCAGCCCGGCGGCCATCTGTACACCGCGCATCGCGAAAAGAAAATGGTGTTCCTGCGTAACGAGGCCCGCGTGATGCGCGAACAGTTCGGCTATGACACGCGCATGCTGGACAAGGCCGAACTGCGCGAACGCTACGTCGACGATCACGAGGCCGTGGGCGCCATGCACGAGCCCGACGGGGTGGGCGTGCACCCCCTGAAGCTGGCCTATGGCTACATGCGGCAGGCGCGCGCGCTGGGCGTACGCATCCATCCGGGCAGCCCCGTGCTGGGCTGGACCGAAGCGGCCGGCGGCTACCGCCTGCAGACGCCCGGCGGCACCGTGCGGGCCAAGCGCGTGGCCTTTGCCACCGGTGGCTATACCGCGCAGGGTGTGAACGGATTGCTGGACAACCGCATCATGCCGGTGCTGTCCAATTCCATGGTGACGCGGGTGCTGACGCCGGCCGAGCGCGAGCGCGCCGGCCTGAAAAGCACGGTGTTCATCACCGACACGCGCACGCTGCGCTTTTATTACCGGCTGCTGCCCGACGGCCGCATGCAGATCGGCAGCCGCAGCGCGCTGCGCGGCGCCGACGCGCAGCATCCGCGCCACCTGGCGCTGCTGCGCAACGGCCTGGCGCGCAAGTTCCCGTCGCTGCGCGGGGTCGAGGTGGACTATTCGTGGTGGGGCTGGGTGGATGTCAGCCACGACATGATGCCGCGCATCACACAGCCCGATCCGGCGCAGCGGGTGTTCTATGCCTTCGGCTACGGCGGCAATGGCGTGGCGTTCTCGGCCCACGCCGGGCGCCGCCTGGCGCAGCGCATGATGGGGCAGGACGGCGTGGCCTGGGACTTGCCCATCTACGACTCGCCGCTGCCCGGTCACCTGTTCGCGCCGTTTCGCCGGCTGGGCCAGGCGCTTTTGTACCGCTGGTACTACCTGCGCGACGAAATCCTCTGATGCCAGGCGCCATGGCGCCGTTTACGCAACGGCGCCAGGCGTCTGCCTGCGGGCGCCGTCAAGCCGCCGCCCGCAGGCGGTAGCGGCGCACCACCTGCGCCAGCTTTTCAATCCCGGGCCCGATGTGTTCGGCGCGGATTGACGTGAAGCCCACCCGCAGGAAATTGCGCGGCGCGCTGGCGCCGTCCATGAAGAATACATTTCCCGGTTCCACCACCACGCCCTCGGCCAACGCAGCGTGCGACAGTTCGGTGGCGTCGAGCCAGGCCGGCCCCTGCAGCCAGCACGACGACGACCCCGTGATGGGCACCGCCGTGAAGTCGGGTAGCCAGCGCGCCAGCGCCGCGGTCAATTCGGCGCCGCGCTGCTGGTAGGACTGCGACTGCCGGCGCAGCAGGGAATGATGGTGTCCCAGCGAAATGAACAGCGAGAACGCGCGCTGGATGTAGGCCGACGGGTGGCGCAGCATCAGGCGGCGCAGCGCCCGCAGTTCGGCGGCAAGTTCGCGCGGCGCGACGATATAGCCGATGCGCAGGCCGGGCGCGAACGACTTGGCCAGGCTGCCCACGTAGATCACGCGGCCATCGCGGTCCTGGCTTTTCAGGGCCGGGATCGCGCCTGCGCCCCAGCGGCTTTCGCTTTCGAAGTCGTCTTCGATGATCAGGCTGTCGGCCTGGCGTGCCAGCGTCAGCAGCGTCTCGCGGCGCGCTTCGGACAGGGTGACGGTGGTGGGGCACTGATGGCCCGGCGTCACGAAAATGTAGTCGCAGCCCAGCAGATGGGTGCCAGTGCACAGGCCCTGGCCGTCCACCGGCAGCGGCAGCAGGTGGCGGGTGTGGCTGGCAAAGATGTTGCGCGCGTCCGGGTAGCCGGGGTCTTCCATGCCGACCACGGTGTCTTCGTTGACCAGCAGGTCGGCCAGCAGATACAAGGCATGCTGCGCGCCCACGGTGATGACGATTTCCTCGGCGTCGGCCCACACCCCGCGGCGCGGCAGCACCTGTGTGCGGATCTGTTCGATCAGCGCCGGGTCGTCGTGGGTGATCAGGTCCGGTGCCCAACTGCGGATGTCCAGCACCGACAAGGCCTTGATGCAGCACTCGCGCCATTCTGCGGTGGGAAACAGGTCCTGGTCGAACTGGCCATAGACGAACGGGTAGGGCTGCTTTTGCCAGTCTTGCGGTTTGACAATGTTGCGCTGGCGGCTGGGCCGAAAACGCAGCCGTTCGTTCCAGCGCACGGCGTCGGCCGCCGCGTTGACGGCGTAAGGGTCGGGGTGCTGCGCCGCGCGGCCTTGCAGCACGTCGGCGCTGACGAAATGGCCGCTGCGCTCGCGCGATTCCAGGTAACCCTCGCTGACCAGCTGCTGGTAGGCGAACACCACGGTGTTGCGGGCGATGCGCAACTGGTCGGCCAGGTAGCGGCTGGAGGGCACCGGCGCGCCGGGCGGCAGATGGCCGCTGAGAATGGCCGACACCAGCATCTGCCGCACGCGGCCTTGCAGGCTGAGGTTGGGCGCGCTTTCCCGTTCGAACAGGCGTTCCCACAACACAGGCTTGAGCATCGAGGCCTGGCTGGACATGGCGGCTCCTTGTAGTGGCATCGCACCCGGGCCGTGCCGGCACGTGGGGCCGGCCTGGGCGCGGGGCGAAATCCCAGAATAGAGGAGCGCAAGAGGGGGCGGAATGCGGGATTGCCCTGTCGGCGGGCCGGGTTGCGCGCGCCGATGGAAAAATGGAACGGGAGATCGGCCAGGCTGGCGTTCTGAGCCCCGGCAGCCCGGCGTGCGCCGGGCCTCGGCGTCAGAGGCGTCCCTTCCAGGGAATCGCGAATTTCTCCAGATACCGCACCAGCAGGTCAAAGGCGAAGGCGAATACGCCAATGACGATGATGCCCATGATGACGGTGTCGCTGGCCAG